>JBAPQU010000207.1:0-4301 GCA_049280795.1 Candidatus Sulfotelmatobacter sp.
CCGCTGCCGGGCGTCGAAGTTCAACTTGTCGGAGAAAACGGCGCGCCCGTCGCTTCCGGAACGCCGGGCGAAATCGAAGTCCGCGGGCCCAGCGTCTTCACCGAATATTGGGGCCAACCCGAGGCCACTAGCGCCGCCTTCCGCGACGGATGGTTTCGCAGCGGCGACACCGCCGTCGTCGAGAACGGCCGCTATCGCATCTTAGGCCGCACCAGCATCGACATCCTCAAAACCGGCGGCCACAAGGTATCAGCGCTCGAAATCGAGGAAGCATTGCGTCAGCATCCCGCAGTCGCCGAGTGTGCCGTCGTCGGCATAGCCGATCCCGAGTGGGGCGAGCGTGTCGCCGCCGCTGTAGTGCTCAACAACAACCACGCCCTTGATCTGCAAGCTCTTCGCACCTGGGCCAAAGATCGATTAGGGGCGCACAAAATTCCTTCCCGCCTTCTGGTGCTCGATACGCTTCCCCGCAACGCCATGGGAAAAGTTGTAAAGTCTGCGGTCACAGCATTGTTTCAAACCACCAGCGCCGGCCATCCCATCCCCTAAGCTCATCCCGCATCACGAGGCACCCGTGATATGCTGCTGCCCGCAAGAGATGACCAGATGGCGAACCCAGTCGTGACGCGCACCATGCCCGCAGTTCACACCAAGCTCTCCCGCCAGCAGATCACTGGCTTCTGGGGCGCATGGGCCGGCTGGACCCTCGACGGTATGGACTCGGTGATTTACGCTCTCGTCCTCAGCCCCGCGCTCACCGAACTCCTTCCCAAATCCGGCTACAAAGCCACTCCCGCCACCGTAGGTTTCACCGGATCCATTCTCTTCGCTCTCTTCTTAGTAGGCTGGGGACTCTCGTTAATCTGGGGACCGATCGCCGACAAATTCGGCCGTACGCGCGTGCTCGCTGCCACCATCTTCGTCTATGCCATCTTCACCGGAGCCGCCGCGTTGTCGCAAACGGTATGGCAACTGGGATTATTCCGCTTGCTCGCCGGTATTGGAATCGGCGGCGAGTGGGCGCTCGCCGGCACTTACGTCGCCGAAGCCTGGCCCGAAGATCGCCGCAAGATGGGCGCCGGATATTTGCAGACCGGTTACTACGCCGGTTTTTTTCTGGCCTCCGCTCTCAACTATACGGTCGCGCCGCACTATGGATGGCGCGCCATGTTCTGGTGCGGACTCACGCCCGTAGTCGTCGCCTGCGTAATTCTGCTTCGCGTGAAGGAGCCCCAACGCTGGCAGCAGAAAGCCAATATCAAAATCAAAGCCGAAGCCGGAGCGTCTCCTCTGCGCCGCATCTTCAGTCCTCCCTACACTCAGCGCACGCTGGTTAACACAGTTCTACTGGCCTCAGCCATCTGCGGCCTCTGGGCGGCCGCAGTCTACGCACCAACCGCAATCATCAACCTGGCTAAGCGCTCCGGCATGTTGCAACCGCAAGCGGTTCGCATGTCTTCCTTCGGCATGGGACTGCTGTCGCTTGGCACCATTCTCGGCTGCCTCGCAGTTCCGCCATTAGCCGAACGTTTCGGCCGCAAACGAACTCTAGCTTTCTATTACTTCGGAATGGCAACCTGCATCCTGCTCAGCTTCGGCTGGGCATTCTATCTTCCGCAAGGACTGCATCCCTTCATCGCCGTGCTCTTCTTCCTCGGCTTCTTCGGCGGCAACTTCGCCGTCTTCAGTCTGTGGCTTCCCGAGCAGTACGGCACCGGCGTCCGCGCCACCGCCTTCGCCTTCACCACGTCATTCGGCCGCTTCATTGCCGCCGGAGTCAACTTCGCAGTAGGCGCGCTCGTTAACCAGATGGGCACACTCGGCAAGCCCGTCGCCTACACCGCAATCGCCTTCGGCCTCGGCCTGCTGGTAATTCCCTTCGCAGTAGAAACCCGCGGCAAAATGCTGCCGGACTAGTGGCAAGACTGGTGGAAAGTCGGCGCTCCAAGTGCCGCGAAAATAAAAGGCTGATTTAGCGAAAACATTTCGCACTCGCCGCACAACCCGCGAAACTCGATCTGGCTTTTTCAACAAGAATGTCTGCATCGTTTAGCAGTTGGCCAAGGTCCCGATGCTTTCGCAACGGGACCAGCCATGGATCCGACTTCAACGTCTCTGGTGCGCAGGTGAAGCCTGAACGTGCAGCGAGTCGGAGAGCTTTGATGGAAGCGTCATGCAAGCGCATGTGGCCGTAATGCCGAGCGAAATAAAACAGTATTTCCGGATCGCGGCTAGTATCGGCCTCATCCATAAAGCTCTCCGCTTCGTCAGTTTTACCTTCGAGGATAGCTAATAGCGACGCCATGAGAGCCGTTATGAGCTTTGATAACGAAGTGTTGTTGAGTCGTTCGCGCAGAAGGGCAACCGCTTGCTTTCGGTCGCCCAGCGCAGCCCATGCGGCCGCATCTAGATAATATGCGGCTCGTCCACCGTAGGCTTCGATTGCGGTTTTGTATTGTCCTGCCAGGAAGAAGGTGTGCGCCACGCTGGTGGTAACGGTCGGGTCCAATTCGATGGCTCGTCTGTGCGCTGCTACAGATTCTCCAAGTAGTCCGCGGAACCGGAGCACTTGAACCAGACTCGAGAAAGATTCCGGTTCTGTCGGATGGCGTTCAAGGCGTTCGAAAAGCCGGCGCATCGCATCATCGGCCCGGCCAAGGTCCACTTGCAGGAACGTGTAAAACTGGTGAGCGGATGCCAGATCGGGATCGAGCGCGAAGGCACGTTGAAATGCAGCTTCTGCCAACTCCGGTACAACTGAGCTCCTGTGGGCGAATTTATCGAGGAACCAGCAACACCGGCCCAACCATGCCCAGGCGGGCGCA
Organism: Candidatus Sulfotelmatobacter sp.; assembly: GCA_049280795.1. GTDB lineage: Bacteria > Acidobacteriota > Terriglobia > Terriglobales > Acidobacteriaceae > Sulfotelmatobacter. The sequence continues at coordinate 2,826 of JBAPQU010000207.1, forward strand.
AAGTTCGGGTTCTCCGCCAGGCAGGTCCAGTACAAATCTCGTGCGAGTAACATCGACTCAAGTGATCGCTGCGTGGTCAGTTCCCGAGCGCGGATGAATTTCTCGTAAGTCTCCCGCCTAATGCCAGGTTCTCCTGAGACGGACAATTCAAATCGATACCCATGCTTGGAAACAGTCTTTATCGCATCCGGGCCCAGAATTTTCCTGAGGCTCACAATCAGGTTGGTGAGATTTCGCTCACTTACATGCACATCGGACCAGAGTGTTTGGCTCAGCTCCTGCTTGGAAACCATGTGCTCTGCCCCTCGAACCAGGCAAAGAAGAGCGTCGAAGGCTTTGGGTTGAAGAGCAATCGAGGTCGGACCTTTCTTAAGCAGGCGATCTTGAGGATAAAGCGCGAAATCGCCAAAGCAATATGCCGTCTCAATCGCGCTTTGATTTACCTTTGAAAATCCCTGTGCCATACCTGCAATGCCTTCGCCGAGAATAAGCCTACACTGCACGCATGATAGAGACCAAAACCAACAACGTTCGCAATCTGCTAAGAGTCATTGCAATTCCTCTTCTCCTCTGCTCAGTCGGCTGGCCGTCGCAGCCTGCATTCTGCCTCCCTCCCCAGGCCACAGGCACGGAGCAGGCTCAGGCCCATGACGGATCGCACGATTTCGACTTTAACACTGGCGTCTGGCATACGCACATACGCCGTGTGCTCGATCCGTTCTCGGCTTCGAGCGACGTCGTCGAACTCAACGGAACGGTCACGATACGACCGGTTTGGGGTGGGCGCGCGAAGTTGGAAGAGATTGAGGCCGACGACCCGAAGGGACATTGGGAAGGACTGTCTCTGTTTCTCTACAACCCACAGTCGCACCAGTGGAGTCAGTCATTCCTCAACAGTAAGATGGCGGTACTCTCAGGAGGTTTGGTGGGCGAGTTTCACGACGGCCGTGGCGAGCTCTACGCACACGATACCTTTCACGATAAGTCAATCTTCGTACGGGGAGTGTGGTCGGAGATCACTCCCAATTCGCATCGTTACACGGAATCGTATTCGAATGATGGAGGCAAGACGTGGTTTACGTCATTCGATGCCCATAAGACGCGCGAAAAAGGTGCGCCGCCGTCGGACATGGCTGCTGGCGCCGAGCCCATGAGTGCCGAATCGATGAGCGCCGATCCCGATGCGCACGCGTTCGACTTCGATCTGGGATCGTGGCATACGCAGTCTTCACGGCTTATGCATCCACTGACGCAGTCAACGACATGGGCTGCGCTGGATGGTCAGACGGTAGTTCACCGAGTGTGGGGCGGACGCGCCAACCTGGCGGAATATGTGGGCGACGGGCCGGCGGGTCACGTGCAGTTGCTGGCCTTACGATGGTTCAATCCTAATACCCATGAGTGGAACCTGGACTTCGCCACTCCGAATGTTGGCACGCTAGGCGAGCCGGGAGTGGGGCAGTGTAAGAATGGCCG
>JBAPQU010000208.1:0-5116 GCA_049280795.1 Candidatus Sulfotelmatobacter sp.
GCCACACAACGCTATCTTTACCGTACCCGGCTTGAGGGAAAACCAACGACCGAGCGATTGACGCCGGCAAACCAGCCGGGAACCCATTCTTACAACGTTTCGCCGGACTTAAGCTGGGCCATCCATACGTATTCAATCTTCGACACGCCGCCGGTAACCGACCTCATTCGGCTGCCAGACCATCATCCGCAGCGCGTGCTCGAAAATAACGAACACCTGCGGTCGGCGGCTAAGGACCTTGCTTCGACTCCAACCGAGTTCTTTCAAGAAGATATCGGCAATGGCGTAAAACTGGATGGATGGCTCATCAAGCCGAAAGACTTCGATCCCGCAAAAAAGTATCCGATTCTCATCTATGTGTATGGAGAACCGGCCGCGCAGACTGTCGTTGACGGCTGGGACGAATGGCATGGAATTTTCCATCGGGCTCTGGCGCAAGCAGGCTATATAGTCGCGAGCTTCGACAACCGCGGCACGCCCGCGCCGAAGGGACGCGCCTGGCGCAAGGTCATCTACGGCGATGTTGGAGTCCTGTCGTCAAAGGAGCAGGCGCTGGCTCTGCAAACTCTGGAGCGCGCCCGGCCCTATATCGATCCAAACCGTGTAGCCGTCTGGGGCCGGAGCGGAGGCGCTTCCAACACTCTGAACCTTATGTTCCGCCATCCTGAACTCTACAAAGTCGGCATGGCTGTGGCCCCGGTTGCGGACCAGCGCCTGTATGACAGCATCTATCAGGAGCGCTATATGGGATTGCCGCAGGATAACGCCGAAGGCTACAAGGCTGGCTCGCCTATTAATTTCGCCGAGGGGCTTCGGGGCAACTTATTGCTGGTTCACGGCTCCGGAGACGACAATGTCCACTACCAGGGCACAGAATTACTGGTGAACCGGTTGATCGAGTTGGGCAAGCCATTCGACTTCATGACCTATCCCGGGCGAACCCACGCCATCACAGAAGGAAGCGGAACTGCGTTCCACCTCTATTCCCTGCTGACGAGGTATCTGGAAGAACACCTTCCGCCCGGCGCTGCAGGGCCTTAGAAAGGCTCACTTTGGATACAACATGCGATATAGTATTGGCTGTACAAGTAGTGGAAATAAGCTTCAAATCTGGCTTTCCAAGCTTGCAATATGGACCTAGAAACCGCACCTGACTCAGCAATTCAGCGCCAATCGCTTACCTCGGCGGTCGCCGATAAATTGCGCGACCAGATTATTCGCGGGGAAATTCCTGAGGGCGCTCAGCTTCGGCAGGATGCGATCGCGAATCAGTATCAGGTTAGCCGTATTCCGGTTCGCGAAGCGCTGCGGCAACTGGATGCGGAAGGTTTGATCGCAATCGTTCCGAACCGGGGAGCAGTTGTACCCGCATTATCTGCCGACGATGTGGAAGAGCTTTTTTCAATTCGAGCTTTGCTTGAGCCCGAGGTTTTGAAGCTTTCGATCCCTCATCTGACGGAAGAGGATTTCTCGGAGGCCGGCGCCGTCTTGAGCGAGTATGTAAACGAACTTCGAAGTGACGACCATGTCTCCGCGTGGGGACGCTTGAATTGGCAATTTCATTCGATCCTGTACTCGCGGGCCAATCAGCCTCGATTCATGGCGATTATCCGCAATGTCAACAACAGTGGCGAGCGGTACACTCGCCTGCAGCTCTACCTTACTCACGGAATCAAACGCGCGAACGAAGAGCATCATCAGATTCTGGAGTTCTGCCGCCAACGCGACCAGGTCCGCGCCTGCAAGCTGTTACGCCAGCACATCGAATACGCCGGGGAGTCGCTGAAGGAAGCTCTGGAGAAAAAGCGGAGCGAGGCACAGCTCGATGGAAATCATAATGCTGGGCGACCGAAGTCACAGAAAACCCTATAACTCAGCCCATTTGACCGACCACTTCGAACTTCCTTTGGTTCTTTGTATCAATCATGACGGTATCTTTGTGAGTTCCTCCCAATGTTACGGGCTGACCATTGACTGCCACACTTTTAGGTAAGTCATGCACCGGAAGCCGAAGCTTGAAATGCACTTCCTTGGGTACTGTGGCCCCACTCAGTTCGATTTGTCCAACTATGGAGTTGGAGTTCGATTTTGTCACTAAGCTGAAAGTCGCTTTGCCCCACCGCGTAGGAGCCTGTTCGATTCGTATTTCTTTTCCGGAAGCCACCCATTCCAGCGGCAGGCCCTTAGCGAGATACAGCCTGTCTTCGTCGGAATCCTCAAGTACGAGCATCCAACGAACCAGCAGCGGGATGGTTTGTTGCGCCGGAACGCAATAGGTTCCCGAATCTCCGGTAATGCCTGTGACTTCTCCCGCGGTCCAACTGCCGCGCGTGTGCGCATGATAACGATGGGAATAAAGAAACAGCAGGAACTCCTCGATGCGGTCGAGCCGCAGCAGTGCTTGTGCGTAGCCATAGGAGATAAAACCGAGAATGTCACGGCCATCTTCCTGAACCCGTCCAACGTTGGCTACAACTCCAAGCGTGGTGGCTCCGTAGGCTCGCATGCAGTCGATCACCTGGTTCGTTAAGCTTGGAGGCAGAACATCCGCCTGCAGCAACTCGGCATACGGACGGTGCGGCCATTGCTGCGGGCTCGGCCGTTCTGTTGCCAGCGACTCGCGAAACGTGAGCGATGTTCCCGGAAACAATCCGATGTAAGGTGGGGTCTTGTCGCTCTGGATATTTTTCTCGATGCTTGCGATGGTCCGTTCCTGCAGTGTCTGGCTGCGTTTGAGCCAGCCTTGTGCCGACTTCTCCATCCGCGGAGAGGAGTTGATATGGGCTAGTTCTTTCCACGCCTTGGCAATGTCTTTGAATCCTCGCGCCGCGAATGCGCTGTTCGCATAGTAAGGGCGCCAATATAGGGACGGATTCTCGGTGAGGCAGGAATCCGATTCACTCCATCCGGAGATCAGTCCATAGCCGGGGTTCTCCGGCGGGAGTCGGAGACTTTCGTCGTGCATGTCTTCGAGCAATTTTGCCGTGGCTTCGATTTTTTCCCGGTGCTTCCGGATCAACGTATGGTCGCCACTGTAGTGGAAGTAGCGAGCCAGCAGGGAAAGTGTCATGCCAAACTGCGCGGTCTCGGGACCGCGCATGTCGATCATCCCCTTGGAATCCACATATTCGGTGAAGTAGTTGTCGATAAAAAGCCGCGCTGTTTCAAGACGGCCCCACTCCATGTTGGTATAGATTGCGCTGGTGAAAATATCCTGAAAGCCGTCGTATTCCGAACCGCCATAGTCTCGGTCGACTGCACCATACTTGGGATAAATACCGCCAGGCCGCGTCATCAGCTCTTTAGCGAACGAGTGCTTCGACATGTCGACCCAAGCGTCCTGCGGAAGCGACGCTGGAGCGAAATCGTGCAGTTGGTCGTCCCAATATTCTGCGAAGGCCAGCAGCGCGCGGTAGAACTCTTCAGGTTGCGGGTCTACGCGTGCGGGCGGGTATGCCGGATAACTGTGGCCGTACACGACCTTGATAATCTTGCCGTCTTCCACTCGAGCCGTGCGATGCCAGGTATGCACGATGTATTTATTTTTATTCGGACCAGTGTCACCAAACAAAATTACTTCCCAGTAGGCCCGGTCCGAGATCGGAATCACTTTTCGGACTGCCGGCATCCAACCGCCAACTAAACCATCATAAAAATGCCCCTGCTTTAGGGCTTCGCGCAGTTCGGGAGAATACTGAATAGGATGGTAAGTCCTCGTGCTGCCACTGCGGTACACCGGAGTGACGTCGTACGCTTCCTTCGTGCTGACGAACGTGGTCCACATGCGCGGATTCTTCTCTGCCGATGCCATGGGCGGCGCTGCGGATTTCACTTTTTCCGGGTCGGGATCGCCATCCTGCAGAAGACGATCCGCAAGAAGATCAGGCGCGGACAAGCTTATTTCCTTAAGAGTAAGTCCCAGGTATGGAGTGCCTTCCGCCATCGAAGCTTCGGCGCTCTTGGTGAGCACTCGCGCATTGCCGGAGGACGACACAAACACCAGGGATCCCTCGCGCGTGCGCAGATCTTCGTAGACCTTCCACGAATCCAGCTCGTTCTTGAGTTCCACAACTAACGTATAACCTTCAACCGAAATGTCAGCGGCTTTTTGCGAAGGCTTGCGGACAACAGAGGCCTGAGTCTGAGCGGACGCTGCACCGCCGCGGGTTAGGATTTCAAGACCAGCTGCTGTGGCTGCCATTCCTTGCAGAAAATCGCGCCGGCGCATAACTCTCCTCGTCAGCTGCTTCGATTGCGCGCTGACTACATGTCAGCGCCGTCGACGCCGACCGTTGGCAGTATCTCTATCTTCTTTGATCTCGAAGTTGGCTGGTGGCGTCACCCCTAGCAGATACTGGACGAAGTAGTCCCACCGCCGCCTGACCAGATACAAGGCATGTTCGCCACTCTCTCCGTGAAACATGTTGGGCACGAAGAGCATGTCGAAATTCTTATTCGCTTTCATCAAAGCATCGACAAAGCGCATCGTTTCCACGGGATGGACGTTATCGTCGATATCCCCATGCTCAACTAGTAGATGCCCCGCCAGTCGTCCCGCCATGGTCACATTCGACTGAGCGGCATAGTCGTCCTGCACGGGATATCCCTGGTAGGCCTCATTCCACCACGCTTTATCCAGGCGCGCATCGTGATCGCCGGATGTGGAGACTCCGACCTTGTAGAACTCAGGAAAGACCAGCATTGCGTGAGCTGCGCCGTAACCCCCGGCTGACGTACCGAAGATTCCAACCCGCGTTGCATCCATATACGAGTGGCGCGCGGCCATTTGCTTGATCATGGCCACGTGGTCTTCGAAAGATCCGCCCAGGTTTCGGTATGAAAACTGGTGAAACGCACGCGAACGCCCGGTAGTGCCGCGACCATCCACCATCACCACCACGAATCCCAGTTCCGCCATCGACTGCAGCCATAGCGTTCGGCCAAAACTCTTGGGTACAAAGAATGCTTGCGGACCAGTGTAGACGAATTCGATAATCGGATATTTCTTCGCTGGATCGAAATTCGATGGCTTCCAGATCAATCCATAGAGGTCCGTCGTGCCATCCGCGGCCTTCCCTTGAAATGGTTCGGAAAATTTCCATCCTGTCTTTGTGAG
>JBAPQU010000209.1:0-10394 GCA_049280795.1 Candidatus Sulfotelmatobacter sp.
CCCAGATTTGTCCACACGCCCTGGCAATTGCCGGGAGTAGCGGCATTGTATTCTCCGCCCATCATCATGACGCGGCCGACAGGCAAGACAGCCGAACCGAAATAAAGCGGCGAGTATCCTGCGGGCAGCGAGGCGATGCGGCTCCAAAAGCCGTTGATATAGCTGCCGAATTGATCGGGAGTCAACCGCCACCATCCCGACCCGCAACCTTCGTGCGCGATGACGGTGCCGTCAGTGAGCAGCAGTGGATTGCCTAATCCGAGATTGGGGCTCAACTGATGTTTCAGCGGCACCCAGGCTTGTGAACTGGCGAGGTGGCTGGTGGCGAGCAGTAGAACGAGAGAGACAGCAAACATAGCGAGACGTTTCATGGTGTTCTCCTGAGGCGGCGTGATTGCAAGCGAAGAGAGCCGGGGACGCGCATATTGAATACTTGCGTAGATCTGGCATCCAAATCAGCCCTTGCAACGCAAGCTTGTCTTTACGATGAATTTTTTGCCGACTTGAAACCGCCCGGAATTATACCCTGATTGGCCACCTGTACATGTCAAAACCCGCTGCGGTTGCGGCTTACAAACGAAAGTCTCTAGCGGCGGGTTATGGCTGATCGCGGTGGACCGTATCCATGGAAAATGCCGGAAGACAGACAGCGATATACTCGGCTCCGCCTTCATGGGGAGTGGAGTAACGGATCCACTCGCCGGCTTGAGCGATTACAGCTTGTCCGGCGGCGACATCGAGGGAGCCGGCTTTGTGTTCTACACGGAGCGTGCCCTTAAGGACGACAGTGAACTCGTCGAAGGCGGGAGTCTGGCCGGGTTCAACCCATCCGGCGGGACTGCGCATGTGGGCCACGCTTGCCGATGAAGTTTGAGAGTTGACGCGTCCAATGTATTCGTCGATGAGCTTGGGTTTATTGCCGGCGGATTGGATGCGCGTAGGCTGTGGAATTAGCGTTGGCATGGAGTTCGACTCGCGGACTCAGCTCTCGGTGCCCGTCTATTAAATCATGCGTTGTCTAAATCATGTTGTCCAAATTATGGGTAGTCGGCACCCAGAGCAGAGCCCTACTGAAAAAATTACGCCGCCGGGATGTGCCCGGCGGCGTAGGTGAATCAGAAAAACTACAGCTTAGTGTGCTGCCGCTGCCGATCCAGTTCCTGTCAGCGCCAGAGATTGCGGGCTGCCGGGACTGTTGTCATACAGCTTGTACGTTGCGATTTCCTTTCCAACCTTGCTCGGGTCGAAAGTAACGGTGAACGTACAGGTAGCCGCGGCCGCGAGCGATCCGCTGCAGGGCGGATTGCCCGAACTTTCGCCGAAGTCCGCGCTGTTGGCACCCGAGATCTCCGCACCCGTGAAGGTGACGGTGGTCGTGCCGACGTTGGTGACGCTGACGGTGGTGGAAACGGTGGTGCCGTCGGGCGTCGTGGCGAAGGTAACCGAAGCCGGGACGAACTTGATGTCGCTTCCGGTTCCTTGCAGAGCGACACTTTGCGGGCTGGTTACATTGGTATCGCCCACGCTGATTGTGCCTGTGACGAAACCAGCTACCTTGGGCTTGAACGACGCGTCGATAATGCAGGTGCCCAGGTTCGCGATTACCAGACCAGGGGTGCAAGTGGTGCCCGTTGTACTGACAAACGGTCCGGTCACCGTCACTGCCGGAGTGCTCAGGGTGAGGGACACTCCGGTGTTGTTGGTAAGGGTGATGGTGGTTGCGGGGCTCGATACACCGATGGCGGTGTTGGCAAACGTAATCGAAGTCGGACTCAGCGTGACATTGCTGATACCAGTCCCGGTAACGCCCGCCAGTTGCGGCGAACTGGGATCACTGTCGTTGATGACGACCGTACCCTTCTTGGCCCCCGTGGACGTCGGAGTAAACGTAAGGCTGATGGTGCAGCTCGCCCCTCCGTTCAGTTTGGCGCCCGAAGCCGGACAGGTGTTGGTCTTGATGGCGAAATCGGTGGTTTCAGTCAAGGTGATCGCGCCCATCGTAATTGCAGTCGTGCCGGCGTTGGTGACCGTGACCGCCTTAACTGCGCTCGTCGTCTTGACCAGTTGGTTGGCGAAACTTACCGGCGCACCTGCAACAGTGATCGCCGATGCCGATCCTGCTAACGAAATCGTTGAAATAGTGTGGAAAAAGCCGTTGGTGTTGATGGTGACCGTGCCTGTGGCGCTGCCAGAAGCAGTCGGCGCGAAGTAAACATACATGGTGCAAGTGGTGCCGTTCGGCAAACTCGCGGGACAGTCGTCAGTCTCGCTGAAGGTGCCGCTCACGGAGATGCTGGAAATGGTGAGCGGTCCCACAGCGCTCAGCGTGATCGTCTGTGGTGCGCTCGTAGAGCCCACGCTGGTCAGACCGAAATTGGCGCTGCCCGTGGACGTGTTCAGCGCGGCAAAGGCTGTGATGCCTCGGACGCGGAAGTTGTATTGGTCGGCGACGAGGAAGTTGCCGGAAGCATCGACCGAAATCCCCGTCGGGTAATAAAACTCCGCGCTGGTGGCCACTTCTCCATCTCCGTTATACCCGGCAGTTCCGGTACCGGCGAAGGTAGTCATCAAGCCGGACGTGCTTACCCAACGCAGCCGGTGATTGTAGGTGTCGGCAATAAACATATTGCCGTTAGCATCCACACGGATGCCGTAGGGATAGTACAGGGCTTCCTCGGTGGCTGGGCCATCTCCGCTGAAAGTGCAGTTGCCACTTCCGGCAACCGTGTTGATGACAGCGGTGGCGGCGGAAACTTCGCGGATGCGGCAATTATCGGTATCCGCGATATAGACATTCTGCGATCCGTCAACGGTTACGCCGTAAGGATAGTAAAGCTGCGCGGACGTCGCTGGGCCGCCGTCTCCGGAATATCCGTTACGTGATCCAATGCCGGCGATGGTAGTGATGGTACCAGCAGTTACTTTGCGGATAACATGATTGTAAGTGTCGGCGATGTAGACATTGTTCTTGCTGTCTACGAAGACGCCCGACGGGTAACAAAGTTCGGCGCTCGTGGCTGGACCACCGTCACCGCTAAACGCGCAGCGCTCGGTTCCGGCGAACGTGCTGATGTCGCCTGTGGCGGCCGCGACCTCGCGGATCACGTGGTTGTTCGTGTCAGCAATGTAGATGTTGCCGGCGCTGTCGCGAGCTACGCCGTCGTTTTAGTTAAGTTAGGCCGCGGTTGCCAGACCTCCGTTTCCGGTGTAGCCTGCAGTCCCGGTTCCTGCGAAGAAGTTCACCAGGTCGGAAGACTTGACGAATTTACGCACCAGGTAATCGTCGGTGTCATTCACGAATATATTTCCGGAGGGATCGCCATACACTCCGATGGGATAGTAAAGAACCACGCCGCTGGGCGGTTCTCCCGTCAGAAGCGTAGGCAGATTGTAGCTACCGTTGCCGGCGACGGTGGTGATGTCTCCGCCGACGGTGAACTTACGAATACGATAGTTGCTCTGGTCAGCAATATAGATAGTGGAGCCGTTAATGGCGACGCCGCTGGGACCGTTCAAACAGGCGCTCGTGGCGGCTGAACCATCACCGCAGAACCCTCCGGTGCCGCTGCCCGCCACCGTGGTAATGTTGCCGCCGATGGTGAACTGACGGACACGCTGGTTGTTGTAATCGCCTATGGTGACGGTAGTGCCGCTTACCGCTACCTGATAGATGCTAGTTAATTCGGCGCTCGTGGCCGCGCCGCCATCGCCCAGGAATCCGTAGGTATGGTTGCCGGCGATCGTGTTAATTTTCCCCGAGGACTTGGTCACTTCACGGACCACGTAGTTGTCGGTGTCCGCGATATACAGGTTGCCTGTAGTATCGACGGTGACTCCGTAGGGCTCGTAAACCTCGGCCGCGGTTGCAGCGCCTGTATCGCCGGCGTAGCCGCAACTGCCATTGCCGGCATAGGTGCTGATAATGTCGGTGGAAAGAATCAGCTTGCGAATCCGGCAGTTGCTGGTGTCGGCGATAAAAAGATTTCCGAAAGCATCGGCGGCGACGCCGCTGGGATTGTAAACTTGCGCTGCCGTGCCCTTGTCGCCATCTCCGCTGTAGCCGCAGGAGTTACCAATGCCGGCAATGGTGTTAATGGTATTGGTCGAGTCGATCTTGCGGACCACGCAATTACCCTGGTCGGCGACGTACACATTGCCGGAACCGTCGACCGCGATGCCGAAGGGGTGATACAAGTTGGCATTCGCCGCGCCGCCCGTGACTCCGTCTCCGCTAAAGCCTTGCGCGCCGGAGCCGGCTAAGACGGTGAGCGTTCCAGTCGAACTCACTTTGAAAACGCGGTTCTGGTAATAGCCAGAAATGTAATAATTGCCGGAGCTGTCGGCGGCAACCGAAACGGGGTTATAAAGGTTAGAGTCGAGGGCGGGAATGTCGTTGGGTCCGCCTCCGACTGCCGTAGAAATTACATCTTGCTGCGCCAGCGCGGACAAACTCAGCGCCAGGGCGGCCAGCAGAAAAACCAATCTTGTCGTTAAGCGACGCATGTAATCCTCCAGGAAATCAGTGCTTTCGTATTCGTCTTTTCTTGTTGGAGCAAGCTCGTTAGAGCAAAATCTCGGCGCCGCGCTAGAGCGTAGGCCGCGGACTCATCTGAACGCCCTTCTGCCAGGTCTGCCCGTTGGCGTCCTGATAGATGATGACTACGTTGGGCTGCGCCGGTGGCCGCAACCAGTCCTGATAATCACTCTTGGGGACGGTGAATTGCTGGCTGAATTCAACCTCGCGGTTTTTGTACCAGGTTTTGACCGCCGGGAATGTGCCCAACAAACCCACTCCGGAAATGCCTTCGCGCAACGTCACGACGGGGCCCTTAATATCGGCGCCGCTGTAGTTGAACATCCGCAAGTGCAGCGTGAGTTGCACCATGCCGCCCTGCTCCTGCACTCCGGTGAAGCTGTAAGACCCCGCAAAATCGCGCCCGTCCTTGGCGGTGAGCGTAACCGTGCTCAGAAGAAGAATCGCCAGCGACGTGCCGATGACAGACACCCGCGAAAGACCAGAAAACCGCATAGTTCCTCCTTGGAAATTGTGGATCCCCTGCTAGAAAACCCAAGCCAACGACGACGCTTGCCGCTTGCCGCTTCGATCTTCCTTCAGCGGCACAGACAGACCCGAACTCGACTCTGCGCGAACTTACCGGCACGCAAGATCCTGCCTGCCGCAAAATCGCATGTCACAGAGTTTCGAAGGTCACACTCGTGGGGGGAAACGAGAAGCCCGATGGAGAGCACAACAAAAAGACGCCACCTAGGGCGGCGACAATTCTCCGCTGGAAGATTCACCTTGTCAAGATGAACGTTTTTGCACGCACGCCTCACTTTGGCCGTTTGACACGCAGCGTCCAGCTGTCGAAAAGTGAGAAAAATGATTGTAAGTTGTCGGCCAGCTTACTGGAATCTAACGTCCTCAGTCCACGTTTCCGAATTGTTTCAAGTCATCGGGGCCATCCTTTACCACAACCGCGCCTTTTCCCTGAACCATTTCACGGATGCTCTCGACGATATCCGGATTTGACAGGGTCGTAATGTCGCCCGTGCTCAGGTTATTAGAGATCGCAGCCAGGATGCGTCGCATGAGCTTGCCAGATCGCGTCTTCGGCATATCTGGAACAATGTGAACTCTTTTCGGCCGGGCAATCTTGCCGATGATCGTTTCAATGGTCTTCGTCACCTTCTCAGCAATTTCAGGGCTGGCCTTGATCCCGGGCGCCAGCGATACGTAAACCTCCGGCACTCGACCTTTAATCTCATCGACAACGGGGACTACAGCGGCCTCTGCGATTTCCGGCAGAGTCAGGCACGCGGATTCGATTTCCTTGGTGCCCAGGCGGTGTCCAGCGACATTGATAACGTCATCCACTCGCCCGAGAATGCGGAGATAACCGTCCGCCGCAAGCACCGCACCGTCGGCGGCGAAATACGGCCAGTCATGCCAATCTTTGCTCTTGGGATTCTTGCAATATTTTTTGTAGTACTGGTCGACGAAGCGATCGCGATCGCCCCAAATGGTTTGCATAATTCCTGGCCAAGGATTGCGGATGCAAATGTTGCCGGCTTTTCCTGATCCTGCCGTGACCTCGGCGTTATTTTCGTCAAAGATTGTGGGGAAAATTCCCGGCGCACCTGGTCCCGCGCTTCCCGGCTTCATGGGATCAATCGCCGGCTTTGTGGTGCAAAGGAAGCCCCCGTTTTCTGTTTGCCACCATGTGTCTACGATTACAGCTTCGCCTTTTCCAACCGTCTCGTGATACCAGCGCCAAACCTCAGGCTCAATCGGTTCTCCCACGGTGGTCATGTGCTTGAAGTGATAGTTATATTTCTTAGGTTCATCGGGACCGGACTTCCGCAACATGCGAATCGCGGTCGGTGAAGTGTGAAAAATATTAACATCGAGGCGCTCGGCGATTCTCCATACTCTTCCCGCATCGGGGAAAGTCGGTACGCCTTCATAGAGCACGCTGGTGGCAGCCAACGAAAGTGGACCGTAAACAATATAGGAGTGCCCCGTGATCCAGCCGATATCGGCCATGCACCAGTAAACATCCGTGGGATGAATATCCTGGATGAATTTGGAAGTGCCGGTTACATATGCGAGATAGCCGCCGGTGCGGTGCTGGCAGCCTTTGGGCTTGCCGGTGCTTCCACTGGTGTACATGAGAAACAGCGGAGCTTCCGCATCCATGGAAACCGGCGCGACGATCCGTCCGGAGAATTTCAGCAATTCTTCATCGAGAAAATAATCTCGCCCCGGCGTCATGGGCGTGGCCGAGCCATACTGCCCGCGATGCCGCTTCCAAATCAGCACCTTGTCCACAGACTGGCCTTCCTGTTTCGCCACGTCGAGCGCAATCTCAGCATTGGCTTTGTGGTCCATCAACTTTCCGTTGCGATAGTAACTGTCCGCCGTGATCAAAATTCGGCTGCCAGAATCGGCAATCCGTCGGCCACAAGCCTCTCCACTGAAGCCGCCGAACACAACCGAGTGGATTACTCCCAGCCGCGCGCAAGCCAGCATGGTCACCGGCAGCTCCGGAATCATCGGCATGTGAATGGTGACGCGGTCTCCCGCTTTCAACCCGGCAAAATCGCGCAGCAGCGCCGCCAATTCATTCACGCGAACATACAATTCCTGATAAGTAACGGATACCGTCGGCTCCTGCTCCGGCTCAGGTACAAAAATCAGGGCAGCTTTATTTTTGTATTGATCGAGGTGCCGGTCCACGCAGTTGTAACAGGCATTCAGCTTGCCTCCGACAAACCATTTCCAGAACGGCGGATCGTTGGTGTCGAGCGTGGTATGCCAATACTTATCCCAACTCAACATGTCGGCATATTCGCGGAAGCACTCCGGGAAATTCTTCTCGCTGAATCGCTCCATCACTGCGGGGTCGGTGAGGTTCGCTTGTCCAATAAATTTTGATGAAGGATAAAAATATTCTTCTTCGCGCCAGTGCACTGCAATCTGCGCATCGCTCGTCTCTACCGCGACTGCCGCCTTGCTTTTTTCCCGAGTGTCTTTTTTCCGAACCTCAGCCATGGACATTGCCCTCCAACCAGAATTCGCAATTTTACTGCTTTCAGGCGCGCGGAGTCATGGCCTAAGGTTTGGTCGTAGCTCAACCTGTGGAGGTGTCCATGTGGGGCAGGCCCGGTGCCTGCTCTGAGATCACAACGAGCGAAGCGAGACTAATCCTAAACTCTGGCGGCGTTTTGAAGTTTGCCCGTCGCGGGTGTTGCTGTTCGTCGAGTAAGCTCCTGGATCGAGGGCACGGATTCGGGAGCGATCAATTTAGTTTCGGGCGGTTGCGATCCAGTGCGGATCGCCTCGGTCAACATTTCCAAAGCAAGGTCAGTATTGGGTCGAATATAAATTGTCGCGGCGAGCACACCACTGCGCACCCAGGCCTGGCCGGTTTTTGGCAAACCATCGCAGCCAGTGAAGGGTATCTTGAGCCAGCGTTCGCGGTCGCCCTCGGCTATTTCCGCGAATGCTTTTCTCGCGCCCGCCGCCATGCTGTCATCCTGCGCGCCCACGAGGTCAATATGTGTTTCCTGCGAAGTGCGCAATCGCAACCATGAACTCATGGCGCGATACGCGCTCTGCTCCGTCCAATTCGCCCGCAGCGTCTTCACCTGAATATTCGCCGGCTTGGTACGGTTCATTCCCGCGCTTCGTTCCTTCGCTGCAGAGCTGTTGGCCGGACCCTCGATATACAGAATCGATCCACCCTGCGGCAGCAGCGCCGCGAATTGCAATCCCTGAATCTTTCCAACTTCTTCATGGTCGGAGCTGATGGAGAAAACCGGCACGTTGCACGACCTGCGAAGCTCTGAGAGATAGTCCGCCTCGTGGTTGAGGATGACCCATCCAATATCCGCGGATGCGGCGGCGCGGGCAACCTGCGGGAACCCGGTTCCACCCGCGGGTTCGAACACAATCGCATCTGGACGCGAAGCAGCTGAACCCTGGATAAAGTGCAGCAACTGCTGGCTCTGCGTGACCGCATCATTATTAGCGTGGACAATCTGGACGCACACGCCCAAACGGCGTCCGGCGTTTTCGGCCGCTGTCGCCTGCTCCTGCTGATAGTCGTTGTCGTTGTTGGTAAGTGAAACCAGAAAATTCAGCTTCTTCATCGCAGCTCCAATTCGGATCATAGTTCAAAACCCAGCGCGGCCCATGGTTACGGGCGTAACACACGCTTCGGCTTTTCAGCCGCGAAGCGGCGAAAGAATGCAGCCCACGGCGTAAGCCGTGGGAGACTGGCAGGAACGAAGCTAGTCCCGAAGGGGCGAAAGAGAACTCACTCGCGCTTCCTCACTCCGTTTCCCAAGCTCACCATTTTTTGATCAGACACTCCGGCACTCTCTCCCCATCTCAACCTGCGACGATGCCGTAAACCCATGTCGTGTCTATGGTTTGGAACCAGCAAGGGTGATAACCAACCGAATACCTGCGCCCAAAGGCGCAATTGCTTTATGCGTTGGGTTCTGCGGTAATCGAATTACTAAAGAGGAAGCGTGAGCTCCTCCATATTTCTATGCAAACAATCTCGTTACGAAAAACGGAATCGCAAGAAAACCAACAAGCAGAGCAAGTCTTTGTGCGCTCACAATCGGTCGTCTCACGCCGCGTAGCCGGAGAAACTTTGATCGTTCCCGTGCGCGGCAAAGTCGGCGACTTGGCCTCGATCTACAGCTTCAACGAAACCGGCTCGCTGATCTGGCAGTCACTGGAAACTCCAAAGGGACTTTCCGAGTTGATCACGACAGTCGAGAACGAGTACGTGGTCGAGCAAGAGCAAGCCGAACGGGATGTGATGCAATTTCTGAACGACATGCTCTCGGTGGGATTAGTCGAAGCCCGTCCGGTAGTTGCGTTTGCCGCGATCGATTCAGCGGCTCGAACGGAAATGCAAGCAGCGGGATAGCAATAATCGCAAGTAACGATCGACTGTTATGACAACCGAATCAGGGGACACATGGAACAACTGAGTTACGGGGCATTCAGCGCGGACCTCCATCAACGCCAGTCCGGCCAGCGTGCGCCCATGCAGGTTTCGATTGAAGTCACGCGGCGCTGTCCGCTCGAATGCCAGCACTGCTACAACAATCTCCCCATGGGCGACCAGGACGCGCGCAGCCGCGAAATGACCACGGAAGAACACTTCCGCATGCTCGACGAATTGGTCGAGATGGGCTGCTTCTGGCTCCTCTACACCGGTGGCGAAATTTTTGCCCGCAAAGATTTTCTCGAAATCTACACCTACGCCAAGAAAAAAGGTTTCCTGATCACCCTCTTCACCAACGGCACCCTCATCACAGAAAAGATCGCGGACTATCTGGTCGAGTGGCCGCCCTTCGCCATCGAGATCACGCTCTACGGCCGCACAAAAGAAACGTACGAAGCGCTAACGCAGATACCAGGTTCGTACGATAGATGCCTGCGCGGTATAGAGTTGCTGCGCGAACGAGGGTTGCCGCTCAAGTTGAAGACGGTGGCTACCAGCATCAACAAGCACGAGGTCGTGGCGATGCGGCAGTTTGCCGAAGAGGAACTCGGCGTCGAATTCAAGTGCGATGGCCAGGTCAATCCCCGTATCGACTGCTCCCAAAGTCCGCTGGCGGTGCGGCTTACTCCCGAAGAAGTAGTGGCGCTCGATCTTCATGCTCCCAAAGGGATGAGCGAGTATCGTCGACTGGCAAAGCGCGACTTGGAGAATCCCCCGAACCTTGCGCAGAACGATGCGGTGTATTTCTGCGGCGGCGGGATGAACGGCTTCGCCATCAATGCTTACGGGGAGATGGGCATTTGCGTCATCTCGCAGCAGGAGACGTTTGACATACGTCTAGCCGGCCTCAAGCGAGTATGGGAA
>JBAPQU010000210.1:0-2111 GCA_049280795.1 Candidatus Sulfotelmatobacter sp.
CAGATGTGGCCAAGGAATTGAAAGCCAACAACGGCCGCCTGCTGAACGAGATGGAAGAGATGACCAAGCGGACCATCATAGTGAAGAGCGATCCGGCAGTGCATCAGGAGCAGTTCGATATTAACTAAAGGTGCTAGCAAAATTGCTGGAAGGCTATGGTCACCAACTATAAGTGTAAGAATGCCACGTGCAAGCTATATAACGTGCTAGTACCACACGTTCGCGCTCTTAGAGCACGGGACGGCAAGGGTATGGTATGTAGCTCATGCGATTCGCGCCTGATCGTCGCAAAGACCATAAACGCCTCCGGAGGCGGACCCCGCGGAGGGCGGCGTCGAAATGCGCGTCCAGGAAATCGTCGCAGTTCTACACGGAGCTAAGGCAGCGACGCTTCGCACAATTACGCCGCGACATTCGGCGCATAGAAAACCCGAACCAGCGGGTCATTAGGATTGAGGCATTCCACTCCGAAGGTGCCCATTTTGAACAAATGCGGAGGGAAGCCTATGAACTCGTTCAACAATCGATAAGCAGCTTTGATCGCCCTGAGCGAGTCCGCCTCCACCGACGCGATGCTGCCGGAATGCAAGTAGCGGCAGCGAATCTCGTACACGTGGGGTAACTCTGCCGCGAGTTCACGGCTTAGGTATCCCCACTTCACCAGCGCGTCGATATTCGCGCGCCAATCGTTTGTTGAATCCTTGTTCCATAAGTCCTTCACCTTCGGTGAGGAGTGCTCGTGGAGCCTTATCCGAGCTGTGTTGAGCAGCCTTTCAATCGTTACAACCGCGCCCGACAGTGCGGAGAAGAAAAGTCCTAGGACGTACGCCCTCTCAATCTCTTCGACGATTGCATCGAATTCCGTGGTGCCCCGCATGACCGGTGGCTCGATTGCGAAATACCTATCTACCATCAAATCGCTCACCATGTAATCCGGCACCATCGCGTCTGACATCGGAACATCACGAGGTGCCAAGAACAACTTCACGGTCCGCCGTGCTTCTGAGCGACAACGGCCCTCGTCGCCAAATCTGCACGCATTACGCGTCGTGTTGATGTATAGGTTCATAATGGCAGTCATAATCTGTCTCACCTCAAGCTTGAGTAAACATAATGGCATTTCAAGATGGCAAATACCATTGTATAATGACTTCATGACGACCACCTTGACCCTCGACAAGGCCGGACGCGTCGTCCTGCCCAAGCCCGTCCGCGATGAAATGCAACTCCGCGCAGGCGATTCGCTGGAGCTGGAAAGCTCCGAGGATCGCATTGTGCTTCGGCCTCGAAGGGGAGGAGTTGGACTGCACCAGAAACAGGGGATATGGGTCTTCGGCGTCGGGGAGGCGATCCCAGCCGGTGCCACCGATGAAACGTTGCGCCAGATTCGTCGCGAGCGCGAACGGAGCTTCATGGGCAATCTTCCTACGCGCAATTCTGCCACGCGCCGCCCGCGACGGAAGAAATCCCGGTGAAATGGTTCTTCGACACCACCGTCCTGGTTGCGGCACTCCTGCCTGACCATCCTCACCATGCTCGCAGCTTTCCGGTATTTGCGTCTGCAACTCGCAAGCACGCGGGATGCGCGGCGCACAGCCTGGCGGAAACGTACTCCACCTTCACCCGGTATCCCGGAAAAGAGCGGATGAGTGCCGAAGCTGCAAACTTGGTTTTGCAGGGAATCGAGCAGCGGTTTACTTTGGTTTGGCTTGACGGCGATGAGTACTGCGCCGCCATCCGCCGCATGGCGCAGCAGGGAATCGTGGGCGGCGCCGTTTATGACGGCCTGGTCGCGGCCTGCGCTCTCAAGGCAGGGGCGGACTGCCTCTATACTTGGAACGTACGCCATTTCGATCTGCTTGGCGCAGAGATAAAAAAGCTCGTAAAGATGCCGCCGGCGGTTTAGCTTTTCGCTTTGCGGCGGAAGAGTTCAAATGGGCCAAGTCAAAAACTGAGGGAGCGACTAACATGTCAGC
This sequence comes from Candidatus Sulfotelmatobacter sp., assembly GCA_049280795.1. Lineage (GTDB taxonomy): Bacteria > Acidobacteriota > Terriglobia > Terriglobales > Acidobacteriaceae > Sulfotelmatobacter. The sequence goes on from JBAPQU010000210.1 coordinate 1,977, forward strand.
ATCGACCGAATCTCGAGCAGGTTTTCTGTCTCGCCGCCGTTTTTTTCGCTGGGCCAGTTCGCTCGCCGCAGCAGTGGGGGCGATGCCTCTGGTCTCTTCCGCCAAGGCGCTTTCTTCGTCAACGGCCTCGCCGTC
>JBAPQU010000211.1:0-25677 GCA_049280795.1 Candidatus Sulfotelmatobacter sp.
AGCTCGTCCACCACCTTCCACACTCGCTTGGCCAGCTGTGGATCCACCGTCGGCACACGATTGATCGCCCGCGACACCGTCGCCGTCGATACCTTCGCCCGCCGCGCTATCTCCCGGATATCCATACTATCCACGCCCTTAACTAGCTCGGCATCTTACCATAGCAGGGCACGTTACCCCGCCGGCTATCCGTAGTTATAGAAAGCGTTTGCCCTGCTAAGCAGAGCGCTTGATCGAATCAAAATGCGGAAGGGGTGCATGTTTTTCCCGAATATCAAGTCTCGACTGCCTAAGCTAGAGAGCCAAAAAGTCAATGGCTGGTACTGAGTTCTACCCAAGTTGTTTCTTTCTGTAGCGGAACTATGTAGGCATTCCGCTCAGACTTGAAAGGCGATACTGGTTGATAGGTTCCGATACCACCGACCTTAGCTGGCTGTTCTATTCTTAGACGGGCTTCAGGCGTAACCTCGCTGGCTCCCGCGAGTCCTACGCGTACGATGCCGGTCTTGGAATTTACTTCAACACTTTCAAAGTTGCCCGCATCAAGAGTCAGCCACAGACCCAGCGGCGCCACATAAACTCGCGACCGGAATGAGTCGCGCGGAGTGACCGTGATCACGTTGCCTTGCACGGCGATGTTGCCGCCGAACGCTACCCAGCCAAACTCAGGATGATCGACAATATACGTGGCAGTATTCCAAGCGTGCCCAAACACATTTGGACCGTTGTCGCCGGTGAATGGATCGGGTCGAAGCATGTCTGGAAACGAATGGAACGCCGCTGAATCAAAACCCTCCTGGTCGATGTCGGTGAGTGCGCCCATAGTTCCACCGTAGCCGACTCGCAACAAATAAAAATCGTCAGGGTGTTCGCGGTATTCGGCCAGGACAGGGATTGCATTTAGTCCTGAACCATAATGATGTAATTGTCTTTCCAGCCTGCGGTCTTTGGCTGCAAAAATAAAATCCCAGTAGCGGCGGGCGCTTCCGTTGTAGCCCCAATGGGGGATGGCCGGATCGTATGCGAGAATCGCATCCAGTGTTACTTCAGCCTTATCCTGATAACCAAAATATTTTGTCCAGGCATAGACCTCTTCTTGTCCTGTGGAATCCCACGGCATTTCGCTGCCGAAGGGGTAGGCTTCTTTCCTCCAGCGATCGGCGCGTTCTCGCATCTTGCCTTCGAGAGCTTCGGCCTGACTATTCATTCCTTCGGCTTTCAGATCGGCCAGGATCTGCACGAAGATGGTGCCTTCCATCTGACCGAACACCGCCAGACCTTTGGCGTAGGTGGTCATCGCCATTGAGGTCTCGTAGGCATGATTCAGATACCAGTCCCAAGGATGGTTGGTGACCAAACCCTGATGATTGCGAGCCAGGCGGTAGAGTACCCAGTATGCGGCGGCCACGTGGGGATAATCGTAAGAACGGTCGACAGCTTCCGAGGCTTGCTTATTCCAGCTTGTCCAGGATTTCCAGTCAAAGTTACTGTCGTAGTAGTTCGGCGGCAACTGGTCGGGCTGGTAGTAAAAGAGACTCTTGCGCACGCCGTATTGGTGAGGTCCGTCCTTTGACTGCAAGCCGCCCCACAGCACGCCGTCGACGAACTGCTGAAGTTTGTCGAGTTCTTCTTTGTTGGGCTGAATCAACTCCTTCATGATCGCCGCCAGCCAGGAACCGGCGCCGCCTTCATCGCTCAGTCCGGCGATCCACACGCGGCTGTCCTGCAGCACCATGTGGTTGGCCTCGCGGTCATAGGTAATTACTGAAGGAGCGCGGTGGAACGGGTCATTCGAATCAGTAAACCACTGTTTAGTCGTGAGAAACTGTCCCAGGTCAGCGATGGCCTGACCGGCTGGCTTGATCACGAAATACTGGATGGTCTGGACGGTTCCGTCATCGTAGGTAACTGTTAAACGGGAGCGACCCCATGTCTTGCCACGTAAGGTGTAAGCTCTCCAGTTCTTGTGATCAGATGAATCTTCGCGAATCTCGATTGCCGATGGCGGTTCAACCTTTAAAGAAGTGACGGGCTTGCCGTACTTGAGGAACAGACGCGCATCGATATCCTGAGGCAGCACGTACCCCGGCACGCCGACGGCAACCGGTCGACTATTCTCGGCAAGCGTGGTCTCTATATGCCGGATCGAATCGGAGACCAGAAACTTGAGGCCGTAGGTTTTGGACTCACCCGGCGCAAGGGTGAGGCTAGTGGGAGTGTTCCAGGGCTGCGCGTTCTTCCATTCATTTTCGGCGTACGCCTGACTGTGAACCATCCATTCGTAGAAGCCTTCGAAGGTAATGCCGCGCGGTGTGGGATCAGTGAATACCGGCGCTGCGCCCCAGTGGCCGGGCCTGTCGAGAATGGGATTGTAAGCCTCGAATGGGGTTTTGCCGTCGGGGACAACTACCAGCGCGGGACCGTGGCCGTTCAACCGCGTTACTTGCAGATAGCCGGCGTCCTCGCCGATGTAGGGGTCGTAAAACGAACAACTCGCATGAGCCTGCTCCAGCGAGCGGTTGTTGAGCACATTGTTGAAGATCAGGGGAATGCCCAACGCGCCGATCTGAACCGACTTCGTCGATCTGTTGGTCAATGCGAAACGCAGGACAAGTTTCCCATCCTCTACAGCCCATGTTCTGATGATCTGCAGAGGAATATCGGCAGGCAGTGTAGGCGCAAGATCGGCACTAGCCAGCACGTTCGCCGATGCGGGCAGCGGTCGCACTGGCGTACGCGCCGCGGCGGTCGAATAATTCGCCCAGATGCCCGAGCCTTCCGTGCGCAAGCGAAGGGTTATATCCCCGAGATGAAAGTATCCGTTTTGCGAACGTTCAGTCAGGAGATCTCCGGGCGTGAAGTCGAAGCCGTCGCCTCCTTTTGGTTTGAGGGCGGCGATGGTTTGAGAAGACCGCACCAGGCTTAAAGTGAAATCAGGAGTGTCGTAGTTTTCAATTCCCTCGTTCAACATGGGCCCCGGCGTCGGGGCTGACTTGGTGCGGGTTTTCTGTGCTCGAGTGCAGGCAGAAAAGCACAGGGCAAAAGCTAGTATTGAAAAGGCACTCCGGAGCAGGCAACCAGGTTTCATTTTTTCTTTCCGCAGTTTATGAGTTGGTCCTAGCAGCCGATTTTGTGACGGCTGAAAAGTCTTCGTCGCCATGGCCTTCGGCAATCGCTTCCTGAAACACAGAGAGCGCGGCTGCCGCGGTTCGCAGGGAGACTCCCTTAGCAGAGCCACTCCCGACTGCATAAGTTAGATCTTTTGCCATCCAGCGCAAAGCAAAATTTGGAGTGAAGTCGCCAGCAGCAACTTTGTCAGCTATGCGCTTGACGATTCCGCTCCCCGGCGCACCACCAGCGAGGATGGACATTGCCCTGCCGCGATCAAGGCCACCCGCATCAATCAGGGACAGGGCTTCCGCAAAAGATGCGGCTTGCACCCCGCACATGAAGTTGTTAATAAGCTTCATGAGGGCACCGCTACCGCTCGGGCCTAGATGGATCACGTCGCGACCGAGTACCGAGAATACAGGCCGCGCCGCATCCAATGCATCGGCAGAACCGCCGACTAGAAAAAGCAGTTCTCCAGATGCCGCCTGGGGCTTGCTTCCTGTGACCGGCGCGTCCAAAAATTCGCAGCCCAGTTGGGCCGCAGCGCGCTCAAGTTCCTTAATCCAGTCGAGGCTCAGCGTGCTGGATTCGATCAAGACCGAACTCGGGGAAACACCAGCCATGGCTCCGCTATCGCCTAGCCACATATGCCGGGAAGCGGCATCATCCGCCACCATGCTTAAAATAATCTGGGCACGGGACGCCGCTTCACGCGGCGACTCAGCTACGAACGCGCCCTCGGCGGCGAAGGGAATACTCTTGGCGCGATCCCGGTTGTAGACGGTCAGTGAAAAATTTGCGGAGAGCAGACGCCGGGCCATGCCTGAGCCCATGATGCCCAATCCTAGGATTGCAACGTTCGGTTTTGACATAAGATCACTCATCCCAAAGAAATCACGTTCACAAGTGCAGGTTTCGAACTATTTACGCGCACGGGGTTTCGCAGAGGGCGTCCGTAACCTTCGACGGCAATCTGCATGACATCTCCATGCTGCAAACGAACATGATCGCTGAAACTCAGACAGTCCGTTCCAAAGAAGTGCACGTGGATGTCTCCACGGCGGCGATGCGCTTCGTATTTGAAATGATGGTGCTCGATGTTTTGCAGGCTGTGGCACATTTCGGATTCACCGCTGCGGAAAGTCTTGGTCCAAAGGACATTTCCTTCCCGTTCGATGGTTGCGGCTACGGGCACGGATTGGAATTCTGGATCGACCACAAGTTCTGGCCCGAGCGCACAGGTGCGAAGTTTGGAGCCAGCGAGATTGAGGTAGTTTTTCTTCTCGAATTGATGATCCGAGAATTCGTTTCCTACAGCCATTCCGATTCGATAGAGTCGTCCATCAGGAGCAACGAGGTAAACGCCCGCGATCTCAGCTTCTTCTCCGCCGTCCTCGGCGTAGGGCGGAACATCGAGCGGTTCTCCATGAGCGCGTAATGCACAACCCGTGCCTTTGTAGAACCACTCCGGAGGTATCCCGATGCTGCCTTCCGGCGGCCGCCCACGCTCGACGCCCCACTGGAATATTTTCATGCTGTCCGTCAGGTTCTCCGCAGCGATTTCGTGCATGGATTGCCGATTTCGCGCGCTGCCTAGATGAGTTAACCCTGTGCCGGAAATCAGGCAACGCGCGGCTTCATCAGGATGGTCGATTGCCGGAAGTAATTGCCAATCCGAGCGGCCGCTATAGATGGAGTCGTAATCCAGGGTTTCTTGTCTGGCCCTCTGTCGCGCGATGTCGCTGAGCTTCATGCCTGCGGCAATCGCAAGATGAGCGAGCTCGTAGATCGAAGTACAGGTATCCAACAAGCGGATATTCGGCTCCTCGACGAGAGCCACCCGCCGAACATTTCCTTTTTTGATTTGTATGAGTCGTGTCATCAGTATGATTTTGTCCTTAAAAAATTATTCGAATACTTCGAATCGCTCGAGTCGGGCTTCGTTGATCGTCAGTCCGAGACCCGGAGTGTTGTCATCAAGATTGATGCTGCCGTTTTCTGCCTTGGGTTCTCCATCAAAGATGTACCAGAACAGTTCGTTGCCCACTTCCACATCAACAACTGGAAAATATTCTGCCATCGGCGAATTCAAGCTGGCCATAACAATGTGGTAATTGTGCATCTGGCCGGCATGAGGAATCACGGGTACGGAATAAGCCTCCGCCATGGCCGCGATTTTGCGGGCCTGCGTAATGCCGCCCACACGGTTGGTATCGAACTGGATGTAATCGAGGGCGTGAGCTTCCAGCAACTCTCGGAAGCCGTAAAGTGTGAACTCATGTTCGCCGCCCGCGATCGGAATCCGTCCGTAGGATTTCAGCTCAGCATATCCGTGGATATCGTCGGGAATTACCGGCTCTTCCAGCCAGCGAAGATGAAAGGGCTCGAGCAACGGCAGCATGCGCTTGGCGTAATCGAGAGTCCAGCCCATGTAGGCGTCGGCCATGATATCGATTTCGTCGCCGACGCTCTCGCGGACGGTACGAACCAGTTCGAGATTGCGCTGCATGCCGCGAGCGCCGTCGGCGGGCCCCCATCCAAAGCGAAGCTTCATCGCCTGGTAGCCTTCATCTTTGTAGCGCTTCGCTTCCGCCGCCAGTTCGCTCAGTTCCACACTGTAAAGGCGAGAAGCATAAACCGGAATGCGCGCTTTCGTTCGGCCTCCGAGCAGTCGGTACACGGGTTGCTTGGCCGACTTTCCGAGTAGGTCCCACAATGCGATATCGACTGCGCTAATCGCCACCATCCCGATTCCTTTGCGACCAAAAGCCATCGTCTTGCGATACATGTGTTGCCACAAGCGTTCGATATCCCACGGATCCTGCCCGATCAAAAGAGGTTTGAGATAAAGATCGATGACCTGTTTTGTTACCTGAGGAGCGAGAGCAGCATTGCCCAATCCTACGAGGCCGTTGTCGGTAAACACTTCGACGATCAGCCAGCCGTGAAAGGTAAATGTCTGCATTGAAGCTTCGGGCAGTTGCAGGAGATCCATAGGATTGGTGCAAAAGTGAGGAGGGAGGGGAACGGTTTTTCCAATCCAGCGCACGACGCGAGTACGAATCTCGGTAATTCTCATTAGGCTCTCCCGTAACTAAGCTTGCTTTCCAGGGACAAAGGCCGCACTGCGGGAACAGCAATGAGAATAATCAAAAAAGCTGTGATATGAAGCGTCCCCGCGAGACCGAATACCACGCCGTAACCGAAGCCGTGGTCCAGTAAATAGCCGACGATTTCTCCAAAGACAATTCCGCCCATGGCCCCGCCAAAGCCAACTAATCCGGCTACAGAACCGACAACATTCTGCGGAAAGAGATCCGTGGGCAGTACCATGACGAGGGTGGACCAGGACTGCTGCCCGAAATAAGCCACGCAGAAAAGCGAAATGGCCCAGGACACGGCGACATGCGGAATGAGAATGACAAGAGGCATAAGCGCCGCGCTCAAGCCAAGCGCTAGTTTCCGCGCAGTGCCGAGTGAGAATCGGCGGCGTACCAGATAACTCGAAAAGCCTCCTCCCAGGAGACATCCCACTCCAGCAGCGGCGCTTGGCATCCAGGCAAAAGTGCCGACTGCTTTAATGTCGAAGCCACGAGCATCGTAGAGATATTTTGGCAGCCAGAATAGATAAAAAAACCAAGCCGCATCGCTGAGAAATTTGGCGCTCACAAGTCCCCGGGTTTCGCGGAGGCTGAGCAATCGAGTCCATCGAACCATGCCCGCAGGCCGAGTGGGCGGCGCTTCATCACTCGAATCGATCCCATCCGAGATCTCTTGCGGCGGGCGGTAACTCCAGTTCCACCATGCGACCCAGAGTAAACCGAATCCGCCGGTGACAACGAAGATCCATCGCCAGTTCGTATAGCCTAAGACCACGGCGATCAAGGGAGGAGCAACTACCGCTCCAACTGCTGTCCCCGCATTAATGATGCCCATTGCAGTAGCACGCTCTTTGGTTGGAAACCACTCGGCAACCGCCCGGGTAGCGGCAGGAAAACCGCCGCCCTCGCCCATGCCGAGCAGAAATCTACTCGTTGCGAGCAGTGCGAAGCTGGTAGCCAGAGCGTGGCTGGCGCAAGCCAGCGACCAGAACAGCATGATCACCGTAAAACCCCGATGCGTTCCCAGGTAGTCCACCAATTTACCGCCCCCGGCATACATCAGCGCGTAAGAGAATAAGAACGCAGACTGAAGGTCGGAGAACTGTGTGTTGGACAGAGGAATATCTTTGCTGATTGCTTTGATTGCAACCGGTAACGTCTGCCGGTCAAGATAGCTGACGGCGATTGCCGCACTGACCAGAATGGCGATTCGCCACCGCAAAATTCTCTCTCCCATCCAATCGGTTCAATGAATGAGGATTATACGGCAGAAGTGGTAAACGTTTTCTGGATTTGTTCACTTCCGCTACAATAGCTGGTTCGAAAAGTAGGGGATTAATTTATGAGTCAGAAATGGAATCGCCGGGAAGTCTTGAAAGGGCTGGTTGCCGCTTCCACCGCCTTAGTTATTCCTCCCAAGCGCGGAACCGCCCAGGAAACTACATCCATCGCGGGACAGCAGTTAGAGGTACAGATCTCCTCTATCAGCGCGCACACCTTCCGGCTGAGCATGTTTCCCCTCGACGACAGCTCGCAGAAATCTATACCGTCTGACGGCTCCCTTGTTCAGGAATCCTGGGGCGCACCCGCGGCAACGCTGCGTGCCGAGCCTGCTCATGAGATTACCCTGGGAAATCTGAAGGTCAAGGTCTCTTTCCACCCGGTCAGCTTCACTGTTACCGACGAACGCGGAAATAATATTCAGCAGTTCACTTGGGACGAGAATACCGGCGTCCTATCTTTTCTGAGCGGAAGCGCACCACTGTTCGGTTTAGGAGAGGGTGGCCCGCAATTCGATCGCCGCGGCTCAACCGACCTCATGCGTAGTGGACAAGGCGGCTACAAACTCGCCACTCATGGTGGCCGTGTCCCAATTCCCTGGATTATCGGGACATCCGGGTGGGCGATATTTTTTCATCAACCCTTCGGCACTTTTGATCTCACCGGAACTCAAGCGAAATTTCAACCCGCAAGCCGGAGCACTGCGCTCCCACTCGATCTGTTTTTCGTCGCTTCGTCTGATCCCGCTACGATCATGGCCGAATACGCACGCCTTACCGGCCATCCGGAAATGCCGCCGCTATGGAGTTTTGGCTATCAACAGTCTCACCGCACGCTAGTCAGCCGTGAGGAAGTGCTTGCCGAAGCCAAGACCTTTCGCCAGAAAAAATTGCCATGCGACGCGTTGATTTATCTGGGAACAGGTTTTTGTCCCTCGGGCTGGAACACGGAGAATGGCTCGTTTGTATGGAATTCTCGTGTCTTCCCCGACCCCAAACAAATGCTCGATGAATTGCATGATGAACATTTTCGCGCGGTGATGCATGTAGTAATTCTTGCTGACAAGCTTCACGGAACGGTTCACGATCCCTGCGACGTCGCGCGCTTTGACGATGAACAAGCCAGTTGCCACTGGGATGAGCATCGCAAAGATTTTGCCTTGGGCGTCGACGGGTGGTGGCCGGATGAAGGTGATCCGCTTGATATTGCATCGCGGCTCGTCCGGAATCGCCTGTACTGGGAAGGCCCGCAAATGGACCGGCCAAACGAGCGACCCTACGCGCTACATCGCAACGGCTACGCCGGCATGCAGCGTTATGCCTCATTCCTCTGGTCGGGTGATGTGTACTCCACCTGGGAAACGCTGAAGACTCATCTTCCCATTGCATTGAACACTGCGCTCACCGGTATTCCGTATTGGGGTACCGACATCGGAGGATTTGTTCCCACGCCGGAGTTTACTGCGGAGTTATATGTGCGCTGGTTTCAGTTCGGGGCATTCTGCCCGCTCTTTCGTTGTCATGGCCGCACGTGGAAGTTGCGTCTTCCCTGGGGTTGGAATACAGGCGATCCCGGTCCAGTAGAAATCAGGAATTACGACGGCGCCGCGATTCCAGATTCCAGCCAATTGCACGATGAGCGCGTCGAACCAATCTGCAGGAAATATCTCGAACTGCGTTACCGCATGTTGCCCTACCTTTACAGCGCGGTGCACGAATGTACGACTACAGGGATGCCGATCATGCGTCCCTTGTGGCTGCACTTTCCTAACGATCCGAAGGCGGTCGAGTGCGGAGACCAGTATTTGTGGGGTAATAGCATATTGGTTGCTCCGGTGGTCGAGAAGGGAGCGACTGCTCGTCGAGTCTATCTTCCTGCTTCGACTTGGTACGATTTTTGGACTGGCGAACGCATTGAAGGTGGCCGCGAAGTCAGCCGGCCAGTGGATCTCGAAACCATACCGCTCTATGTGCGTGCGGGATCGATTGTGCCGCTTGGTCAGGTGAAGCAGTTTGTCGACGAGAAAGTCGATGGGGCGCTCTCCATTTCGATCTACCCCGGTGCCGATGCCTCGTTCTTGCTATACGAAGACGATGGTATTTCTTTCAACTATCGCAAGGGAGATTGGACCGGAATCCAGATGACCTGGAACGATGCGCGCAAAACGCTGAATCTGCGGTTAGCCGCCGGTTCGCGTATGCTGTCGCCGGAACCGAGGCCCATCGTGGTGCAGCTGGATAAAGCCACCCGAAGTGTAATGTTTAAGGGAGCACCGGTAGAGGTTTCGTTCTAGCTTCCAAGGGAAGCCGGCGCGGCGTGAAGCCACGGAGGCAGAGCACCAGAACTCCTGCGCCCAAAAGATCGACCAGCAGCCAAACTAGACCAGAAGTGAAAGTGCCGGTACGCGTGACAAGGTAGCCAATAATAAACGGCCCTGCAAACCCACCTAGATTGCCGACAGAATTTATCAGCCCGATTGAAGCTGCGGCAGCGGATTCGCCGAGGGTCGCCGTGGGTAGAGCCCAGAAGCAAGGCTGGTAACCGTAAAGACAGGCTGCAAAGATGGTAAAGAATCCGAGTGCGAGCCAGAGGTGGGCGCCACAGATGATCACAAAAAATAGCGCGACCGAAGCGACGAAGAGAGGACCAGCCGTGTGCCAGCGCCGTTCCTGCGTTCGGTCGGAATGCCATCCGTTTAGTAACGTTGCCGCCAAAGCCGCGAGATAAGGCAGGCACACGAGCAACGTCACCGTCAAAGTGGAAAATCCCGAGGCTCGCTTCAGGATGGTCGGAAACCAAATCGAGAAGCCATAGATGCCGGTGGCAGCTAGAAAATAAATCAACGTGAGCAGGATTACCTCGCGTTGGCGAAGCGCTTCCTTCACCGTAAAGGAGCGTACGGCGATCTTTGCTTCCTTCTCGCGTTTCAATTCTCCAGTGATCCATTCACATTCTTGCTGCGGCAGCCAACCCGCCTGGATGGGCCAATCCGTCAGATAAAAGAATGTGACAATCCCCAGAATCACGGCCGGAATACCTTCGATAATAAACAGCCAGCGCCAGCCTTCGAGACCGTACCAGTGAATCAGCAAAACCCGTCCGGCAAGCGGCGAGCCCACCAGATTGGCGAGCGGCTGCGCAGCCATAAAAGAAGCAACCGCCTTGGCCAGATCGCGTCGGGAGAACCAATGCGTGAGATATACGATCACTCCTGGAAAGAAGCCGGCCTCGGCCGCGCCCAGCAAAAATCTGACCATATAAAACTGGTGCGCTGTGTGGACGAATCCCACAAACACAGTGATGATTCCCCACGAGATCATGATGCGGGCGATCCAGCGCCGTGCACTCCATCGCTCGACGATCAGCGCACCGGGGATCTCCAACACAACGTAGCCAATGAAAAAAATTCCAGCGCCCAGCCCGAACACCCGGTCGCTGAAGTGCAAATCCTGTGTCATTTGCAATCCCGCATAGGCGACGTTCACCCGGTCGAGGAACGCGATTACGTAGAGCAGCCAGAGGAAGGGAAGTAAACGAAGCGCGATCCTACGCCTGGCGCTGTGTTCGACGGCCATTGACGCGGGGAAGCTCATTGCTCGTTTACTGCGGATATTTCGGTGGCGACCGCATCGCCAACTTCTCGGGCATTAGCCTTACCACCCAGGTCAGGTGTGCGGACGTCTGATTCTGCCAGCACTTTCTCAAAAGCCTTTTCGACGGCCCGCGCCGCCTTGGTTTCCCCAAGGTGATCCAACATCATGGCTCCCGTCCAGATTTGTGCGATGGGGTTGGCGATGCCTTTTCCCGCAATGTCCGGAGCTGAACCATGCACCGGCTCGAACATTGAAGGGAACTGCCGCTCCGGATTCAGATTTGCTGCCGGAGCCAAGCCGATGGAACCAACAACAGCGGCGCCGAGATCGGACAAAATGTCCCCGAACAGATTCGATGCGACAACGACGTCGAACCACTCCGGATGCCGAACAAAATGGGCGGTGAGAATGTCAATGTGGTATTGGTCGGTGCGGATACCGGGAAAGTTCTTGGCAACGGCGGAAAACCGTTCATCCCAGAAGGGCATGCTATGAATAATTCCGTTTGATTTCGTGGCCGACGTAACATGGTGTCCGCGCGTCCGCGCCAGATCGAAAGCGTAGGTCATGATGCGGTCACAGCCGCGCCGGGTGAAAACCGCTTCCTGTATGGCTGATTCGGCATCCTGACCGCGGTAGAGACGTCCTCCCACTTCGGAGTATTCGCCTTCGTTATTTTCGCGGACAATGTAGAAGTCGATGTTTCCAGGCGGAAATCCTTTGACCGGCGAATCGACGCCGCGGAGCAAGCGCACCGGCCGCAGATTGACGTATTGCTGAAACGCTCGGCGAATCGGGATTAGTAATCCCCAAAGAGAGATATGATCCGGGACGCCCGGATATCCTACGGCACCAAGGAAGATGGCGTCGAAGCCGCGCAACTGATCCAGCCCATCTTCCGGCATCATCCGGCCAGTCTTTAGAAAGCGCTGGCAACTCCAATCAAAATGCTGCCATGAAAAATTAATGTCATAGCGTCGCCCGGCGGCCTCCAGAACTCGAAGACCCTCGGGCACGACTTCATGTCCGATGCCGTCTCCTTCGATCACTGCGATCTTGTAGTTTTTCAAAATACCTCACAGCCTCCGTTTAGCAACATGCGTCCACTCAATTCTGACCCGCGTGTAATTCCAATCTAGTGCGCCGAATAATGCTTGCTTTGCTGGGTTCGAGAATTAAAGACCTCGAAGCTGCCATCAGGCCAAGCAGTCAGCTCCAGATAGTTTGCGGCATCCGTGCCTTCCGGATTGGCGATGAATTCCGGAGCTACGTTGTGGGCAGAGCCACCTTCTTCCGAATAGTGCAACTGCCACAGATTTTCCAGACGAGGCGACTTTTCAATAATGTCCCAGGCGGATGGCGTGCCACCCTTCTTGGCTCCGTTGTCCATAATCGCAACGCGAGGCGCAATTGCATTCAAGAATGCAGGGCTGTTGCTTTGGTACCAGCCATGGTGCGAGACGACGTAAATGTCGATGGTTCCCAACTTATTCTTCGGACAGACTAATTCCATTTCCTTGTCGCGTGTAAGGTCGCCGAGATCCAAAATTCTCAGCTTGCCGAAAGTGAAAAGCGTTCCCAGAGAACGTCGATTCTCCGTCTGATCAGTAGGATATTGTTCGGCGCCGTTGCAACTGGAATTTTCCTGCCCAGCTCCCGGCAGACTATGATCGATTACGACTCCGTCGGAGCTTATGACAGTAGTCTCAATTCCTTTGATCGGAAGAGAGTCTCCGGGTTTGAGAGTCAAGCGGTTGAATTTCTTGGCCGCCAACAGTTCTTGGTAGGCCTTCCAACCCGCCACTGTCGGGGCATCGGTGCTCTCGCGATTGTCACCGTGATCAAGAACCGTTCCCACCGGAATTCGCGCGACCAAATCTGGTAAACCTCCAACGTGGTCTTCGTGAAAATGGGTAATCAGAACGTAATCAATCTTGTCGATCCCTGCCTTTTTCGCTGCCGCCACAATGCGGTCTGCATCTCGCCCGCCACGCCAGCCCGTGTCGATGAGCAACGATTGGTGCGCCGGAGTGACAAACAAAGTTGCCTGTCCTCCCTCGACGTCTACAAAAAATATCTTCAGCGCCTTTTTTGGATTATCTGAGGACCACACTAATGCTGAAGAAAGCAGTGCAAATGCAATGACCATGCGCAATGCGCGCCACGGTCTACCCAAGACCAATCGATTTCGCAAGAACGATGATGCACGTGACATGTTTCGATCCTTTGATAGTGATGTGAGCATCGAGATCATCTTCCACTCGCGGCTTCTCGTCAAGAAAAACCCTGTTTCAAGATGACGTTTACCCGATGAGTTTACGTTATTATCGAGCACACCGGGATTCGATCTACCCAACTCCCACGAATCGAACTTAAGGATGGAGCAATGAGCAAACTGCGCAGCCAGGAATGGTACGGACGCGAGGGCAAGGACGGCTTCCTTTACCGGAGCTGGATGAAGAACCAGGGCTGGCCTCATGACTTGTTCGATGGCCGGCCGGTGATCGGGATTTGCAATACCTGGTCGGAACTGACGCCGTGCAATGCTCACTTTCGCGAGCTCGCCGAATTTGTGAAACGCGGAGTCTGGGAAGCCGGCGGCTTTCCGCTGGAATTTCCTGTGATGTCCTTGGGTGAACCGCAATTGCGGCCCACCGCGATGCTATTCCGGAACCTGGCCAGCATGGACGTGGAAGAGTCGATTCGCGGCAATCCCATCGACGGAGTCGTGCTGCTGATGGGTTGCGACAAGACCACGCCATCTCTACTAATGGGAGCCGCTTCCTGCGATCTGCCCACCATCGGCCTTTCTGGTGGTCCCATGCTTTCCGGAAAGTTCCACGGCCGCGAGTTAGGATCGGGAACCGGGCTGTGGCAAATGGCCGATCAGGTCCGCTTGGGCGAGATGAAGGTCGAAGAGTTCCATGAAGCGGAGAGTTGCATGCACCGTTCCAAGGGGCATTGCATGACCATGGGCACCGCCTCCACCATGGCCAGCATGGTTGAAGCGCTGGGTATGAGTTTGCCGGGCAACGCGGCCATCCCTGCGGTCGATGCGCGGCGCAATACTCTGGCTCAGATGACGGGCCGCCGCATTGTGCAAATGGTTCACGAAGATCTTCGCATTTCTAAAATACTCAAGCGTGAGGCATTCGAGAATGCAATCCGCGCCAATGCAGCCATTGGCGGGTCGACGAACGCGGTGATTCATCTGATAGCGATCGCTGGCCGAATTGGCGTGCCCCTATGCTTGGACGATTTCGATCGGATGGCATCTTCTCTGCCATGCCTAGTGGATATTCAACCTTCCGGCAAGCACCTCATGGAAGATTTTTTCTATGCCGGTGGATTGCCCACCGTCCTGCGTGAGCTGGCGGAGGCCAATATCCTCGACCGAGGTGCGTTGACTGTGAATGGGCAACCGATCGGGAAGAATGTTGCGGATGCGCCTTGTTGGAATCGCGAGGTGATTCGTCATTTTTCTGATCCGTTCAAGGCGAACGCCGGGATTGCAGTTTTGCACGGCAATCTTGCGCCGGATGGCGCTGTGATCAAGCCATCGGCTGCGAGTCCGCATTTGCTGCAACATCGCGGGCGGGCCGTGGTATTCGAAACCATCGAAGAATTTCATGCGCGGATTGATGACGAGGCTTTGGACATTGATGAGAGTTGCGTTATGGTGCTCAAGAATTGCGGCCCGCGCGGATACCCCGGTATGGCGGAGGTCGGGAATATGCCGCTGCCCTCGAAGCTCCTGCGTAAAGGCGTAACCGACATGGTCCGTATTTCTGACGCGCGCATGAGCGGTACAGCTTACGGAACCGTGGTACTGCACGCTTGTCCGGAGGCAGCGGCGGGTGGTCCGCTGGCACTTGTGCATTCGGGAGACGTCATCACGCTCGATGTTCCCAAGCGATCGCTTCGCCTGGAGGTTGACGATAAAACTCTCGCTGGTCGCCGGGCAAAGTGGACACCGCCGCCTCTTCCGGAGCGTGGCTGGCTTCGACTTTACGTGGAACACGTCGAGCAAGCGGACAAGGGCGCCGATCTCGATTTTCTCGTGGGACGCAGCGGTTCGCACGTAGCCCGCGACTCGCATTGAGCCGAGGATTTTGGGTCGAACCTTTGAGCCGAACCCCCGGCTAACCCAACCACTGCGGATGTTGATACGTTCCGTCGAAGTTGTGGGTTGTTTTGTAGAGTTCGTATTCCCCCTTGCCCGCAGCCGATGCGGTTTTCGCGAGCAATTGAGCGACCTCATCTTTGCCCATAGGCTTGAAGGTGCGGGCGGCTTCGAAAGCCTGCTGAAGAATGGGGATCGAATCGCAGCCGGTGATCACTACGCTGGTGGGCAGATTCATGGCGTAGTGCAGGCACTCGATCGCGGAGGCTGTCTTGCTGTTGAGAATAATTTTGTCGCCCATGGGCTTCATTCCGAGCACGCCGATGTTGTGCTTCACCAGCACGGGTAGAACTTTCTTTTCGAAGCTGTCATAGTGCGCGTCCATTACATTGAGCGGCATCTGCACGGCGTCAAAGGTGAATTGGTGGGCGAAAGCCGTATCCAACATCTTCAGGTGAATATCGGGACTCTTATGGCCAGTGAACCCGATGTAGCGAATCCTGCCTTGTTTCCTGGCTGCAAGCGCCACTTCCATGCTGCCGCCCTCGCCAAAAATTCGAGCGGGATCGGTTTCGCGAATCACTTCGTGGAACTGTAAGAGGTCGATGTGGTCGGTTTGCAGGCGGCGAAGAGATTCTTCCAATTGCTGCGTCGCGGCCTGTTTCGTCTGGCCATCGATTTTGGTCATGAGAAACGCTTTTTTACGGTAGCCATCGCGCAGCGCTTTGCCCATGCGCTCTTCGCTGACGCCGCCGTTGTAGTCCCAACAGTTGTCGAGGAAGTTGATGCCGCCATCGAGCGCGGTGCGTATGATGCGGATGCTTTCCTGTTCGTCCGATCCCATCCCGATGTGATAGCCGCCAATCCCAATCAGAGACACTTTCTCACCGGTGTGGCCCAACACACGATAAGGGAAGGAATCCGGTGCTCCATACGACAATTGGGAGCTTAACGATGCGGCCACTGTAGTTGCTGCTGCCTTTTTGAGAAAATCTCTTCGATCCATAAGGCAATCCTCGTGTGAGATTGGACGCAACAGCCAAGCGCTCGCAAGCTACTGCTTCGCCCGGCCGTCGATCCAGGCATTTACTTCCGAGTCCAATACGTCGAGAGGTAACGCACCGTTGCCGAGCACTTCATCATGAAAAGCGCGAATGTCGAACTTGGCGCCAAGCTTATGCCGAGCTTCGTCGCGTAACTTTAAAATCTCCAACTGTCCCAGCTTATAGGCCAGAGCCTGGCCGGGCCAAGCAATATAACGGTCGACTTCGCTTTGGATGTTCGGCTCGTCCATCGCAGTGTAGCGATGAAAATATTCGACCATCTGCTCGCGCGACCAATGTTTTTCATGCACACCCGTATCGATGACCAATCGGATCGCGCGCCACATTTCGTTTTCTAAACGTCCATAGTCGCTGTATGGATCCTGATAGTGTCCTACTTCTTTTCCCAGACGCTCGGCGTAGAGCGCCCAGCCTTCAACAAAAGCGGTGTAATCCGCCTGGCGCCGAAACGCAGGTAGATCCTGCATCTCCTGCGCCAATGAGATTTGGAGATGGTGGCCGGGAATGCCTTCATGGTAGGCAATGGCCTCAATGTTCAACACAAGGCGATGCTTGGGATCCCACTCATTGACGTTGATATGGCCGGGACGCGAACCGTCCGGAGTGCCGCTGGAATAATCCGCAGGCACAGCATTTTTAGCGCGCGAGGCTTCCATGGGAATGACGGTAAGCTTGCTCTTGGGTAGATGACCGAAGAGCTTGGGCAACTCGGGCTCCATCCCGCGCGCGTAGTTTGCATATAAATCAAGCACCTGCTGGCCGGAGGTGGCGTAGAAGCGGCGGTCATTCTTAATGTGCTCGTTCAGACTCGCCAGGTCCTTGAAGCCGAGCTTGTGCGCAAGCGTGAGCATCTCAGCTTCGATTTCATCGATCTGTTTTAGGCCGAGAGCGTGGATCTCTTCCGGGGTCATGTTGGTCGTCGTGATGCGACGTATTTCGAAGCGGTAGCGTGCCTCTCCGTCGGGAAGGGACCAGATTCCTGGATCAGTGCGCCCGTGGGGAGCGTACTCGTTGCGAACGAAGGCAGCAAAATGTTGGTAACTGGGCACGATCTGGTCAGCGATGGCCGCCAGCACTGCATCCCGCAACCGCTTCTGCTCGGCGGGTGAGATGCTGGAAGGGAACTCCTTTACCGGCTTCGCAAACGGACTATTCTCGCCCGTCTTGCTCGCGATGTCATCTGCTTCGGCCGCGACCTTCTCAAGCAGATAGCGTGGAGGCATCAACCCATCTTTCATGCCCTGCCGCATATTGGCGGTGGCTTGATCGAATGCGTGCGGCATCTGGTGCAGGCGCGCCAGGTAGTTATCGTAATCGGCAACAGTGTTGAACGGAGTGACGATGACCATGTCCGGCAGTTCAAGATGCAGGCCGCCCATCTGGTTCACTGGCATCTCCCAGTGCTTGAACTGCGCACCTTCAATCTCCAGCCGCAGTTTGCGGATCATCAGTTCGCGGCTCAGCGTGTCTTGATGCAATAACCCGGCAGGATCGATAGCCTCGAAACGCGCCAGAAATCCGCGTCTCTGCTCAAGATCGGATCGGAAAAATTCGGGAGAGTTGTCGCTCAGCCGATCGTTGTAACGGTTATCGCCCAACATGGTCGCGAACTCAGGGCTAGTTCGTAACTCGTATTGCCATTCTTCATCGAAGAGGGAATGAAGATCGTGGCGGCGATTCTCAACGGTGGAAGGCGTCGCCCCGCTGCCCTGAGCGGACGAAAATTGCACAAACGTTGATGCCAAGGCAAACAGAACCAGACAGCCAACAGCCGGCCGCATGCTATGAATCATAGTTTGTCTTTCCTCGCGAGAATATTAGGAAGTCTTGTTGTCCACCTTCCAATAAACGGCGTAGCGCTCGTGGATCACTTTATAGAGAGGCACCATCGTCAATGATTGCGATTGTCCTGAGGTTTGGAATGTAAGCGGCTGCTTGGCATCGGGCTGAATCCACGCCGTGGGCTTAATCTCGTCAGCGACGATGTCTGCCACTTTTTTCTCGTCACCCGGTTTCGGCTCGTAATCGCCGTAGGTCATCTCTTTGGTGACTGGCTCAAAGCGTCCAGCCAATACCAGTGGGCCGTACATCGCAGCCTGGATGGTCTGGTCGTCCGGCATGCTGTCGATATGCAAGCCCATCGGCAAACTGAGTTCAATTTTGTCACCAGTTTTCCAGACGCGATTGAGCGTGAGGTAACTGCTCGGGCTGGAAAACGCCGGCAGTGCGGTGCCATTAATTTTCACGCTGCCGCCCTGCACCCAATAGGGAATGCGAAGATTGATCGCAAATTGCGCCGGGCTCTTGGCCGAGACCGTGATCGTAGTGCCTTGCTCTTCCGGGAAGCGCGTCTCTTGCTTTACGCGCAGGCCCTTCTCCGGCCATTCCAGTTGTGAATCGATGAAAAGATTTACATACAGCGAATCGTCATCATGGAAGTAAATTGTGTCCGTCAGTTTGCTGTACTCTTCAGATCCAGTTCCGGTACAGCACCACAATGCATCAAACGGCTTGCCGAAAGTCTTCCAGTAGCCCGAGGCCAGAGGCAGGTAATACATCATGGTCCCATCTTCCGGATTGATAGTGCCGAGGCGGTGATTGAACATAGTGCGCTCGTAGTAATCCATAAGGCGGGCATCGGGAGCCCATCCAAACAGGTGCCGCGTCAACTTCATCATGTTGTAAGCGCAGCAGCATTCCGTGGTATTGGTGCTGAGCTGGGTCGAAAGTATGCCCGGGTCGGTATTCCACGATTCGCCGTTGCTGGTGCCGCCCGTGCAATAGGAACGCTCGCTGACTACTTCATCCCAGAAGTATTCCGCGATGTCGCGATAGCGGCGGTCGCCGGTGAGTTCGTAATAGCGCGCCGCGGCGATCACTTGCGGAATATGCGTGTTAACGTGCAGCCCCTTCAGTTCATCGCGATGAGCAGCCAACGGATCGAAGAACCTCTTCTTATCGAAACGCTGAGCGACCTCAAGGTAATACTCTTTGCCGGTGACTGCATACAGATTTGAAAGCACTTCGCCCATACCACCGTATTCCGTACCTAACACGCGCTGCATGTGTTCATAACTGAGTGAGCCGGTATAGCCCGCAACCCAGTCGGCCATCTTCTCATCCATCTCCAGCGCCTGCTCATTGCCGGTATGGACATACATGTCGAGCAGGCCGGCCATGATCTTGTGAATCGTATAAAACGGAGCCCACACCCTTTCACGTTCGCGAAGGCGGTCGAAGAAGTCGATGGGGAACGCGCTGAGATAACCGCTCTTCAAAGCCGTCTGGCATTTGCCGAGTTCGGCGACGACGGTATTCGCATTGTTCTTAAGATCGTCGTCTCCTGTGCTGGCATACATCAGAGCGCAGGCCGAAAGATAGTGGCCGCCTGCATAGTGACCGCGCAGTTCACAGTCCGGCTTTTCCCATCCTCCGAGCGGCTCGGCCGAGGAAGGAATGCCGGCATTGATGCGAAACGTGTGCAGGAGCCTGTCCGGAGGCAGCGAATGCAGAAACTGGCGGTCGGCCTCCATCGCGACCTTGCATGGACCTTCGCCCAGACGCACTTGCTTCATGGGAAATGGTCGCACTTTCCAGGGAACTTTCTCATAGCTGACGGGCTTGCCGGCTTTTTGAGTTGTGTTCACGACGGGATCTTGCAGTGGAGTTGCCGATAGGCCTCTAGGCAGTAAAGCTGAACCTGCGACGGCGGCAACCGACGTCATAAATTGTCTGCGAGAAAAATCCGAGAAGCGCATCATTACTTATTCCTCCACAAAATCCGCTGCTCAATGCAACTGGGTCTTGATAATGGATATTGTATACACTAGATTTGGCTTTTGCGAGTTGACAAAAAATACTGGCACGATCATGTAGTCTTCAGACGGCATAGCTGCCAGAGCACAGGACAGGCTCGACGAGCACTACGGCAGGATTCACATTTCTCATGGGCAGATTTTTTCAGATTATTTTCGTCTTTTGCGTTTGCGCTCTCGTGGCGTTATCTCATGCGCAGGTGTCCTCCAAAGGCACGCCAGCCGAAGCTTCATCCGCAGCCGAACAGGGCATCAACCTCGCATCAAAGGGACGCTGCCATGAAGCGTTGCCAATTCTGAAAAAAGCCACGATACATCTTACCGATAAGCAGCTCAGGTATCGCGTGGAGATGGCGACGGCTCGTTGCGCCATGAGTCTCGACCGCACGGAGACCGCAGTCGAAGCTCTGCTTGTGCTCAATCGCGAATTTCCTCATGATCTCGAAGTGCTCTACAGCACCACCCACTTTTACTCGGAACTCGCTTCGCGTGCGGCGCAGGAACTGGCAACAACCGCCCCGACCTCTCATCAGGCGCAACAACTTGAAGCGGAGGCTTTCGAATCGCAGGAAAACTGGGATAGAGCCGTTGCCGAATACAAGAAGATCCTGGAGCAAGAGCCGAAGCTACCTGGCATTCACTATCGTCTGGGGAGAATTTATCTCTCGAAATCTCCGGCGGAGGTTGAGAATGCCACGACAGAATTTGAGCAAGAGCTGAAGATCGATCCTGACAACGCCTCGGCCGAATTCATGCTGGGGGAGATTGCTCGGCAAGCCGGACAATGGGACGATGCCATCGTGCATTTTTCGCGAGCATCGAAGCTCGATGAAGGATTTCAGGAAGCATACCTCGCGCTCGGCATGTCGCTCAACTCGGCAGGAAAGTTCTCGGATGCGATTGCGCCACTGCAGAGCTACATAAAGATGCAGCCGGGAGATCCGGCCGGCCACTACCAATTAGCTACCGCCTACGCGCGCACAGGACGCAAGCCGGAAGCGGAGCGAGAGATGGCGCTGCAACGAGAAGCAGCCGCGAAAAAACCGCTAGCCGCAGAGACACAGCGGTAATACAAGCGGAGATAGAGTAAATGGCAAAGCATGGAATCGATGGATCGAGCCTGGCTTCGCGCCGTCGCTTCCTTCAGATGTTGGGCTGTACTGGAATCGGTGGCGCGCTCGCTGGCACGGGCCTGTTTTCCTCTTTGAGCGCTGGCATACGCGCGGACAATATCGTACCGGCGTTTGAAGAAGTCCCCCCTTCGGCCAGCGGCATCTCCTGGGTTCACGTGAACGGACGTTCCCCAATGGCTCACCTTCCGGAGACCGTCGGAGCCGGATGTGCATTTCTCGATTACGACAACGACGGTTGGATGGACATCTATTTGGTGAATAGCGGCCCCTGTGATTTTTACCAGCCCGCTCAGCCGCTGCGTAATGCTCTCTATCACAACAACCGTGACGGCACATTCACTGACGTTACACAGAAAGCTGGGGTGTGGGGCAATGCCTACGGTATGGGCGTTGCAGTCGGTGACTATGATGGCGACGGTTTCCCCGACCTCTACGTCACGCAGTATCCGCACAGCATTCTGTATCACAACAACGGAGACGGTACTTTCACCGATGTCACAGCGAAAGCTGGTGTCTCTGCGCCGGGGTGGGCGACGAGCGCGGTGTGGTTCGATTACGACAATGATGGACGGCTCGATTTATTCGTTTGCCACTTTGTCGATTACAGCAAGACCAAGCTGAAGTTCTGCGGCGACCGTCTGACAGGCGAACGCTTCTATTGCATTCCGACTATTTACGATCCCATGCCATGCTGGCTCTTTCACAACAATGGTGACGGAACATTCACCGACGTGAGTAAAGAATCCGGCATTTCGCAATCTCTCGCGAAGGCATGGGGAGTAGTCGCAGCGGATATCAACAATGATGGACGGATGGATCTTTACGTGACCAATGACACCGTTCCCAATTTCCTGTTTGCCAATCGTGGCAAAGGACGATTCGAAGAAATCGGAATGCTGGCCGGCGTGGGAGTCAACGTCTTCGGCAAACCACGCTCCGGCATGGGAGTCGATGCCGCTGACTACGACCAGGACGGCTGGATTGATCTGTTTGAGGCCAATGTCGATCACGAAATGTATTCGCTCTACCACAATGATAAGAACGAAATTTTCAGTGATATGGCTCTTTCGACGGGTATCGGCGCGGCCACGCGCTTGTTGAGCGGTTGGGGCTTGAAATTCTTTGACTACGACAACGACGGTGATCTCGACCTGCTTCTCTGCAACGGACACCCGGATGATTCGGTCGACAAGCGAGTCGAAGGCGTGAAATTCCTTGAACCCATGCTGCTTTTTCACAACACGGGGAAAGGTTTTGAAAATGTCAGCCTGCAGAGTGGGCCCATTTTTTCGAAGCCACTATCCGGGCGTGGTCTCGCTCTCGGCGATTTTGATAACGATGGTTCGGTCGATGTGCTGGTGACGCAGAACAACGCAGCGCCCGTACTCCTGCGCAACAATCTGGGCCGGCAGGGCCACTGGTTGGGTATACGACTCGTGGGCACGAAAGCCAATATCGATGCTATCGGCGCTAAGCTTACTTATCAGTCCGGCGATTTGAAGCGCCATCAATTCAAGGTCGGCGGAGGCAGCTATCTTTCTGCGCACGATCCTCGGATGGTTTTGGGATTGGGAAAGCGAACAAAGATTGACTGGCTGGAAATACAATGGCCGCAACCCAGCGGGAAAACGGAACGGTTCGCAGAATTGCCCATCGATCGCTACATCACGATTTTTGAGGGGCAGGGCAAGTGGAAGTAGCGCGCGAGAGACTGAAAATTGCGGATTCTCGAATGAAATGATGATGTTGCGAGGTCAAATTTTAGCTGCGTGTTCGAGGACAATGGCTGCAGCGATGCTCGTGTTTGCGAGCAGTTTGCCGAGCAATGCTCAAATCATACCCGGGAGACAGCAACTCCCAACGGGTCAAGATAAAACAACTCAATCACCCGATCGTGATGCTGCTTTGAGTTCGCAAGATCAGGGCGAAGAGGAACTGCGGAAGGGAACTGCGCTCACCCAGCGCGGCTCTTTCTCCGAAGCCATTCCGCACCTGCTGGCGGCGCGAGGGCGAGTCGCCAACGAGTATGCCGCAAATTTCAACCTCGCACTTTGCTATACCGGAACGAGCCAGTTCAAAGAGGCGATTGAGATTCTGAAAAGTCTGCGCAGCAATGGACACGACAATGTGGACGTAGAGAACTTACTAGCCCAGGCGCAAATCGGGAACTCACAGCCGCAAGAGGCTCTCGCTTCGCTGCGAAAGGCAGTCGCTCTGTCGCCGCAAAACGAGAAGCTCTATTCATTTGTCGCAGACGCCTGCATGGATCACAAGGATTACGGCCTCGGGCTCGAGGTAGTCAGTCTCGGCTTACAAAACCTGCCGCAATCGGCGCGACTTCACTACGAGCGAGCCATGTTTCTTACTGAGCTTGACGAGTTCGATCAAGCCAAACCGGAATTTAAGTCCGCGGCCACACTCGCAACCGGAAGCGAGATCGGCTACCTGGCCGCTGCGCACGAAAAATTATTTGAGGGGAACATCCCGGAGGCAGTTCGAATTGCGCGCGAAGGCGTCAAGAGAGGTTATGAAACTCACGCGCTATTGACGGTTCTAGCGGAGGCTTTGATTCGTTCTGGAGTCAGTCCAGGTCAGCCCGAGTTTGTTGAAGCGCAAACCGTTCTGGAGAAGGCAGTCGCGCAACATCCAAACGATCCAGCTTCGCAGATCTCGCTTGGCAGTCTTTACCTGATGGCTGGCCGGCTCGAGGATGCGATCGCACATCTGGAAAAAGCGAACCAGCTTGAGCCGGACGATCCATCTGTTTATGCCAATCTCGCCAAGGCTTATCAGCAGCATGGAGAAATCTCACAAGCTCAGATGGCTCTGTCCACTCTGTCGGAAATCAATCAGAGGCAAGCCGAGAGGATAGGGTCTGCTCCCGGAGACCGCAAGGCGGGTTATCAAAATGCAGCCGTCAAATGAATGAGCTGACAGTCCGTTCCACCCTGTGTATGAGAGCAACATATTCACTGGAACTCCACCAACAGAATCATCGTACAAATAGTTGTCCACTCGTGCTGCCACAAGCGAACGATGATGAATCCCAAAGAGGAGGGGATCGTGCGATTTCTGCTGCCACCAATGGCCATCTTGATTATTTGTGCATTGAGCGCGGATATAAATTGCGCTGCACAGGCGGCGGTCGAAGACAAGGTACCGTTGCAAGAAAGGGTGTGGATCGCCTGCCAGGTTTATTCCCTGACGAATACTTATTTTGGGCATTGGCGAGGCGTGCCAGAACTTGATCTTGATAAAGAATTCCAAGCGTACTTGAACACTGTTCTTGCGACCGAGGACCGTTATTCATTTGATCTGGCATCACTAGAATTCTTAGCTAAGCTCAAGAATGGCCACACCGGCTTTCGAGACAATTGGCTGATTGATCATTATGGGCAAGGGCTGGGTTTTTATGCCTATCCGATCGATGGGTCCTGGGTAATCACGAGCAGCAGCACCCCAGACTTGAGGATCGGTGAGGTTATCACCCGGATTGATGGCCAGGACTTTGAAGGTTTTTTTCAAGCCCGGCGCAAGTACGTTTCCGCATCAAACGATCGGTCGGCACACCGGTTCTTCTTTGAATATCCGTTTCTTTTCCCGAGTTCGTTTTCTCTGGAGCTGGCTGATAATCGCAAGGTTTCCATTACTCGCCGTGGCCAACCTCAACCAGAGCACTATGAAGTTTCGGCCACGCAGAATGGCGGCGAACTCTATATAAAGATTCCATCCTTCGCGGAGCCAAGGCTAGAAGATGCGGCAGTCCATGCTGTTGAAAGAGGAGCGAGAGCGAAAGCAATCATCATCGACCTTCGAGGCAATCATGGTGGCAGCACGCCATCGTCTTTACTTGGCAAACTTATGAACAAGCCTTTTCGTTGGTGGGCCGAATCCACTCCCATCAACATCGGCCTCTTTCGATACGAGGGTGCATTGGGTGAGCACTCTGACATTTTTTCTTACAGCGGATTTACCGAACCCGAGACACATGCTTACCAAGGCGGACTCTATATCCTCGTGGATGGAGGCTGTTTTTCCGCTTGTGAAGACTTCTTGATTCCATTCAAGGACAACCATCGCGCGACCATCGTGGGAGAGCCGACTGGTGGCAGCACGGGTCAGCCTTTCACAAAACAATTCGGGAATGGAATGTTGATTTCTGTCAGCATGCGGCGAGTGTTCCTGCCCAACGGCTCCGATTTTGAGGGTGTCGGGATCGTACCTGACGTGGAGGTTTTCAGCAGCGTGGCGGATGTGCGCTCAGTGGCTGATCCCGTGCTCGAGAAGGTGAAGGCTCTCATAAAAGGGGCGGACCCCAAGCAATAATCCCTACTTTTGAAGAAAATACTCGTATTTACTTCGCCGCAATGCGAGGGAATGAGCGCTCCACCATACCCGTACCCTCTTGGACGGCGATGATCCGGTCGCTTTTGAGGTTGGTCAATCTCGTCAGACC
>JBAPQU010000212.1:0-1740 GCA_049280795.1 Candidatus Sulfotelmatobacter sp.
GCGCAAGCTCAGCCTGGAGTTGAGCCGCGCTCCCACCGAAGTGGAAATGGCGGCGGAGTTGAATCTCGAGCTCAGGGATTTCCAGCAACTGCTGACCGAACTCGACGGCCTCGAAGTGGGCAGCCTGCATTTGGAATCTCCGTGGGATGGCAAAGACGAAGACCTGTGCGACTACCTGCCGAACGCTCCCGAGGACACGCCATTTTTCCGCTGCATGCGCTCGGAGATGAAAGAGCTGCTGGCGCGGGTAATCGCCGAGCTGCCGGAAAAAGAGCAGCAGGTGCTGGCGCTGTATTACTTCGAAGAGCTGACCATGAAAGAAGTGGGAGCCATTCTGGGGATCGGGGAGTCGCGGGTGTCGCAGATTCATTCCCTGGCGGTGGTGAGGTTGCGGTCGCGCCTTGAAGAGTTGATGACCACGGGCAAGGCGGCGCGGGCGGCGCAGGCGGGCAGCCGCTGAACAAGTAAAAGAGAGAGGAACTTCGTCCCTATGCAGAATGAGCTGAACCAGGAAGAAATTGATGCGATGGTACGCAAGGCCCGCAGCGGAGACGGGGCTGAGCAGGCAAGAGAGCCCAGAGTCGAAATCTGGGACGTGCGCCGCGCCGGGCAGATCGGGCGGGGGCAACTGCAGTCCATTACGCGGCTGCATGAAGGCTTTGCTCGCAGCCTGACGCACGCTCTCGGCACCTACCTGCGCGTGGTCTTTGCCGCCACCCTGGTTTCGGCCGAGCACCTGACTTACCGCGAGTTCACCCAGCGCGTGCCCGAGACTACCTATTTGGCGTCCTGCAAACTGGAGCCCATGGGCGTCCATGGAGCGCTGCAACTGGACTTGAAGGTCGCCTTTCCCATTATCGATTTGCTGCTCGGGGGCGAAGGCAAAGGTCTGGCGGCGCAGCGCGAGATCACGGAGATCGAAGAACAGCTGGTCGAGAGTGTTGCCCGCATCGTGTGCCATGAGCTGGGCGTGGCCTGGCAGGCGGTGAATCTGCAGGTGGACTTTGAAAAGCGGCTGGAGCCGGCGGATGCGCATCGCCTGATGCATCCCGACGAGAAGATACTTTCCTTGAGCTTTGAAGTCACCATGAGCGAGGTGCGTGGGGGTTTGAATCTGGCCGTCCCGGTGACGCTGTCGCATGCGCTGCTACGTAAGATTTCGGCGGAGTGGAGCGACAGCCGTCCATGGGGCCCGGCGGAGTGGCGGGAGCGGCTCAAGCGCCGCCTGCTCGAGTGCGCCTTCCCGGTCGAGCTCGGGGTCAACGACCTGCGCGCAACCGTGGCGGAGCTGACGGAGATGATTCCGGGAAAACTGCTGCCGTTGCGCCGCAATGCTTCCCTGCCGGCATCGCTGTTAGTGGGAGGAGTCGAGATGTTCCGCGCAGTGCCCGCCCGCGCCGGGGATACACGCGCCGCACAGGTGCTGGCTCTGGAGGTGGAAACGGCACCTTCCGCGGAGATTAAGGAGGCCAAGAAAAAATGACCGAAGCCGCCGCTCCCGCTCTCGAAGCCGCGCCCGCCGAATATGTAAAGCTGTGGGCCGACAGCCTTTCTCAAGTGCTGGGACAAGTCACGGGCTCGCCGATAGCCTGCGTTTTCCGGGCCGAGATGCCACCTGATCTTCCGCCTGCCGGCGAGACCGATTTGATGGCGATGGTCACCGCCTCGGGAGGGTTGCGCGGGGAGATGACGCTGCGCCTGCCGGCGGCGACGGCTCTGCGTCTGGCGCAGGCCCTCATG
>JBAPQU010000213.1:0-3340 GCA_049280795.1 Candidatus Sulfotelmatobacter sp.
CTGAATAAGCAGGCTGGCAACGAAGTCGTGATGACAGGAACCGCTCACCAATTCACGAACAGTTGGTCGGTGAATGCAGGAAGAGATGCCGTCACATTAAGCAACTGCAACTCCTGTATCGTCCAGCACAATATTATTGACCAGTCCGGGGCAGCAGCGATCATAATTAACACGAACTCGAACAGTTCTACGTCCAACTACAACGATATCGGCTTCAACCTGACGCGAGATGCGAACGTCAATGTCGGCCAGAACACTCAGGGCACAATCGGTGCCAGCTGTAACGCCGGAAACTGCACGGCGTCTCTCCCAACTGCACACCTCGCCGACTACAACAACTTTCACGATAATGTGATCCTCAACCAGTATTTCTTTTCGGGAAACTGCAACAATCCGAACGTCGGTCCTCTTACTACGACGGGTGCTACTGGAACTGGATCATCGGTAACCTATACATATACCATGTCTCAGCCCATCGGGGAATTGTTTGCAATCGGACAGAGCATCACCGCATCTGGCTTCGCTCCTTCTGGCTACAATGGAACGTTTACCGTAACAGCCAGCACCACGACTACCGTCACAGTGACTAGCACTGCGACGGGGAGCGTAACCACGGCCGGTTCCTTGACCTACACTCCACAGACGACCGACACTGGATGCTCCCAAGGCATCCAGGACACCGATACAACGTGGAATAACATGATCGTCAACAATATCGTCATCAATTCTGCAAAAGAGGCCATCGTCTTCTCGGGCTTGGGGAATACGGTAACGGGCAACCATGCTGACGCTTGCGGCCAGTCGTTAATCTCCGGTTTTTACTCAGGTTGTATCGCTTGGGAAAAGAGTACGCAAGTGCAGGCCTCGCCGGGATACGTGGGCGACACGGTAATCGCCAATAATGTGATCACGAACACGGGGTCTTTCATCATGCGATATGGGATACAGGTGCTCTTCACCGGTATGTGGTCATACCCGATGAATAATCTGACAATCGCCAACAACACCATCGACGGCACGGCTGGCAGCGGAATACTTAATGGCATTTTGCTGAATGCCAATAATCTGACAATGAGCGCCATGATCACGCTTAACAACTTCCGCATTAATGGAAATTCAATCATCGGCAATGTTACGAATGTCTTCAACCCGGTAAGTTATTCAAATTTGATGGGACGCGTGCAGACTGGCATCGGAGAATTTTTGCTTACTAGCAATACACAGTACCTAGCCTCGGACATGTCCATCACCTCTACGACTCCCGGGACTGTGGTGGTGTTTACGTGGGGATCGCTGCCTTTGTCTTCGGTCTATTCATTCCATTGCGGAATTCTTTACAGTCAAGCAACTGCGACGACGTTGGATGGGATATCGGTGCAAGGCGCAAATAATGCCCCGATTCGAATCGATGCTTGGGGAAAAATGGATACTAGCAGCCCAGTCTACGCAGGGTCAGCAGGCTCGGCAGTAAATATTACCAGCACGACGGCCACGTCGGTGGTCAGTGCTACTCCGGGTGCAATCAATACGCCCTATCAAGCGACTCTTGATGGCACGATTCAGGCGAATAATAGCAACCCCACCACATTGAACGTTCTCGTCTATACAGGAAACGCCGCCGATGCGGTCACTGTCAAAGCGGGTAGCTATTGCCGATTAATGCCATAGGAACGTATAGCGGACGGGATGCGAACCTAATCGGCAGCCTATGTCTTTGAGCGCCTAGGCCCGCGGAGCCGCCCCCACGGGAAGCTTGACATTCGTCCCGAAGGGGAACAAACTAGCCTGGCTTTTGTCCGATTCTTCCTGTGAAGGGACGTACTCCCATGCCGGCCAAATCGGTTTCTTTTGGTTGTTCGACAGTCCTTGGCATTCTTATCCTGCTGATCGCAAGTGTGAACTCATTTGCCGCCGGCCCAGTCGAACAAGTTCTGCACAAGTTCACAGGACCTCCCGATGGGGAGTATGCGCAGGGCGCGCTCGTGGCTGATGGGAACGGGAACCTTTACGGCACGACATTCTTCGGAGGGTCATGTACCGTGGGCGTGAAAGGCTGCGGCGTTGTCTTCGAATTGTCGCCGCCGGCAGTTCAGGGCGGCGACTGGACGGAAACCGTCCTGTACAGTTTTACAGGCGGCAGCGACGGGGCTAACCCCAGCGGAACGCTCATCTTTGACAAACAGGGCAATCTATATGGAACACGCGATGGCGGGATCTTCGAACTTAGCCCCCCGGCCACGGAAGGCGGCGCGTGGACGGAGACCAACCTTCCCTCCCCTGGAAACCTGCAGGGCAGCAAACTGCTTTACTACGGCGACGATTTTTACGGCGTGACGCAGGATGGAGGCAGCGCCAAGCTAGGCACAGCTTTCGTCTTGAAACCTCCCGCAACCGCAGGCGGCGAATGGACCTACCGCGTGCTTCATAATTTCGGAGTTGATCGGGGCGACGGCACCGTTCCCATGGCTGGCTTGGTGGTTCATAATGGCGCATTCTACGGAACAACCACTCTGGGCGGCGAAGACATTGGCACCGTTTTTGAACTGACACTGAACAATGGGGTATGGACGGAAACGATCCTTTGTAATTTCACCAGAACCAGCGGCTTCGGCGGATATCCCCTGGGGCCTCTGATCTTTGATACCGCGGGAAATATATACGGCATCACAAGTCAGGGGACCCAGTCGAATCCCAACCCGGGCGCTGTGTATGAACTGTCTCCGCCGGCAATTTCTGGCGGTCCATGGCAGGAAACCACGCTGTACAAATTCGGATCTCATGCAAAGGACGGAGCCAATCCAATGGCCGGAGTGATTCGCGACGCGGCCAACAACCTCTACGGCACTACCTATTATGGCGGCAAGGGCACTGTCTCGGGCGACGGTATCGTGTTCAAACTGAAGCCGCCGCAGACCTCCGGCGGGGCATGGACCGAGGTCATTCTTCACTATTTCGGCGGGGTTGCTAATGGTGACGGAGTTAACCCCGCGGGCGAATTGATCCAGATGGGTTCCCAGGGATTCTACGGTACAACGACCGCCGGCGGCGTTCATGTCAACACAGAGTTTACTGGCGGTGTTGTATTCAATTTGGTGCAATAATAGTCCATCCAAAGTTGGGTGGGAATCACGGCATCCTCTAAATTTATTCACCCGCACTGTGACGTCCAACCTTGCCTTCCACAGCCCTGCTCCCCCATGATCGCAGGAGCGACAGTCCACGAAAGCAGTCGTCCATCTCCAAGTTCTTTGTTTTAAAGATTTTGATATCCAAGTCCTTTAGAAAACGGATTTTGCAGAGAAAATTTGCTAACTCCAATGTTTTCTAGGATCACGTGAAG
>JBAPQU010000214.1:0-1545 GCA_049280795.1 Candidatus Sulfotelmatobacter sp.
AAGGACTCCTTCTCTCTTGGCGCCGGAAAGGGCGGTTATCTCGCCTTTCTGGGGCGCACCTCGCCGGAGAAGGGGTTAGATCAGGCGATCGAAATCGCGAAGCGAGCTGAAATGCCGCTGAAGATCGCAGCCAAGATCGATCGAGTTGATGTGCAGTACTTTGAGACGATCATTAAGCCGCTGCTCGACCATCCCCTGATTGAGTTCATCGGGGAAATTGGCTATCCGGAGAAAAACACTTTCTTAGGCAATGCTGCTGGGCTTCTGTTTCCTATCAATTGGCGCGAACCATTCGGCCTGGTGATGATTGAGGCCATGGCTTGCGGCACTCCGGTGATCGCTTACCCACTGGGTTCCGTCCCGGAGGTCATGGAGGAGGGAGTTACCGGCTTTATGGTACCTGGGCTGGAGGGAGCAGTAAACGCAGTTAAGAACCTTGGAGAAATCCACAGGGGGAAATGCCGGGGACACTTTGAACAATACTTCAATGCCGAGCGCATGGCCAACGATTACTTAAATATTTACCAACGGCTGATCCTGGGGGAACCCCCATCGATCAGTGTTTCTGATGGAGTTCTCAGTTGCACGAAAATGGCGGCACACAACAGTACTACATAGCTACGAAGTCATCCCCTGCGGATGACCGCGCCCGAGTTCTGAAATACGGCAGATTATTCTCCGTCTTCGATCATCTGGGGGATATCCAAACGTCCGGACTGGGTGAACAGGGGCTTTTCTTCGAAGGCACCCGGCACCTTTCCGAATTCGTTCTTCGCCTATGGGCCGCTCGCCCATTGCCTCTCAGTTCTACTATCGAGACAAACAACTTTCTCTTTACCGCCCACCTCACCAATCTTGACGTCTCTCACCTCAATCGAGTCGCCATTCCTCGGGGCACCTTCCACCTGCAGCGCTCCAAGTTTCTTTGGCACGATGTCTGCTACGAGGAGTTTGTCTTTGTCAACTACGGGCCCTCGCCTCTACGAGTGCCATTCAGCATCACAGTTGGCGCCGATTTCGCCGACATTTTCGAGGTCCGTGGTATGCACCGGCAAAAGAAAGGCCGGCGACAGGAAGACCGGGTTGAGAGAGATCTAGTGCTGCTCTCGTATGAGGGTCTCGACAAGGAAATTCGTCGGACCCGCATTCAATCTGATCCCGCCCCCACATCGATCTCGGCGTCGGAACTCCAGTTTGAGGTACATCTGCAGCCGGCAGAGAGGTCAATCTTCCATTTGGCAATCTCTTGTGACTCGCGTGCCCCACTCGAATCGGTTGGGTATTGCAGTGCAATTATTTCTGCCACGACCGAGCAGGAGACAGCTTCTGAAACTTTTCCGCAGATTGGCAGTTCAAATTCTCGTTTTAGTGATTGGATCAGACGTTCAGTTGCCGATGTGCAGATGATGATGATTGGCAACCCCGAAGTGAACTATCCCTACGCCGGAGTGCCTTGGTTCAGTACGGTCTTTGGCCGGGACGGGATTATTACGGCACTCCAAATGCTTTGGCTGTGTCCCTGGATTGCAAAAGGCGTTCTACAGT
>JBAPQU010000215.1:0-4043 GCA_049280795.1 Candidatus Sulfotelmatobacter sp.
TGCCACGCCTCAATCTGGTAGGTACCGGGAGGCACATCGGTGAACTCGAAGCGTCCGCTTTCATCGGTGACAGCGTAGTAAGGATGGGAGACTACCATCATCTCGGCGTTCATCCAGACGTGGCCGCCATTGCAGCGGAGATTGACCAAGCCCGGCGTTGACATGGTGCGCGACGTGACTTGATTCGGGAAAGGGAAAGGCAGGTTAAAGCTGGCCGCGCCATCCATGTGGATGGTGTGCAGGGTGGCGTCGGAGCTTTCCATCGCAAGAGCCATGCCTTGGGGCACGAGAAGAATGTGCGGAATGTAACGGCAATGCTTCTGGTCCAGATGCCGCTGCTGTTCCGGCAGTTCCAACGCTTTTCCGGCGGAGATGTTCTTAAGATAAACGATGGTGTTGGCGACGCCGCCTTCCGGACCTACGATCAGCCGCTCCAGGCTGGTGGTTTTCTTGCCATCCTGTTCGCAGATCTGGGGATCCTTGGTGATGGGAAAGTCGAGTTCGTGGGGAACGGGACCGGACCACTTGACGGTGCCGGAGATTGTTCCACCGTTATTGACGGAGATTACGTTGTAGCTGCTCTGAGTTGCAGCAAAGGTTGATAGAAGGGGGAAAACCAACAAAAGACAGCAAGTACTCAAACTGCGCATACATAGCCCCTGATAGCCCACCGCCCGTTCCTACGGCCGATCCGCGGTCGTCGTGGAACGCGGGCTGAATTTTTGGAGTCGAACTTTCTTTCCGCAGGCAACGTCTTACACCCAACGTTCGGGACAGTGCTGACAGGATCCCGCTGGGCGGGGGCAGCACTCGTGTTTGCGGCCGCACTTGATTCCAACCGGGAGGACCGTCACCGGCTCGTGTGATCGGAATCACTAAGATTAGAGTGCTCTTATCCTCGATAGAGGTCGAGATTACCAAGGTGGTGTATCGGATGGCGATGCTTTGGCCACGGTGAAACACCGGAATTCGATCCTGCGTGCCGTTTCTCACCACGCTTCTCATCACGCCAGCCGGGATGGCTTACAATCTTGCTGCCATGACCGCAGTAGTGAAATCCTTCGCGAAGATTAATCTTGGCCTGCGCATCGGCGCGGCCCGAGCCGATGGCTTTCATGAGTTGCTGACGGTTTACCAGACGATTGGCCTGCACGATGTTTTGCGGGTGAGCTTGGAGCGTGGGAGCGGAATTGAGATTCGCTGTGTGGACCCACGAGTTCCGCGAGATGAATCGAATACCTGCTATCGCATCGTCGAAAAAGCGCTGAAGGTTTTGAAGGCAAAGGGCCGCGTGGTGATCGACATCGAGAAGCGGCTGCCGGTGCAAGGTGGGCTGGGTGGAGCGTCAGGGAATGCAGTTGCTGCTCTGTTGGCGCTCGAGCAAGTTCTGAAAAAAATCCTGCCCGCGGCGGAGCGGCTGCGTATCGCCGCAGAAGTAGGATCGGACCTGCCGTTATTTCTGGTGGGCGGAACTGTTCTGGGAGTTGGGCGCGGGGAACAAGTTTATCCACTCGAAGATTTTCCGGCGACGGCGTGCGTGGTGGTGACGCCGGAGGTGGGAGTTTCGACACCAAAGGCGTTTGGCGAGTGGGATCGGTTATGTGGCGCAGGCATTGCGAAATTGACGCCTCCGAATGCATCCGATAGAATGGTTGAGCTTGGCCGAGGGCTGTCGGCGTGGCTGGGCGAGAGTTACTCCGGTGCTCCTTTTAGAAGGGGCCGGGCCGAGAATCCGCTTCTCGCGCTTGTCCGGGCCGGGATCAAGAACGACTTTGAACAAGTCGTCTTTCCTGAGTATCCCGAGCTGAGTGAGGTAAAGATTGCGCTGGAGCGCGCGGGCGCGAAGTATGCGTCTCTGTCGGGCTCCGGGTCAACGCTGTATGGGCTGTTCGCTTCGAAGGAAGCGGCACGCGCGGCGGTGACTAAGTTGCGCAGGCAGGGTTGGGCGGCGCAGGCGACAGTTACTCTGACGCGGCGGGAGTACTGGAAGCGGGGCCTTGGCAGGTAAATGAGTTGTCTCGGCCGCGGCTACATGGTCTGGAAAAGTTTTGATTGTTGATTTTTGATTGTTGATTGACAATGAGGCTGTTGGTTGACCGGTTTTCAACCAACAATCGACAATCCAAAATCAACAATGGCTTTACTGGGCCGTCGACTAATGGTAGGTCAAGTGCCTTTGGAGCACTTTGTCTAGGTTCGAATCCTAGCGGCCCAGCCAGAAATGCAGCTGTCAGCTATCAGCTCTCAGTTTTGCGTGAGAGCGGTAGGTTTCGGCTTTAACTGACGGCTGAGAGCTGACAGCTGAGAGCTAACTATGGCTACTTTAGTCACGCCGACAGAGAAGACCGAGAAAGCCGAGAAGCAGGTTCCACCCGCGCCCGAGGAAAAAGCGGACCGCAAGCCGCGCGCGCGAGTGGACGAGAAGTTCAAGATTTTCAGCGGCACGGCGAACGAACCTTTAGCCGATGAAGTTTGTAATTTTCTCGGCATGCCGCGCGGCCAGGCCATGGTGAAGCGTTTCGCCGATGGCGAGGTTTACGTCCAGATTCAGGAGAACGTGCGCGGCTGCGATGTGTTTGTTATGCAGCCGACGTGCCGTCCGGTGGACGAAAACCTGATGGAGTTGTTGTTGATGATCGATGCGTTCAAGCGCGCTTCGGCGCGGCGCATCACGGCGGTAATGCCTTATTTCGGATATGCGCGGCAGGATCGCAAAGATAAGCCGCGGGTGCCGATCTCGGCAAAGCTGGTAGCGGATTTGTTGACCACCGCGGGCGCGCACCGGGCGCTGATCGTGGATCCGCATACGCCGCAGATACAGGGATTTTTTAACATCCCGGTGGATCATTTGTTCGCTTCGCCGGTGCTGGTCGATCATTTTAAGAAGTTGAATTTGCCGAACCTGACGGTGGTTTCGCCCGATGCGGGCGGCGTGGAGCGGGCAAGATTTTTCGCGAAGAAAGTGGACGCGGCGCTGGCCATCGTCGATAAGCGCCGGGTCGAGATGAATGTGGCCGAGGTAATGCACGTGATCGGCGATGTCAAAGGCCGGTCGTGCTTGATCATCGACGACTTAAATGATACGGCCGGAACCACGGTAAAAACGGCGTCGGCGCTGCTGGAAAATGGCGCGATTTCGGTTTATGCCTGCGCCTCGCATGCGGTGCTCTCCGATCCGGCGGTGGAGAACATTCACAACTCCGCCATCGAGCATGTGGTGGTTACGAATACGGTGCCGTTGAAGGCGGAAGCCGCCGGTGAGAACAAGATTATGGTGCTTTCGATTGCGGGATTGATTGGACGGGCGATTCAGTCCATTCACGAAGAGACGTCGGTCAGCAAATTATTCATGTAAGGCAGGAACGAAATTATGGCGACGATAGAACAAAGCGTTTTGGAAGCGAATCCCCGCGAAGCCGGCACCAAGAATCATGCCCGGCGCGTGAGGCGCGAAGGCAAGATTCCTGCCGTGGTGTACGGCGCGGGCAAAGACTCGATGCCGGTCACCGTGGATCCGCGGCATGTGCTGCGCATTCTGCGCTCCGACAGCGGCCACAACACAATTTTCGATCTCGCGCTCAAAGGCGGCGAGAACACCAAGGCCATGATCGTGGATTGGCAATACGAGCCGATCAAAGGCCATCTGCTGCACATCGACCTGAAGCGCATCGCCATGGATAAGGCGTTGCGCGTCAGCGTGCCCGTGATGTTGCAGGGCGTTCCGGCCGGGGTGAAAACCGAAGGCGGAATTCTGGAGCAGATGCTGCGTGAAGTGGAGATCGAGTGCTTGCCCGGCGATATTCCCAGCCACATCGATGTCGATGTGAGCGAGCTGACGTTCGGCAAAGTGCTGCGCGTTTCGGATTTGCCGCACAACGAGAAGCTGAAATTCCTGACGGAAGCGAATCAGCCCGTAGCCCACGTAACCAGCGTGAAGGAAGAAGTTGTGGCCACGCCCGAAGCGGTTGCAGCGGAAGCGGGAGCGACGCCGGCCGAGCCTGAAGTCATCAAGAAGGGCAAGACGGAGACTGAGGAAGAAGGCG
>JBAPQU010000216.1:0-4767 GCA_049280795.1 Candidatus Sulfotelmatobacter sp.
GAGTTTGGCGCGGAGGCGGTAACGAGGTTTCCGGTGGAGAGAGCTTTGCCGGCGGTGAGCGGAGTTGAAGAAGCGGCGGGCTGGACCGGGACTTGGACTGGCGTAGTAGACGAAGCCGCAGAGGGAAGCGGAGAAGGCGCGGTCTTTGCTGTTGTCTGGGCTGCAGTTTGGGCTGCACGCGTGGCTTGGCTGCGGCGGTGAAGGCTCCAGAGAGCGAGTGCCAGGGTCAGTAGGAGTAAAACTGCGGCGAGTTTACCCCAGGGGACTTGAGCGGGGGAATCTTCGGCGGGCGGCGAGACAACGGGCTCGGCATTGTCCGGCCGAGGATGCTGATTTGGCGAATGCAGAGCACGGGCTAGCAGGTTCTCAGCGCTGCGAGCTCGATTACGCCCGTCTTCATTGCGTTGATCTTGATTGCGCCGATCTTGATTGCGCTGATCTTCATTATTGCGGCGATCGTCCCTGCGATCTTTACGGCGGCGATCGGCTGAGAGCCGTGGGATGGGCTGGGTGTTTTTGTTGCGACCGGATTCGGCGGGGCCATTGTTACGGTCGAAGTCGTTCCTTTGAATATCTTCTTTGCGAAGATTGTTTTTGTGAAGGTCGTTCTTAAGAAGATCGTTTCTAAGAAGATCAGGCTTAAGGCCGTCGTTCTTAAGAACATCATGGCTGGGGAAATTATTGCGGCCAGGCTCGTGATTACGGGAATCGGATCCAGCTGAAGGTTTGCCGGGCTGGGCGCGGAAGTTTGGCGGAACGGTCTGGGCCGCAATCTGGCTCTCGCGCAGGGCGGTCAGGTAGTCAGTGATGGCTTCCTCTTCGTTGAGGCCGACCTGGCGGGCGTAGGCGCGGACAAAACCTTTGTTGAAGACGCCGCCGGGAAGCTGATCGAAGTGTTCTTCTTCGATGGCGCGGAGCATGCGGGTGCTGATTTTAGTGGTATTGGAGATGGCGTCGAGCGCGATGCCGCGCTGCTCGCGCTGTTTGCGAAGTTTTTCTCCGAACGCACCCACGGCAGAACTCCGGCGGGCGGGGTGGT
The DNA here is from genome assembly GCA_049280795.1 of Candidatus Sulfotelmatobacter sp. Lineage (GTDB taxonomy): Bacteria > Acidobacteriota > Terriglobia > Terriglobales > Acidobacteriaceae > Sulfotelmatobacter. The sequence goes on from JBAPQU010000216.1 coordinate 1,040, forward strand.
TTTCCGTCCGCATCGAGATGCGATTAATGATAGGCGAAATGCGGGGGAATGCGCTAGCAGGGCTTGGGTGTGAGGGAAATCTTCGGGTCAGCGACTTTCAGGGGCTGAAGCCCGCATTCATTTGGGGGCTTAACGCGGCGCTGAGGCGCCGCTCTTCCACGGTTGCTCTTCGTTTCATCTAGCTCCCATGCAAGAGACAAAAAAACAAGATCAAAGGCAGCGGACGGGGCGTCCGCTCTACACGATTCGTTCTCTGCGGCTGCGCGAACTTGGGAACTTCTAGTCGGATTTTTTCCGGAGTACCAGGGTGAATTGGGCTTTGCAGGTTTTGGAGGGATCGTCGAAGAAGGAGGCTTCACGGCCGCCCTCGGTGGCGCGGAAGAAGAGTCCTTGCTTGGAAGTATCGGGCAGGCCGGTGAAGCGGGCTTTGCCATCGGCGTTGGTTCCGACTTCCAGGTCGAGCTTGTGCAGGCTCATGAACCCGTAGGCGATGTGGACGCGGATGTCGGCGGCGTAGACGGGCGAGTTGGCGGCATCGGTAACGGTGAAATCCGCGGAACAGGAGCCGATGGCTCCGTCGATTACGGGAATGGATTTGGGGTCGGGTTTGGGGTTTTGGGAGTGGGCGAGGGTGGAGAAGAGGACCAGGATTAGGAGAGTTGGGAGTGTGGGTATGGGTCGGGTTGGCATGTTTATAAGATTACGCCAGTGGTCAACCGCAGGGGCTGAAGCCCTCATGTATTTGAATGCATAACGCGGCGCTGACGCGCCGCTCTTCCAAGGTATTTTTAAGGCCGTTTCTAGGGTCGTCGGGAATCAAGATCAAAGGCGAGATCAAAGGCAGCGGACGGGGCGTCCGCTCTACACGATTCTTCTTAAGAACAGTGGTGGGTTGGCTTTAGCGATACTGGTTACCAACGTTCATTGCCCGGGGTACCACGGGCTCTTATAATTTTGGGACTGCCATCCGTCTATGCCCGGATTCGTTGAAGATCGAGTTCAGGTTAGGGAACCAAGCATGCCCGAGGCCACCGGCACTCAACTAACCCGCCAGCGGCAGGAACTCAGCATCTTTCACGATGTGGCGAAGGCGCTGACGTCGTCGCTGGACCTCGACTCCATTCTGCAAACTATTATGGAAAAAATGGCGGAATATTTCCGCCCAGATACGTGGTCGCTGCTGATGGTGGACGAGGAGCAGAACGAACTTTACTTTGCGATTGCGGTGGGCGATGCGGCGGAAGCTCTGAAAAATGTGCGGCTGAAGGTGGGCGAGGGCATTGCGGGGTGGGTGGCGAAGCATGGGGAACAGGTGATTTCGAACGATGTGGAGAGCGATCCGCGGTTTACCAAGCGGATTGACGAAGTGACGCAGTGGGAGACGCGGTCGGTGATCTGCGTGCCCCTGCGGTCGAGGCTGCGGGTGCTGGGCGTGATCCAGTTGGTGAATGTGGACATGTCGCAGTTCAACGACCCGGAAGTTTTCTTTTTGCAGGCTCTGTGCGATTACGCGGCGATTGCGATCGAGAATGCGCGCTGGGTGGAGAAGATTCAGGAGCTGACGATCACCGACGACTGCACCGGACTCTACAATGCGCGGCATCTTTATAAGACGCTGGAGACTGAGGTGTACCGGTCGTCGCGATTTGCATATGAGTTCAGCGTTTTGTTTATTGACCTTGACCACTTCAAATCGGTGAACGACACACATGGACATTTGATTGGCAGCAAGCTGCTGGCAGAAATTGGATATTTAGTGAAGGCGCAGTTGCGGCTGATCGATTTTGCGTTTCGCTACGGCGGAGATGAATTTGTAATTCTGCTGCCGCAGACCGGGAAGGATCAGGCTCTGGTGGTGGCGAAGCGGTTGCGCGATGCGCTGCGGGCGAGCAGCTTCTGCCGCGATGAGCAATTGAATTTAAATGTGCGAGCATCGATTGGGTTGGCGACCTATCCGCATGATGCGCGTGATGCGCATGAGATCATCCGGCAGGCCGACGAGATGATGTATGTGGTGAAGAACAGCACGCGGGACAATATTGGGATTGCGCAGCGGGGAGTGATGAAGTGAATTTAGCGATTTTGTAATTGAGTGATTTGGTAATTTTAAAACCAAAACCCGACCGTACTTTCCGCCCTAGTTATTCTTCCTTCTAAAATTACAAAATTACCCGATTATAAAATTACTAATTCTCTTTCGGCTGGGCTGAGTTCTTATCCTTCTTGTCATCCTTCACATCTGGTTTCCAGGGATTGGCGTTGGCGGGGGCGTTGGGGTTTACGGCGAAGGGCCAGACGTAGAGGTTTACGCCTTCGGCGCTTTTGGTTTCGACGATGGCGTATTCGCCGGGTGCCAGGTCTTCGGTGGGGGTTAGTTTGAGCCAGCCGGTGCCGACGCGGTCGATGGTGGTCTTCACGGAATTTTGTTCTGGGGTAATTTTTCCGGTGGGGGCGCGTTTGATATCGCCGACGATGCGCTTGCCGTTTTTTGCCTTCAGGCGGACGATGTGAAAGCGATCGAAGGGAACGATGGCTGCTTCCGGCTGCTGGGGTTGCTGCGGTTGTTGGGGGCGCTGCGCTGAATTGTTGCCGGCGGCGTCGGATGGCTTGGCGGGTGCGGCGGGGGACGTGTCTTCGTCATTGTCGATATTGATGTAGATGGATGGCACGGCGACGTGAGCGTAGGTGGTGGCGTGCTCGCCTTCGAGTTCGATGGTTTGTTTGGCGCCGGCGCCGCGAATGATGGCTCCGCGCAGGATGTCGGCGCGAGAGCCGCTGTTGACGTCGCCTTCGTTCTGTTCGATCTCAACTAATTGCGGCTGGCCTTTGTAGTTGTCGAGTAGAAACATTCCGGAAAGGTCGGGCAGGCGCAGGCCGGGTGCGACTTGCGGGAGGTGAGATTCGGCGGCGGCGCGCTCGGCATCGGTTTCCTTGTCGACGAGAGCGGCTTCGGGAATGGCGGGCGCGGCGGCGCGCTCTTTCTCGTATTTCTCCGTGGCTGGCCAGTCTACGAGGGATGAAGGGAGTTCCTCCCAGTCGTCGCGCTCGGCGCTGAAGTAGCGGACGCGGTCGCCATGCACTTCGTATTTCGTGATCGACTGGTAGGAGCCGTCTTTGAGAATTAAGCGGCGGGAGAGTTGCTGGGCGGGGGCGGGGAGGGTGAGGAGTAGCGCGGTTAGGGTTTGGGCGGCGATTTTGAGGAAGCGGGATTGGGTTGTGGGCAGCATGCGGGATTTTTAAATGCGTCTTTTCGATTATCTTCCGGTGTGAGCGTTTCGCCAAGGTGCGAGGATTGCCGCCGCGTTGAAGCAGGCCTGGCAGGGTCGGCAGCATCTTGCCCACTTCTCGCAAAGGACGCGAGAAATGGGGCACCCCCGAGCGACACAGCGGCCCGATACAACTGGGCCGCCGGACAGCCGTGGGCGGCTGTTCCCACATGAGTATCTTTGTCCCACACAAGCATCTTCATCCAAACAACATTTTCGTCCCCACATAAGTATCTTCATCCCGCATGCATTTCTGCTCTGTGCTTCCTTACAGTCTTGCTGTGCGATAGAGTGAGAGCCATGAAACGGCTGCATAAGGTTGCTGAGGCGGTTGAAGGGCGCTTGCTGGGCGATGGGAATATGGAGATTGGCGGAGTGGCTAGCATTGTGTCCGCTGCGGAGCACGATCTCGTGTTTGTGGAGGATGAAAAATATCTTTCGCGGGCGCTGCAATCCGGCGCG
>JBAPQU010000217.1:0-7998 GCA_049280795.1 Candidatus Sulfotelmatobacter sp.
CGTCCGAGCAGAGCGAGGTCTCCCCGCGTGTGGATATCTGCGATCACAGGGGCAAAGATCTGGTTTACCGACTGCAGAATAATTGGCTCGTAGGCGATGAGTGCGGTAGCCACCGCATAAATTCCAACCGCGTGGGCGCCCCGGTAAAAACCAAGAGTTACCCGATCCGTCTGCGTTATAAAGAATTCCATCAAGCCGATGCCGAGCATGGCCGCGGAGAATGACCAGACTTCCGGCTCGATCGAAAGTCTCTTCAGATCCAGCGACCTGGCCTCGACTGGAGTGAGGCGCCACACCAGGCGAAGGAGGAGAGCCAATACCACCGTCGCGCTCACAACCTGCGCCGCCAAGTATCCCCACAATCCGCCTCCCAGAGTAATCAACAATACCGACACGGCGATTGTGACTGGGCTGGCGACAAACCGAGTGATGACAGTGCGACGTCCGACTTCTTTGTACCCCGCTAGTACTTTGCCAAAAAAGCCGGTGAGCACCCCCGTAATCATGATCAGTGCGAACAGGGGAAGGTAACGCACCAGTTGAGGGGAGTGATAAAAATGCCTGACCACCCATGGACCGAACTTCAGCAATACTGCGGCGAGAATCAGGTTGACGGCCAGCAGTACCCACGACCCGTTCCATAATAGTGATCGCAGCGCGTCGAATCGCTTCGCCGCCATATACTGAGCCACAAAGCGCACCGCGGATTCCGGGAGACCCAAAACATTGACAACGCCCAGAAAACTGATGAGTGTCATCCCAAGCGCATACATCCCGAGCGCCTCTGCGCCCAGTACGCGGGCAAGGTAAACCTTGAAAAGATACCCGAGCCCTGCGGCAAAAATTGTCCCCGCAAAGACCATTCCCGATTGCCGGAAAATACGCCCCATCTCCGTTTGGAAGCTCAGCCTCTCCGGTTCGTCGACTGCGGCCTTGTTGGGAGGCGTCGCAAGAGTCGGTGGAACAGTTTCTGGTTTCCAGAGTCCTTCTGTTAGCAATTGCCAATCGCGGTCTGTTGTGGCGACCCGCCACGACGGCACAACGTCGAGCGCGCGCCCGAACATTCGATAAACATGCAACTTCAACGTCCCCCTTCTGCGTAATCTCCTCCGTATATCGCCGTCAACCATTTGCCGGTAATACACCTCGGCTTTTTTGAATGCTCTCTCTTCGTGGTAAGCGAAGCCCTTGCTCGATCCGTCAGAAATCGGATAGTCCAGCGCCTGCATCTCCTCTGCGAGAAGCCGTTCTACAAGAGCAATCTGAGAAGCCTTGAAGACCTCCCGATAACGACCAATGTGCTCAGTAGTTGCAGGCTTACTCAGGAGTCGGTGATGCCGCCCATCCGGCATCTCTTCCTCCACGTTCTGGTACTGCAGATGGAAGTCGAGCATCGCGGGCTCGAAATCGACTCCTAGAAAGCTGCAAACCTGCTCCAATTCCTCAGCCGGGCGCGCAGCCAGTGATTCGTACTTTACCCAGTGCACCTGTTCTGGAGGAAACGCCGGACGATGCAAAAGATGAATGAGGTAGAACTTCAGCAGAGCGGCCGTACTGATTAGATAGTCGGTGTCTCTTCGCCCGCGGTTCCAGCGGTCATCATACGAGACCAGAACATCTCGAGGATCTCGAACCATACACAAAACGCGTGCGCGCGGAAACAGATCTCGAATCTGCGACAACCACAACACGTGGCCGGGCGTCTTTTCACCCCATATCGTAGCGTTGCGCTCCCTGGCATACGCCTGTCCAAGTTTTTCTAGAAGGTGAGCCGTTGGTCCCACATATCTTGGGTGCTTGGAAGCTTCCTCGGCCACAATCCGTGCGGCAGGGTCACGGTAGGACTTTAGGTTCTTCCAGACCTCATTAAAGAAAAGGGAACTCTGCCAGGGGTCGGTGAACTCCTCCATACACCCCAGGCGATCCAGCACTACATAGCACCAGGTCTCCGGAAAAATTGCGATATTCGAATGCGTGTTCAGCATGCGCGAGAGCAGGGTTGTCCCAGAGCGGCTGAGACCTACGATGAAGATAGGCGAATCACTCGAGGGCGTCGTCCCGTTCGACTGAGTCGCGCCAACCTGTAGTTCAGATATCAAGGAGATCCCTTAACTGCCGCACGGCTCGCCTAACCCAGGCGCAACCCCGCCACGCGTCGGCTGCCCATATGATTTGAAAACGGCCTAGGATTGCGATGCATTAGTCTAAATGCTTTTTCCTTCCAGTGGGCTTCGCCCATCTCGCACTTGCCCTGTCGAGACGAAACCGTGTATGAGATTCGGTTCGGCCGTGGTCTATCTGGATAGACGCGACCGCAGCGCGTTGTAAAAACCCGAAACGTGGGCTTCCAATTCAGCCAAGCCCATCTCCGCAGTCACGTGGACTCGCGGTAATGCGAACCTGGGCAAGGCCGCGCCGAACCCTCCTCCCACATTCATGAAGGCACAAGCGAACCCCGCTTGCTCCGCCATTTGCCATTCACGGCCGGTTACCGATGCCGGATCGCCGTACGGATAGGCCAGTGCCCAGACTCGTGCGCCTAAGGCATTCTCTAATACGCGCTTACTCTCAGAGATTTCCTTCCATGCCAGTTCGGGACTCTGCTGCGAGAGCACCGGGTGACTTATTGTGTGCGATCCTACACACATTCCTTGATCCACAAGCTGTCTCAATTCATTCAGGTCGAGCAACGAGAACCTCCTGCGCTGCGCCTCACGGCTACCGAACTCCGCGTCCCACTGCGAGGCCAATCCGAAGTGAGCTCGCGCGATGGCGGTAAATTGGACCCTCTGTTGGGGATCGAGTGCCGACAGCCTTTTCGACAAGTCGCCCCACACTTGCCTCCTCTGTCTTTGGTCTTTGAGTTCGACCGTCGTTCCCAGCGTCTCAAAAGAAAAAGTTCCACTCGGAGCAGCCAGCAGCAGAAGGTACAGTTCGTCGTACCACAACCTTTGCGAACCATGCTCTGCTGACACACTCAGTACGAAAAATAGACATGAAAGCTTTTCATCTCGCAGAACCGGCGCCATGTCAGTGAGCGTGTTCAGTAGACCGTCGTCGCAGGTGAGCAGCACCGACCGTCGGGGCAATTCTCGACCCTCTTCCGCCCAAGCCAAGACCTCTGCCGGAGATACCACGTGGTAGCGAGATTTCAGCAGGCGAAGCTGAAGACGAAACTGTTCAACACTAACCAGTGCGCCATCTTGATCGGCGTCCCCAACTTCGTATCCGGGGGGCATAACTCCGTGATACGTAATCACACAAAGGTTTCCGTTAGCGGATCTTGCGCGCAAATATCCCGAACTCGCCAGGGTCGGATACACAATTCGCTTTAACAGCGGGCTGATAAATCTCATAGGCAGATCGCAACACTACCAGTGAGCAGAGAACCAGCGTCGACTGCTCGGTTGGGTGAGTCGTAGCATATCAGCCTGCCTTGTAGGTTTGCTCCTCGCCGAGTCCGATGAACCGCCCTCGCCAGTTGCAAAGTCGCACCTGCGGCGGCGACAATCATTCGATGGTCAGAAAATCTCAGCATGAGGATGCCGGTTCCGCTGTGCTGCCCGCGCGTGGACCTTTCTTGCCGGGAGCGATGGTCATCCTGACCCTGGGCAATCCTCGAGATAAATTCTGGGGCGCGATTCTAGCACTGACTCCGGAAGGGTTAAGCCTGAGCGGTGTCGAGCTGGCCTCTTTTGAAGATTTTGTCGTGATGGTGAAAGATGGCGAACCGTTCAGTCCCGCGGTTGTCTTCTTTCCCATGCACCGGCTCGAACGCATCGAACTCGATCTTCCCGACGGCAACCTGCCTTCGCTTTCGCAGCGCTTCTCGGCCAAGACCGGGCGTGAGCCCGCCGTGCTGCTTGCCCCTCCCAGCCCTGGTGGTGGAACCGATCAACGCAGCGACCCACCTCGCACAGCAGTCAATCCGACTGCAGGCACGGCATGAAATTCTCTCAAATCTTCACCGCCCCCAACCAACTTACGCTGCTGCGAATGGTCTTTGTTCCGTTTACCGTGATCGAACTGGTAGAGGGGCGTTATTTCTGGGCGCTGGTTCTTTTTGTGATCGCGGGCTTCAGCGATGGGCTGGATGGCCTTTTAGCCCGCAAGCTGCAGCAGCAGACTCTGCTGGGCCAATACCTCGATCCCATCGCCGATAAACTCTTATTGAGCACAATGTTTCTGGTGCTTTCCATCCTGCACAAAATTCCGTGGAAGTTCACAGTGTTGGTCTTCAGCCGCGACATCTCCATCCTGGCGGCCAGCGCGGTATTGTTTGCCATCGCAGGCTTGCGTAATTTCCGGCCCAGCATCTTCGGCAAAGCCAATACGTTCTCCCAGATCGCGGCCGTTTTCTTCGTCTTGCTGTTTTCCATTCGCCCGGAGCGCTGGATCTGGATTACTCGGACTGTCTTCTTACGAGCCACGTTCGCCTTCACAATTATTTCGGCGCTGCATTATGTTTTTCTTGTGCAACTCCGCTTGCGAGAGCATGCCCATGCGCTGCCTCCACATCCTTCTAGCGATCTGTCCGCCAGTTGACCCTCTTTCCAGCGTACCCCTAGAATTACTAATTCATCTCTCAGCGCGCAATCACTCTATGGCCTTACGCCTTTACAACACCATGTCCTCGCAGGTCGAGGAATTTCATCCCTTCCGCGACCACGAAGTCCGCATGTATACCTGCGGTCCAACTGTTTACGACTACGGGCACATTGGTAATTTCAGAACCTTCATTGCCGTCGACATGCTGCAGCGATTCCTGCGTCAGTCCGGCTACAAAGTCCACTACGTGATGAACATCACGGACCTCGACGACAAGATCATCCGCAATGCGGCACGTGACGGCGTCAGCGTGCAGCAATACACCGCAAAGTACGAAAAGGCATTTCTCGAAGACGCTGCCATGATCGGGATCGAACAACCGAAACTGGTGCGTGCCACCGAGCATATTGAGGCGATGGCGGATTTTGTGGCCAAACTGGTTGAGAAAAAAATCGCCTACCGCACCGACGATGGTTCGTATTACTTCCGTATCGCCAGCTTTCCGCAGTACGGGAAACTTTCGAAGAAGGACTTCAGCGGAATGCTCGATGGAGCCCGCGTCGATGTTGACGAATATGAAAAAGACAGCGCGCGCGATTTTGCCTTGTGGAAGGCGCCCAAGCCGGGCGAGGCTTCCTGGAACACCTCGATTGGTCCGGGACGCCCCGGCTGGCACCTGGAGTGCTCGGTGATGTCGATGCAGCAGTTGGGCGAGAGTTTCGATTTGCACGCGGGCGGAGAAGATCTCGTCTTCCCACATCATGAAAATGAGATTGCGCAATCGGAGTCGAGGACAGGGAAGACATTCGCCCGGTTCTGGTTTCATGTGCGTTTTCTGCTGGTCGAAGGCGAGAAGATGTCGAAGAGCCTGGGGAACTTCTACACCCTGCGCGACCTGGTATTGAAAGGTCATAAGCCTTCCTCGATTCGGTATCTGCTCACGTCGGTGCCTTATCGCAATCAGCTCAATTTCACTTTTGATGGGCTCAAGCAAGCCGCAGTTTCAGTAGAACGCCTGCGCAGCTTTCGCCAGCGTTTGACCGAAGGGAGTTTTCCGGCGGGCTCGAATCCAGAAGTGCAATCGCTTCCGAACCAAGCCATCGACCGCATGCGGAGCGCGCTCGATGATGATCTCAACACCGCGCAGGCGCAGGCCGCCATCTTCGAGATGGTGCGTAGCGTCAACTCCGAAATCGATGCCGGCAGACTCAAAGCGGACGATGTTGCCCTGCTGTTGACCGCGCTCGAAAAGTTCGACGAAATCTTTGCCGTACTAAAAGATGACGATAGCTCCAAGATGAAACAGGTGCTCGATTGGGCTCCCACCGAAGGTCGCGAGAAAGACATCAGCGCGGAACTGCGCGAGGCTGTGCAGTCTGGCCAACTCTCCGATGCAGATATCGAAAAGAAAATCGCTGAAATGGAGACCGCCCGCAAAGCCCGCAACTTCAAGGTTTCCGATGCCCTGCGCGCCGAACTAACCGCAGCTGGCATTCTCGTCGAGAATACAAAAGACGGTGTGCGCTGGAGAAGAAAGTAGTTTTACAGAGTGTTAAGCTGAACGCTGACGGCTGAAAGCTGACAGCTTTTTATGAAGTCCCTCGACGAATACCTCCGCGATGCCGAGCAAGCCCACGGACATCTTTGCGCCGGCCAAGTTCTCGGCGTCCGGCTGGCGATGCTCGGGCTGGTCAAACTCGGCATCGATGATCCGCGTGGCAAAGACCGGAAGCGGCTTGTCACCTTCGTCGAGATCGACCGCTGCGCCACCGATGCCGTTGCCGTAGTCACCGGCTGCCGCCTGGGCAAGCGCGCTTTGAAATTTCGCGACTGGGGAAAAGTTGCAGCCACGTTCGTCGATGTTAACTCCGGTAAGGCAATCCGCATCGCAGCCAAAGAATCTTCCAAAGCTCTTGCCCGCGAAATGCATCCCGAAATCGCCGACAAGAACCAGCAGCAGATGCTGGCCTATCGCGAAATCACGGACGACGACTTGTTTACCTTGCAATGGGTGAAGGTGGAGTTACCGCCGGAAGAATTTCCGGGATACAAGGGTGAGCGCGTTGTTTGTGAATCCTGTGGCGAGGGAATCAACTTCCGCAGAGAAGTTCGCAGTGAAGAGAAGGTGCTTTGCCGCGCCTGCGCCTGTATAGAAGACCGGTATTACGAGCCGATCTAAGCTGCTTGCCCTCTAGGCCGCTTGTTCGTACGCGTGCGCGACACGTAATACCGTTGTCTCATCAAAATGTTTTCCGAGAATCTGCAGTCCAATCGGAAGCTTCTCCCGCGTCTCACCGCAGGGAACCGATATTCCGGGAATCCCTACGAGATCTGCTGTGACGGTATAGATGTCGGCGAGATACATGGCCAGCGGATCATTCGACTTCTCACCCAGCCGAAATGCCGCCGTCGGGCTCGTCGGCGTGACGATCGCATCCACTTTGCGAAAGGCTTCCTCGAAATCACGCGTCAGCAGCGCGCGCACCTTTTGCGCCTTCAAGTAATACGCATCGTAATAACCCGCGCTCAACGCGTAAGTTCCAAGCATGATGCGGCGCTTCACTTCCGCGCCGAAACCTTCATCGCGACTGCGCCGGTACATCTCCGAAAGCGACTTCACACCCGGCGCACGATAGCTGTAGCGCACGCCGTCGTAGCGGGCCAAGTTCGAAGACGCTTCAGCGGTCGCAATCAGATAATAAGTAGGAACCGCATAGGGTGTGTGAGGCAGCGAAACCGGAACAATCTCGCAGCCCAAACTTTTCAGCTTGTCGATGGCTGACTCGACCGCATGGCGAACTTCATCGTCGAGTCCATCTCCAAAATATTCTTTAGCCACGCCCAACTTCAGGCCGCGCACGGGCTTCTCCAGCTCTGCAACATAGTTGGGCACCGGCACATCAGCCGAAGTCGAATCCATCGGGTCGCGTCCGGCGATTGTACCGAGCACAATTGCAGCGTCCTTCACCGTTGTAGCCAGCGGGCCAATGTGATCGAGCGAAGACGCGAATGCGATCAGCCCATACCGCGAAACGCGGCCATACGTGGGCATCAAACCCACCACCCCGCAGAACGATGCGGGTTGGCGAATCGATCCTCCGGTGTCTGAACCCAATGCGACGACGGCCATATCCGCAGCGACCGCGGCGGCAGATCCGCCGGAAGACCCTCCTGGTACCCGGGTCAAATCGCGAGGATTGCGAACAGGGCGAAACGCCGAATTCTCATTCGATGAGCCCATGGCAAACTCGTCACAGTTCGTCTTACCCAGAACGACCGCCCCTGCGGCCTCCATGCGCGCAATTGCGGTGCAATCGTAAGGGGGAATGTAGTTGCCCAGAATCTTCGATCCGGCCGTGGTGCGCACGCCTCGCGTTGACATCACATCCTTGATCGCAACCGGCACGCCCGCCAGCGGCGGCAACGGCTTGCCCTCCGCAGCCATACGGT
>JBAPQU010000218.1:0-16893 GCA_049280795.1 Candidatus Sulfotelmatobacter sp.
ATCTCCAGGCCCGGGTCAAAGAACCATCGCAGGATGAAATTGGCCGCGTCGCCGGAGCCATCGACAAGACGGCGCTTCGCGTCGAACAAAGTTTTGCCGCCGTTCAATCCAGCCAGCGCCAGCTCGAAACCCTGCTCAACAGCATGCAGGACGCCGTCATCGCCGTCAGCGCCGACGGCGTGGTGCAGTGGGCCAACCAGCCCATGAACCGCCTGGTTCCGCAAGGCACACGCCTGCAGCAGCCAGTCGTTGAAACCGTCCGCGACCCCGATTTTCTTGCCACCGTAAAGGAAGCCACCAGCACTCGCGAAGTCAAAACCGCGCGCGCCACATCGATCGTTCCCGGCCGCGCGTTCGACGTCACCGCCGCTCCCCTGCCGGACGGAGGTGCCGTCGCCGTGCTCCGCGACCTCACCGAAACCGAACGCGTAGAAAAAACCCGCCGCGACTTTATCGCCAACGTTTCCCACGAACTCCGCACCCCGCTCACTTCGATTCAGGGCTATGCCGAAACCCTGCTCGATAGCACCCCCGACAACACGCTGCCCAGCCGCGAGTTTCTCGAAATCATCCGCAAGAATTCTTCGCGGATGTCGCGTCTCACTGAAGATCTGCTTACCCTGGCTCGCGTCGAATCTGGCGAAACCCGTTTCGAGATGGAGTCCGTTCCTCCCGTCGAGCTTCTCCACGATGCTGAAGAAAGCTTCCGGGAAATCGCTCGCAATCACGGGACCGATCTTCAAATTCAGGATTCATCGCAGAACGAAGATGCGTCGAGTCAAAATCTGCGCGCCGTCCTCGCCGACCGCGAGGCGATTCACCAGGTCTTTTCCAATCTCATCGACAATGCCTTAAAATACGGGGCGTCCGGCGGACGCATCGTCCTGGGTGCGCGCGCCGTTCCCCACGCCGTGGAATTCTTCGTTCAGGATTTCGGCGCCGGCATCGCCTCCGAACACCTCCCGCGCCTGTTCGAACGCTTCTATCGCGTCGATAAAGCCCGCTCCCGCGAATCAGGAGGCACCGGCCTCGGCCTTGCTATCGCCAAACACATCATGCTCGCCCACGGCGGCTCGATCCGCGCCGAAAGTGAACTGGCCCACGGTTCCGCTTTCCTGTTCACCCTGCCCACCGCCTAAGATAAGGAACGCTGTGTGATCGCACCCTGTTGCGCCAGGATACCCTACGCTCCCGGATGAACCAACCGCACCACCCAGAAAGCGATCGCGGCCACCAGTGCCGACGCTGGAATTGTCACTACCCATGCCCACACGATGCGCCGCGCCACTCCCCAGCGCACAGCGGAGAGCCTGTGGGTCGCGCCTACGCCGACGATTGCTCCCGTGATGGTGTGAGTTGTGCTCACTGGAATTCCAGCCAGGGCCGTCGAGAACAGCGTAATCGCGCCCGCAGCCTCCGCACAGAATCCTCCCACCGGCTTTAGTTTGGTGATGCGCGAGCCCATGGTGTGAACAATTCTCCAACCACCAAAATAGGTTCCCAGCGCGATCGCTATGTTTGCGCCCAGGATGATGGGCCAGTGAAATTTTCCCCAGCCGCCGGATAGTTCCGCCGCGGTGAGAAAATGAGCTCCATACAGCGCGCTGGCCACAATTCCCATTGTCTTCTGCGCGTCGTTTCCACCGTGCCCCAGGCTGTAAGCGGCCGCCGAAATAAGTTGCAACTTGCGAAACCAGGTGTCAATCCGCCGGGGCGCCTGGTTTCGCAGAAGCCAGGAGATGGCGACCATGAACGTCAAACCCAGAACCAGTCCCGCCACTGGCGCAACCACAATGAAGATCAAGGTCTTGTACCAGCCCGCGGCAATAATCACGCGCCATCCCGAACGCATCACGGCCGCTCCCGCAAGGCCGCCAATCAAAGCGTGTGACGATGAAGTTGGCAACCCCCACCACCACGTCAAAATGTCCCAGACAATGGCGCCGACCAGACCAGTGATTACTACGTATTGCGTCATGTAGTTGATCTGGATCATCCCGCTGCCGATGGTCTTGGCCACGGCCGTACCCAGAAAAAATGCGGCCGCAAAATTGAAGAAAGCTGCCCAGGCAACTGCCAGTTTTGGGGACAAGACCCGCGTCGACACAACCGTCGCAATGCTGTTCGCGGCGTCGTGAAATCCGTTTAGAAAATCGAAAGTTAGGGCGATGAGGACTGTAACGATCAGCAGTAGCAGGTCAGGTTTCACCGGTTTCCTGTTTGCCTGTGGATTGAGGTTCAGGTGTTTTTTAATACGACAGTTTCCAGCACGTTCGCGACGTCTTCCGCCTTATCGGTAGCTCGCTCGAGGAATTCGAGTAATTCTTTGACTTTGATCAGGTTGATTGGATCCTTCTCGTACTCAAACAGCCTGGCAATGGCTTGCTGCGACACCAGATCCGCTTCATTTTCCAGGCGGTTGATCTCCACGCAATGGGCCAGAATATTCCCGTTTTTCTGCATCAAAGACACCGCCTTCTGCAATTCCTGGCATTGCATCAAGATGATCTTGGCTAGTTCACCTGCGGCCGGCGGCGGAGCTGTAATCCTGTACATCACGAGCCGGGCTCCGGAAGCGTTGACGTAGTCCAGAACATCGTCAAGCTTCGATGCTAATTGGTGGATATCCTCCCGGTCGAAGGGTGTGATGAACGTCTGGTTAAGTTTGGTCAGGATGGCATGCGTCAGCTCATCCCCTGCGCGCTCGATCCGGCGAACCTCCTCTATCCTTGTGTCAACTTCGCGATAATCCGCAAACAAATCGACCAGAGCTTGAGCCCCCGCGATCAGGTTGTCCGACATCGCAGAGAACATCTGGAAGAAGCTGGTATCTTTCGGAATCAGGCGGACCATGGGAGGTAATAAAGCTCCAAGAGCGTTAGTGTCTACTATCGATGGCGGAGACGAAGCCAGCCACTATCTCATGCCGCGCCAGTCCAGTCAAACCGAGCAGCGGGGCAGGCGGTGTCTCGCGTTTTCGATACTACTTTGGGGCCTAGGGGGTTCCTGCGAAAGTCTTTTGGGTAGGAGATTTTCTGGAATGTTAAGTAGGACTGGCCCTAACGCGTCGTTCGTCGCGTGACGGCGATACTGGACCGTCTGGGCAAACTGAGCCGTATGAAGAGAAGCAAAGCGAACACAGCGGCCGCACCAACCGCGATTCGCACTAGAAAATCGACAAAGACCGTACCCACGCCCATACCAGCATTATGGAGTTCTCAGGCACGAAGAGCGATATTACGATCAGCCTTGTCCTGTCGTGCGCTGAGTACCGCAGGTGCCTTCCGCCTCGTCCAACTGATTTTCCGGCCAACCCAAGCCTCGGTGTTAAAATCACTGCAGGAATCCTGTTCAAGCATGCTATGAAACGAATCGCAGCTCTCGCACTACTAACCGCCTCCTGTGCAGTCTGGTCGATACCGGCCTTTGCGCAACATGAAAACAGAAGCATCGGAGAGAATGGGCGAGAGGCAAAGAAGGCATCCAAGCAGTACCGTAAGGCGCAAAACAAGGCATTCAAAAAACAGCGCAAAGCAATGAAGAAAAACCAGAAGGCCCAGCGCAAGCTAGCCAAGCGACAGCAACATCACAAATAGCTCTAGTAGCGCCGGCGTCCCGCCGGCTCTCATAAGGGCATCTTGCCCTCGCCGTTAGCGTCGGCTAATCATCCCGAAAAATGACCAAAAATTCACCGCTCCTTAACCCGCCGACGAAAAATTAAACCTATCCTTAGCTGTGGGCCATCTAAATTCAGGTGCGGTAAAACCAGGACCAAACGGCCCGCGACGTTCCATTCCGCGCCGGAGGGATACCCTCATGAGCACCGCCCGCGCCGAAAGCCTCGCCCCAGAGCCGGCTCACGCGCATGTTGTCCGGCGAACCATTGAAGCGTGTGCCCTGGCCAGGGACGCTGCCGCGGCAGCCGCCGAAGGCATCGCCACCGGCTCCGCTTCTCTGCTCAATTCTCTGCACCAGCGCGAGCGCGAACTCGACAAGCTCGACATGGAAATCGATAGCGCCGTCACCTCTCTCATCACCGAGGTCGAGCCCGCCGAAGCCCGCGAACTTCTCGCCTGCATGAAGTTCATGATCAGCCTCGAGCGCATCGGCGATCTTCTCCTCAGCTTCGCCAATAGCGCTCAAGCTGCTTCCGGCCGCATCGATTCTGAAGACAGCCGCGACCTCACCCACATGGCCACCATCCTCGAAAAGATGCTTACCGATGTGGGCGATGCATTCTCCGCCCGCGACGTCGGCAAAGCCGTCGATGTGCTCCGCTCCGACGCAGAGATCGACCGCCTCCGCAACCTGATCTTCCTCCGCCACATCGAGAATCCCGAAAACATCGCCCGCCAGGCCAGCCTGCAAGTCATCTTCATGACCCAATCCCTCGAGCGCGCCGGTGATCACGCCAAGAACCTCGCCGAAGAAGTCTGCCACTTCGTCAGCGGCCACACCGTTCGCCACGTCTTGATGGCCTACGACAAGCCCGTAGAACAAATGTTCATCGACTACCTCCGCCGCCGCGAAAACCACTAAGCTGTAGCGCCGGCGTCCCGCTGGCCTTTGCATGTGTGGGACTTTGCTCGTGTGGGGCTGACACTCCCGTCCGCCTCTATCCACGAGCAATCCAGATAACATCAGCACCGCCCTAGCCAGCGCTCTTTGCTACCCCTTCCCCAAACTCTTACCCGCCACCTCAGCGCACCCCTCAACAAATTCCTGTTCCACCCTGGTAAACACGCTGGCAAAATAGCTTTCGACATCAAGCTCACCGGCCAGCTTGCCCTTCACAAAGATAGGGACAACAATTTCACACTTCACCAGCGGCGACCCCGCCAGATAACGAGGATCTTTTGCAACATCATCGACCACGACAGTCTGCCCACTGCTGGCCGCGGCGCCGCAGAGCCCGGTGTCGAGCGGGATCCGGGCATTCGGCGTAAAGCTGCCCGCGAAAGGTCCAATCAACAGAATGCCTGAATCCGCCGGGTCCACTAGATAGAACCCCACCCAGTTGTAGCGCGTCATCTTTTCGTGCAGACGTTGAGTAATTTGTTCCATGACGGACTTCGCTGTGGGCGCAGTCCGGGCGAAGTCGCGAAATTCGCGGAGAAGTTCTTCGTGCAGTGGCGTCATCTGTCGTCCCTCGCGGCAAGTATAAGGAGACCTGGCAACCCACTCTAATCCCGCTCCCGTTTCGCAATAGTGTACGCGGTAAGTGTAGCTCCGGCACTTGCCCTGAGCGAAGCCGAGGGGTCCCGCTGGTTTTTTATGTAGCGCCGGCGTCCCGCCCGCTTTTGAGATGTGGGAACAGCCGCCTGGGCTCTCCATTGAGCAGAGCGAGCCATAAATTTCCCGAATCTCATTTATATGTATATACATCTATTATTCCGTGAACACTCTACGCAAACTCCCCGATCTGCCTTGCATGTGCGCAAGTTTTCGCCGAGCGTCGCGGGCACTCACTCAGTTGTATGAGGAAGCGCTCCGCCCGCTCGGCCTGCGAGCTACCCAATTCACAATCCTTCAAGCGTTATCGCAAACCGGTGAGATATCCCAGGGCGAACTGGGGCGGGTACTGGCCATCGACAGCACGACTCTCACCCGCACGCTGCGAATCATGGTGCGTGAGGGATGGATCGCAGACCGCCGCGGCCAGGACCGGCGAGAGCGCCTGCTGCGCCTTGCCAAAGAGGGCCGCCATCAGTTCAACCGCGCACTTCCGCTCTGGGAAAAAGCGCAAGTGCATTTGAGGCATCAACTGGGAGACAAGCGCTGGCACGACCTTCTGAAGCTAATCAACGAAACCACAAACCTCACCACCAACCAAGGAGACTTGTCATGACCAACGCAAGCTACGGAAGACTTACCGTCGGCATCATCGCAGCATGGTTCGCCTTCGCATTCTCAGCTTCGGCTCTACACGTATTCGAAACCAAACCTGGCGCTCCGCCGCTGCCAGTCGGCATATCCGCTCTAGCGCCAATCGTCGTGTTTCTAATCTGGTTCGCGGCATCGGCCAGCTTTCGGCGGTTCACATTGTCCCTAAATCCCAGCACCTTGACCTTCGTTCAATCCTGGAGGATTGCCGGACTCACGTTCCTAACCCTCTATGCAATCGGCTTGCTGCCGGGTTTCTTCGCTTTGCCTGCAGGATTGGGTGACATCGCGATCGGAGCAACGGCGCCATGGGCGGCCCTGAAACTCGCGAACTTCAGCCACCGCAGAGGCTTCCTCTTCTGGCAGGTACTGGGAATGATCGACCTGGTCACTGCGGTCACATCAGGGACTACAGCTGGGCTGATTAGTCCGCACGGAGTACCAACCGCGGTGATGACGGTGCTCCCGATGAGCCTGATTCCGACATTCGCGGTGCCGCTGTTCTTTATTCTTCACATCATTTGCATTGCCCAGGCCCGGCATTGGAAAGCAGTACGGGATTCGGAGGTTGAGGAACGATTTCCGGCTGCCGCCGAGGCAGGGCCACGGATGAACGGACTCTCAGGGGCCGCCTAGCCCGCGGTTCATAATCCGACATGTATCAGCTGACAGCAATCGATCGACTCTCCGCGGACCAGTAGAAGTTAAAGGGCGAGCCCCGAGAGGCTCGCCCTAAATTCGAGTAGCGCATGGCCCCGGCTCTCGCTATCTTTTTTTCTTCGGAGCGTAGTAACCCTTGCGCGCCTGCACCGTGAGCTTCGCACCGCTGTTCACGGTCACCTTCAATTTGTGGAAGCGTCCATCGTTTTTCAGCTCCTTCGGTGAGAAACCAAGCACGTAAGAATATTCCGGGCTCCCCGCCACCCGCCTTAATCCTTCGCCCAGATCGTTGTTATTGTGGAAAAATATCCCGCCAGTCCCATCCGCCAGTTCGTCCAGAATGGACGATTCCTCCGTATCGCTCAAGGTCTTGTACGCCATGAGTTGCGGATCGATTCGCCCTGTACTAACGTCAAGCGAAGTAACCAGGCCACGTGGATCCACTGTGTTGATCGTAATGTCTGATCGGACCGCTAGATCCAGGATGTCCCCCTCCGACTGATCTTCTCCGGTAAAGAATCCGGGTGAAACAATCACAACGACTCGTTGTCCCGGCGCCTTCGACATCCCCTGCACCAGCGCTCTCAGGATGCGAATCGTCTTTCCCGTTTCCATGCGGCCAATTTCGCTCTTTTCATGGGCGATCGCTCTCGCCGTCTGTCCTGCTGCCTTAATCATCTTCACATTTCCGTCGTAGGAGCACGCCAGCGAGTCATTGGTCGCAATCTGCAGCGCGTCCGCATCTCCCCTGTTCGCGATCAGGTCGGCCATGTAGTAGCTCATTGCCGGACAATCCGTTGCCGCCTGCTTCCCTCTCGGCTCTAGGTGGGCGACGATCTCGTGCAATTTCGCCGAATCTGCCGTGAAGTCAACTCCTTTTTCTCCCGAGGTTGTGAAGACAGCGGCGCGTTCGGTAGCCGCTGAGAGTGACGCGAACTGCCGGTCCGCGGCCTCTCGTGCTTGCACGAGGTCATTGCGGGAAAGGTGAAGGTCGTCAAAAAGATAGGCGGTATAGCGTGCAGGTGCTGCTCGCGGTGCGGGTTTCTCTCCGCTTCGAGAAGTTGTTTCTGCTACATGGGCGTCCGCTTGTTCAAAGGTAAATTGCGCAATCACTTGCGGCTTGCCTTGGTCAAAAAGCTGAAAGTCTTCTTTGTGCAGATTCCCAACGGGATGCCCTTGAGCATCTCGTACCACCACATGCACCGGCACCAGCTTTACATCGATCTTGAAGTTGGAAGCCGAGTCAGAAACCGGCACGGCAGCCGTACTCTGGCCCGCAGCCATTAAGGAACCCGCCAGCACAAAAATAAAAGTTGGCCATGTCCGCATGCGATCTTTCCTCGCTCGATCAAACTGCGTCGAAACAGCGAACAATTATGCACGATTTGCCCCCGCTAGGCAGCGCACTCACCAATTTTTTATGAGGCTCGAATTCTTCACCCCCCCACCGCTCAGGACGCACTCCGCACTGCCGCCGCTTCAATCGCAGTTGTAACGGCAACCGCTTCCGGACCTTTCGCCACCGCCCGCTCCCCGCGCCGGATCAGCACAATCGCTCCCAAAATCGCCACCGACGCCATCACTAGCCGCAGCGACAAAGGCTCGTGTGCGAGAAACCATCCCAGCAACACAGCGATGATTGGATTCGCATATGTATGGGTCGCCACCAGTGCCGGAGGAACGCGCTGCAGCAGCCAGATGTAAGCCGTAAACGCCACCACGGACCCGAACACAATCAGATATCCCAGCCCAAACAAAGACCGCAGCGAGATGCTCGCCCAATGAGTTTGCTGGAACTCGCCCGAAACGCCCGCTGCCACCAGCAGCATGGCAGCGCCGCAAATCGTTGGCAGCGCCGTTCGCCCCAGCGCATCGGAAGGCAGCTTGAGCCGCGGCGAAATCACCACTCCGAATGACCACGCCAAAGAACCCAACAATACTGCCATCAATCCCCAGAGGCTCGAACCCTTCATCGTGAGTTCCACGCCCGTTAGTATCGCCACGCCCAAAACTCCCAGACCCAAACCCAGAGCGCTCGTCAAGCTGATCTTCTGCTGCCCCATCATCCAGCCCAGCACCAGGATGAACATGGGTTCAGTCGCGAGTAACAGCGCCGCCAGCCCCGAATCCACATACTGCTCCGCCCAGTGCAGCGTGCCATGCCCAATTAAGAAGAAAAGCGCACCCAGAGCGAATCCCGCTACCCACTGCTGCCGCGTTGGACGAAAACCGCGCCACCAGGCCCACACCAGCATGATCCCGCCCGCAATCGAATGCCGGATTCCCGCCGTCACCAGAGGAGGAATCGTCTCCACCGCATAGCGGATCGCAAGGAATGTCGACCCCCAGATGACATAGATCGCCGCAAAGGCCAGCCCCACCTTGATGGCAAGCCCTCGGTCGTGCGCATTCGCGGTTTTACGTGATTCAGGAACGATCACAGGTCTTCCTCCAATGTTTATCATCTTCCCGCTCCGGAGCATGGCCATAATCGGTGAACGATGCTGTCCAATCATGGTGAGTGACCTCCAAGATTAAATAACCTGTTAAAATTATTTAACAGGTTACACAACGATGGTAGTCGACTCGTTTTAACTTGTCAAGTTGATTTAACTGGTTATATAATGTTCTTCAGTTAGGACGGTACACAACTGAACACAGTGGAATCCCAACCCGAAAACCGACGCGCGCCAAAGTTCGAACTCATCGCCGGAAACGTCGCTCTCGATTTCATCAACACCTTCGATGACCGTCCCAGCCCCAAGCCCAAAGAGTTGCTAACCAACTACAACGACCTAGCGGCTTTCGGGTATGACACCGGTATCCTCACCTCAGCACAGCTCGATTATTTTTTGGCTGACGTTCCCCGAAAGCCTGACGAAGCGCAGCAGGCGATGCGTCGCGCCATTAATTTGCGCGAGGCCCTGTACGCCATCTTTCTAGCGGCACTAAATAAACAATCCGCATTGCCAGAGGCCATGGACACGCTCAACGCGAATCTGCACGACGCAGCGCTGCACTCGCGGCTGATACAACGCGAAACGATACAAACAGGAACCGCACAACCAGGCGTCGCGCAGCACGATCAAAGTTTCGAGTGGCGCTTCGACGACATGACATCTTCATACGAAGCGATACTGCGGCCGATCGCCCGCGCCGCCGCAGACCTGCTGGCTTCGCCCGATGTAGCCTTGGTGCGCACCTGCTCCTCACCCACTTGCCAGTGGTTCTTCCTCGACACCAGCAAGAACCACCACCGCCGCTGGTGCAACATGAAGGTCTGCGGCAATCGCGCCAAGGTGCGAAGGTTTTACGCTAAGAGGAGAACTGCGTAAAAGGCCTCCATTGATTGGTGTGTATAAAGTGTGTATAATAATTTCAATAGCTTAGAGGAAGCGTGCATAGCCGGGATGTCATCAAGGCGTTGAAAAAATCCGGCTGGTATGAAGTGAATCAGGTCGGCAGTCACGTGCAATTCAAACATCCAACGAAAACGGGGAGAGTGACGGTGCCGCATCCCAACCGGGACATACCGATCGGGACCCTCAAGAGCATCGAGAAACAGGCCGGGCTCAAACTGAGGTGATCAAGCTAAGGAAATCAAACTGGGTTATCTGGGAGCAGCATATGGAATATATCGCCTATCTTCATAAGGACCGGAATTCGGATTACGGCGTAAGCTTTCCCGATTTTCCGGGCTGCATCACCGCCGGGAGGACTCTCGACGAAGCGAGCCGGATGGCGGCAGAAGCGTTGGCACTCCATATTCAAGGAATGATCGAAGACGGAGAAGCGGTGCCGGAGCCATCAAAAGTCGATGATATAGCTACGGACGCTGCGAAGCGCGGCGCAATTGCCTTCCTGGTAAGAGTCGACCCGCCCGATGCAACGGTGCGCGTGAACATCACCGCGCGAGAAAGCCAACTAGCCAAGATCGATGCCCTTGCTGAAGCCAGCGGCCTGACGCGCTCCGGCTACATGGTGCGCATGGCTATTGGTGCGACTATTGATGAGGAGAAGCAAACTACACGCACGCGAAGCGCGCACCGCGCGGGCAAATTGAGATAATAGCGGCGCAGCGACGACTTAAATCCCAGATGATGGAATCAGCGCTCGCTACAATCGTCAATCAGTGGTCCACAATCCCGGAGCTTTCCGATGATCCCTCGCATTCTCGCAGTTCTGCTGTTAATGGGTTCCGTCTCGGCGCAAAACACCATCCACTACACCGCCACGACCGCCAACGTGAAGTACCTCTTCGCCACAGCCGAGCCGGTCGCGCACCTAAAGTCCGGCGACATTCTCGACACCAATACGCTTGACTGCTTCGGCAACGTACTGCGCAAGCCGGGAGACACGCTCAGCATGGTGAAGGGCGACAATCCCTTGACCGGGCCGTTTTTCGTCGAAGGCGCCGAGCCCGGCGATACGCTCGCGGTCAAAATTATCGAACTCGATGTCGATGGCGACACCGGCGTAGGCGCATTCGCTCCCGGATTTGGCGCGATCAATGAAACCAACTACACACCCATGCTGCACACGCCGCTGCCCGAGCGCATCTGGTACTACCACATCGATCACGCCGCGAACACCGCCACCTTCAAAGCACTCGACACCGATTTCTCGGTGAAGATTCCGCTGCATCCTTTCTTCGGCTGCATCGGAGTCGCGCCCGCCGAGGGTGAGGCGCGCAGCTCCGTCGTCCCCGCCGAATTCGGCGGCAACATGGATTCGCCGGAAGCCAGCGTGGGCAACACGGTTTATTTTCCCGTGAACGTGAAAGGTGGACTCTTCTACATCGGCGACGGCCACGCCGCCATGGGCGATGGCGAAATCGCCGGCACCGCCATCGAAGTTCCGCTCAAGGCGCGCGTACAGTTGAGCGTCATCAAAGGCCGAACCATCGCCTGGCCGCAGTTCGAAAACGACGACGCCATCATGACCGTCGGCGCCTACCGCCCGCTGGACGACGCCCTCCGCATCGCCTTCACCGAACTCGTCCACTGGATCCACAAAGACTACGGCCTGTCCGAGCTCGACGCGTATGAGCTGTTATCGAAAGTCGCGAAGATTCATCTCAACGAGATGGTCGATCCCAACTATGTGGTCGTGGCCTCGATCGAGAAAAAATATTTACCGCCAAAAAAGAGGTAGAGAATACGTACGATTGCGTTTGCTAAACTTCCACCTATGAGGCACTTATGTCCGGTGGTCGCGTGGGCCTTATGCATCCTGTGCCCCTTCTTGCTGCTTTGGTTCTATCTCCGCCGCGACTTTAGGACGCGCCATCCTGGCGCCAATGTAGCGTTTGACCCTATTGAGCCTGCCCCAGCGGCAGCGCGATTTATACAAGGAGGTTTCGAGCCCCACGCGCGTCGATATCAGGATCTAGCGAAACTTTTGCTCACGATAGCGGCGGCCACTATTGCATTTCTTGTGAACTTTTTGGCGAGTATACATGTTGACGAAAAGCGGAGCCCCTACAGCCTAGCGTTGGAGAGCGCATGTCCTTTTTCGATTTGCTTGCTAGGATTGAGCGCCCTCTGCGCAATCCTCTTCCTCTTCTCTGAAAACTATGCATATGAGACGTATTGTCATGATCCAAATAGAAACACGTACACGCCGGGCTGGTACGCACTGAACCTATCGCTCGCGTTTTTTGGATTCCTGTTTTTCTTCCTAGGATATGCGTTCCTTGCGTTCCGCATTCTGTGGTAGCTCAAAACAATTTCGCGTCGCGGAGAAACCCCTTAGGAAAATCCCGAAAGCACAATTTATCCGGCTTCTCGACTGTATTTAAGTGTTAGCATCGTCGGAGCCGTACGACACTTCGGGGTCGAACCATGGCCGCTCAGCCTGAAATGTTCCACAAATCCCCCTGGCCCGAACTACCTCTCGATGCCTGGCAGGATACCTACGCCACCCTCCACATGTGGACGCAGATAGTCGGCAAGGTGCGACTGGCGCTCAGCCCGCGCATCAATCACTGGTGGGAGGTCGCGCTCTATGTGAATGCGCGCGGGCTCACCACTTCCGCCATCCCTTACGGCGAAGGCATTTTCGAAGTTCAATTCGATTTCATCGACCACAAGCTAATCATCAACACCAACGGGGGCTCGTCGAAAACCTTGCCGCTGAAGCCGCAGTCCGTCGCCGACTTCTATAACGAATTCATGGCGGCACTGCGTTCCCTCGGTATCGAAGTAAAAATCTGGACGATGCCCTGCGAAGTTCCAAATCCGGTGCGCTTCGAAAACGACACGCAGCACGCCTCCTACGACCCTGAATATGCTCACCGCTTGTGGCAGATACTCGTCTCGTGCGAGAACGTCTTCGCCGAATTTCGGGCGAGGTTCATCGGCAAGGATAGTCCTGTGCATTTTTTCTGGGGCAGCTTCGATCTGTGCGTAACACGCTTCTCCGGACGCCGCGCTCCCGAACGCCCGGGAGCCGATCCCGTTACCCGCGAAGCCTACTCGCACGAAGTAATCAGCGCAGGACTCTGGCCGGGAGGAGGAGACATTAAAGGCCCGGCGTTTTACGCGTACGCGGCGCCAGAACCAACCGGCTTCGCCGAGCAAAAAGTAGAACCCGCCGCGGCCTTCTATCATCCGCAGATGAAAGAATTTCTACTGATGTATGACGACGTACGCCAGGCAGCCTCGCCTCGGCAGGCGCTGCTAAGCTTCCTGCAGAGCACTTACGAAGCGGGCGCAAATCTCGCACACTGGAACCGCAACGAGTTGGAGAGACGCTAACAGCAGATTCCTCACCGGCAACGAGCGCCGGTTCGGAATGACAAAATCACGGGAGATAGAAATGTCGAAGAAATGCAAGCACCTCGACCAAATCAAATTCACTACCACCGATATCCACGTCTGCGCAGAGTGCGTCAAAATGGGCGACACGTGGGTTCACCTCCGCATGTGCATGGTATGCGGCAACGTGGGTTGTTGCGACTCCTCGAAGAACAAGCACGCCACTAAACATTTCCACCACACCACCCATCCCCTAATCCGCTCGATCGAACCCGGAGAAGATTGGATCTGGTGTTACGTGGACGAAATGATCGCGGGTGAGGTAGACGCTTGAGAGACTCTCACGGCGTTCTGAGTTGTTTAAGTTTTTCCACCGCGTTTGCATTCCCGGGATTCAGCACGAGGGACTTCTCATAACCCTTGATGGCCAGTTCTTTGTCGCCATGAACCATGTAAGCTTCCGCAAGGCTGTCCCACGTGTTATACGACTGCGGAAAGACCTCCGTGCTCAACTTGAAGATTTCGATCGCATCGGGCACTCTTTTCGCATGCAGTAGTTGATATCCCAAGCTAATCAGTTCGTTCTCGCCGAATTCGTAAGCCGCAGGCTGCGCGGATTTCAGCTCGTAATATTGTTTGATCGCGGCCGCCACGTCTTTCTCACGGATCGTTTTCATCAGAACATCGCGGATAGGCAGGCGCGCAGCCACGGCTTCCACTTGCGCAAGCATCTGGTCGAGATCGCTTCTGGAATAGAGTCTTCCTCCATACACGACCGAAGCAATTTTCCGCGTGTTCGCAATATCGTCGAGAGGGTTCGCATCGAGCAACAAGAGATCGGCAACTTTGCCTTCCTCGACTGCGCCGTAATCTTTTTCCCTTCCCAGAAAGCGCGCCGGATTCAGCGTGGCCGCCTGCAAAGCCTGCATCGGCGTAAGTCCGGCCTTCACCAGAAGGCCAAGTTCATCATGCAGGCTGAAGCCCGGCATGCAAAATGGATTCGACGTATCGGTGCCAGCCAGAATTCCCACGCCCGCTTGCTGCATCGCGCTAACCAGCTCAAGATCTTTTTGAAATTCCTTTTTCGCGAAAGCAAAATCCTCCGCGCTGCTCGGTCCAAACGAGTGGATGGCTGCAGCCGGACTCCATTCTGTCCGCGCCCAGCCCGGCATGTACTTCACCCGCGGATCGTTAACAAATGAAGCGTCGTCCACGTAAGCCATCGAACGCAGCAGTGTAAGGGTTGGACATTGCCACGTACCATTCTTTTTCAGAAGCGCGAACAGAGCCGCCGCTTTCTCCGGGCTATAGGTATCAAGTTCCACCTGCCATAAAGCCTTGGTGTGCTCGCCCCAGAACGCAGGCCGTTCAGCTGCCATTTCATCGACAAGGTCGGCGCGTGCGGCTTGAGCAAGCTCATCACTGTGGGTGGAGCAGGCGGGCAAAAGACTAATCAGATGTTCGAAAGATTTTTGCCCCGCGTTCGAAGCCTCTTCCGCCGAGACCCCCAATGG
The DNA here is from genome assembly GCA_049280795.1 of Candidatus Sulfotelmatobacter sp. Lineage (GTDB taxonomy): Bacteria > Acidobacteriota > Terriglobia > Terriglobales > Acidobacteriaceae > Sulfotelmatobacter. The sequence continues at coordinate 14,816 of JBAPQU010000218.1, forward strand.
AACATGCCCCGCGAAAAGAATGCCTTGCTTTTTTGCCTCGTCGGCAATCGCAAAATATTCTTCCCGCGGCAAGAAGGAATAGACCTTCACAAAATCGGCGCCATCTTTTTTGGCCTGAACCACCGCCTGCCTCGCCTGCGCTTCAGTGGCCACGCTGATCGAGCCGGGCCAAAAGGGTTTCGGTCCGTCGATGATGGCGCTGGCGATCACCAGATGAGGAGCCAGCAGTTGCCCGGCTTCGCTTTGCCGGCGCCATTCGTGCTGCCGGGTATCTCCCCACATAATTCGAACGCCGGTAACGCCGTTCGCCAGGAACAGAGGCAGATACTCTGTGTCCCCCCAATGAACATGCATATCCCAAAGCCCGGGGATGAGGTACTTCCCGTTAGCGTCGATCACCCCAGCATCTTTCGGGATGTGCGCGGTGGCGCTGCTGCCGATCATGGCAATGCGGCCGCCGTGAATAATGACGGTCATGTTCGGCTTTGCCCCCGCCCCTGTCGTGTCAATGATTGTCACATGGGTTATCGCTAGAGACGCAGGATCGCTGGCCGGATGAACGTCCAAGCCCACAAACAGTGGAAAGAGAAAAACAAGGCACCAGCGGAGTCTTAACATAGGAGCCTCAGAGAATGGCGCATCGTAGAGTTCAGCGCGAAAACACCACACCGTGCGGTACACCTGAGCCCTTCCACCCATGCGGCCATTCGCGGTTCAAGAAATTGAATCCGGCTTTGCCATCACTATCGTGGAAGCTTTCGTCGATCGACAAAGCTCCGGTCGCTGGATCGAACTTCAGTAAATAAAGCCGGCCACCGCCCGTAACCACGATGCGATTCGTCTTCGCATCCCATCCAGTCCAGTGCGGTAAATAATCATCCCCTAACTTCACTCGCGAGACTTCCACCGGCTTGGCTTCATTCGCGATGTCGAGCACAACCACGACGTGGTCGTACAGAATACTGACGATCAGATAATGCCCTACGATCGTGGGCACTCCGCAGAAAGACGTCGGCAACGAATAAACCAGCTCTGACTTGGGTGAATCAGTCGCAATGCCGGTAATCCGCTCGATTCCACACGCCAGCGTTTGCACGAAGACCGAACCATCGGGAGCCAGTCGTGGCTCCTCCGGGCTGATCTGCGCGTAATGATCGATGCCCGGATCGAAGTACATCGTTTTGAGAAGTTTCAGATCGGAGAGCCGCCATATCTGATAGGTAAGCCCGCGAAACAGGTCTTCCTGGTCCATCGCGGAATTAGTCGAGACGACCCGATCAAGTTCGGGCAGAACAACCAGACTGTAAGGCGTGAGCAACGCGTCAGGAAAGGCAGGATCGGCGGCGCTCGCCGAGCGAATCACTTTGCCTGCGTCGTCAATTTCGACCAGGCCACCATGTCGTCCAAGCGACTCCGGATCCATGCTGTCATGCGAATGTTGAAAGGTGGCTAGCACGTGTCCGTTTGGCAAGCGCAGGTAGGAATGCGGATGCATGTATCCGGCCATGTCGGTGAATGAAGCGGCAATTGCCGGATGCAGTGAATCGTGCACGTCAAAAATAAAAGTTCGTCCCGCTTCGTGATCATTGGCGAACAACATGCCGCTCGCCGGCATCGTGTACTCGGTGTGATGCACGCGTTTTGTCTGCTGATCGGTGACCAGCGTGGTCATCAGATGGCCATAAGAGGGCGAAGCCGGGTCGGCATCGATAACGGCGAGAAAATCGTTGCCTTTCTTCGCTGCGTCCCCGGTCCAGGCGAAAAGATAATGGTCGCTGGAAGCAGGCTGGGTAGATTGACCAAATGCAGGCAGCACGGCGCAAGCCGCCAGCAGAATCATCGCGACGAAGCGTGGCATTAATTTTCCTCGAGTCGTATGCAAGCGGGAGGATATTAGCAGGCAGAGTTTAAGCACGCAAACATCAGTAACGATGAGGAGAGAAAAAGGCGGGAAAAAATTGAAAGGGCCGTGACATTGGTTATGCTCTAGCTGCCGCCTCCTGCGAGGGAGCCAACAGCGTGGACGCATGTACCGTCACAGCCCCTTGATGCGATCACCGTTTTCACAGTCCCAAACC
>JBAPQU010000219.1:0-6982 GCA_049280795.1 Candidatus Sulfotelmatobacter sp.
CGGCTAGTCCTCATATTTAATGTCCATACTAATGGCTGTTAACAGCTTTAGTGTACATTATTATGAACGTTATGTCAGCATTGCCTTGGATAACCCCTGCAACGGATCACCTAAATTTCTTTGAACATGCTTTCGTTCTTCGACCGATCCAGCGAGAGGAGCTCTGTGCTGATGGCCTCCTTGACTAGTCGGATTCATCCACATCTGGATAATCTCGCTCGACCACAGCACGCCGAAGAGCTGTCCTCCGGCCCAATATCCCGGCCCCACCTAGACGTGTCACCACGACTTATCGAGCACTTACGCAGCCACCTAAGACCTGTTAAGTCGTTGTAAACATTTATCAACGCCACTCTGAACAGACGATTGCATCGCAACAGGAAATCGCCAAGGGACCGCAACAAGAGCGTAGTATCGGCCTTGGAATCGGGTTTTAGAACCCTTTCTGCCCCGGATAATGGGAGCTTAGCGCGGGCGCAAACTCTGTCAAGGCCGACCTAAAGGTCGCCGCGATTGTGGGCACGCGCCTTGACAGAGTTTGCTCGACCCGCGCAAAATCTCTCCGCCATTCTGGGACAGGCAATGAAAGAGGTCCCAGCGTCAGCCAGGTTTGGCGGTGGAACTTGGTGTGCATCACGCCCTTTTTCAATCACCCGCTGGACATTCGCAAGGCGATCTACACCACCAACAGCGTGAAGTCGCTGAACGGGTCGCTGCGCAAGATCATCAAAACCCGCGGGGGATTCCCAATGAAGAAGTGGCGCTAAAGTTGCTGTTTCTCGCCCTTCGGCAGGCAGCGAGGAAGTGGACGATCCACCACTGGCGGGAAGCCGCTCCATCTCGGCAAGGGTATTCGCTCTGCAATATGATTGGGGGAGCGAGTTCAGTCAAATGACCACTGAGGCCAACCAATCTGTCCTTCGAAAAACACAGTTATTCGCAAGGCTCACAGAAGGCGAGATGCACATGCTGTGCGCGCGGGTGAGCAAAAAAAATTTTGGCCGCGGCGAGATGTTATTTAGTGAAGGCGACCAATGCCGTGGCCTCTTCATAGTGGCCATGGGTAGAATTCGAATTTTCAAATTGTCTCCGTCTGGTCGAGAGCAGGTGTTAGCGGTCGAAGGACCGGGGAGCTCTTTTGCCGAGCTTCCGGTCTTCGATGGAGGCGTATATCCGGCCTCGGCATCCGCCCAGGAAGACGCAGAAGTGCTTTTCATCTCACGTACGGATTTCCAAGACTACTGTCGCGAGCATCCCGAAGTAGCGCTTAAAGTACTTTCGGTCGTCGGTTCTCGGCTGCGCCGTCTAGTCGGGATCATTGAAGATCTGTCCTTCACGACGGTGAGGCAGCGATTGATTTCGCTCCTGCTGCGACTAGCCCAAGGAGGTGGAACCGCTACAAAACAAGGCGTCCAGGTCGAATTGACAACTACCCACCAGGACCTGGCGGCCGAGCTGGGAACGGTGCGGGAACTCGTATCACGAAATCTGAGCCGACTTCAAGCTGAAGGACTTCTGGAAGTAGACGGCCGCATAATTATCGTAAAAGACCTTCCCGGCCTCAAGCGAGAACAAATCGCACCGGAATAGGCACCCAAACCTGCCAGTTGGGAAACCAGGCCCACAGTGACTTTAGTCACTGCCAACAACGCGCCTGAAGTACACAATGTTCATCGTGAGGGAGGTGATCATGAACTTCAGCAGTGAAACCAAAGTGAAGGATATTGCACTTTCGAATCCGGCAGCTAGGCAAGTGTTGGACGATGCCGGACTTGATTATTGTTGTGGTGGCGGTAAGTCCCTTCACGACGCGTGCCTTCACGGAGATGTCTCGCCGGAGGAAATACTCAACCGTCTGCGGGAAAATGCCAAATATACCGGACCGAAGGACCTGAACTGGATGACAGCCCCCTTGTGCGAACTGACACGGCATATTCGTGAGAAGCACCACCAATATGTCCGCGAAGCGATCCCTCGCACGCAAGCCTTGTCCCACAAGGTCACTGCCAAGCACGGAAAGAATCATACCGAGCTTGAGGATATCGGGAAGCTCTTCGTGGAAGTCGGCCGGGAGATGATCATGCACATGCAAAAAGAAGAGCAGATTCTTTTCCCGTACATAGATGCGCTGGAGAGGACCGTCAGTGCAAATGGTTCGGTTGAACCACCCTTCTTTCAGACTGTAAAGAACCCCATTCATGCCATGATGAAGGAGCACGATGCTGCGGGAGATTTGCTAAAACAGATTCGCAGCCTCACTTCGGAGTACACGCCTCCCGGCGACGCCTGCGCCAGCTTTAGGGCTCTGTACGAATCTCTCAGAGAGTTCGAAGCAGACCTTCACCAGCATGTACATATCGAAAACAATGTTCTTTTCCCTCGCGCCGTGGAGATGGAAGCCTCTGCCGCATAAAGGGCCTGACTGTACTAACGGACGACGTAGCAGTTCGTGGAGGAAGGGATGGTTCGGTTCGATGCCGCTCACAGAGCTGTTCACTATCCGCCTGATCGCCGTTTTCGTATTTGGATTCGACCGTCTATTCTAATCGGGATCGCTGTCGCGATCCTCTCCGTAATCGTGGCTGCTTGGATCGAAGTCGCGGTGGCAGGAATGCCGCGTGTTCCGGCTGTTCCGCAGATCTATCCTAATAACTTCGCAGGGCCGCACGGATTTCCCGTGTGGGTGCGCTACTGCCACTTTTTCAATTTCCTTTTCGTGATGATGCTGATTCGGAGCGGCCTTTCGATCCTGATGGACCACCCGCGACTTTATTTTAATGATGGCTGCACACCAGGGAGCGAATGGATACGATTTACGCCGCTGAAAGTTCCCCGCGACCGCACCTGGACCGCGAAGGACGATGCCCGCTACATTTCGCCACTCGTTGGTACGCCGGGTTACCGGCACACCATTGGCCTTGCCCGCGTTTGGCACTTCATCGACGTGCACGGCTTCATCGTGACCGGCGTTGTCTTCATCATCATGCTGTTCGATACGGAGCAGTGGCGGCGCATTGTGCCAACGTCGCCGCTTGTGCTTTTGCAAGCGTGGAATACATGGGTTCATTATGCAACGTTTCACTTGCCGCCGGAGCCTAACGGGTTTTATGGCTATAACGCATTGCAACAGATCGCCTATTTCACAGTGGTATTTGTGTTCGGTCCGCTTGCCATTGCTACTGGGATAGCCATGTCCCCGGCGGTAGTGAACCGGTTTCCGTGGTACGCGCGAATATTCGGTGGCCGGCAATCGGCGCGCTCGATCCACTTCCTCACCATGTTCAGTTTCCTTGCATTTTTGGTCGTGCACGTCACTCTGATCGTGATGACGGGCTTCGCTCAAAACATGAACCACATCGCGATGGGGACCGACGATCAGAACCCTACCGGGATGTATCTCGGATTCGTCGGCATCGGAGTGGTCATTCTGTCCTGGGTTGTGGCGCACTACATTTCTTGGCACCATCCGCGCGGAGTGCAGCATGCGCTCAAGTCCGTAACGTATCCGATGCAGCTCCTTACGTTGAATCAGCTGGTGCCACACCAGAAGTACAGCGAGAATGACATCTCTCCATATTTCTGGCCCAATGGGAAAATGCCGATCCGCGAAGACTGGAAGCGTTTGGCAGAAACTGGATTTGAGGATTTCCGGCTCAAGGTGGGAGGCCTCGTCGAAAGACCGGTGGAGCTTTCTCTTGCCGATCTGGAGCGCTTGGGTGAGGTCGAACACATCACGATGCATCATTGCATCCAAGGATGGAGCGGCATCGCGAAGTGGGGCGGCATCCCAATGAAAACGCTCATTGAATTGGTTCGGCCAAAACCAGAAGCAAAGGTCGTCGCCTTTTTCTCTTTTGGCGAAGCTCTCTACGGCGGTCCGTATTACGACACGCAAAGGCTGGAGAACGTGCAAAAGCCGCAATGTCTGCTGGCTTCGCAGATGAACGGGCAACGGCTTCCGCAACTGTATGGGGCACCCCTGCGGCTGCGAGTCGAGAACCAACTGGGCTACAAGATGGTCAAGTGGATCGAGCGGATCGAATTCATTGAATCGGAAAAATCGCTTGGCAAAGGAGAAGGCGGCAAAAACGAAGACGATGAGTATTTCGACCTGCTGCCCAATATTTGATGCAGAACCGCGATTCTTTCCCCCAGGAACGTGCTGGCGCTGACCATATTTTTCCGTTCTTCCGAAAGCTCCGGCTCGATTGGCTGCTGCTTCACTTCCCGCCGCGACTTGTGCGCTCCGTCTACGTATTCGTGAATGGTTTCATCACGATCGGGGCGCTCGCGCTATTGGCGCTTGTGAGCCGAAACCCATTTGTCTTTCCGTCGCTCGGACCGACGGCGTATCTCCTGTTCTTTAACCCTCTTGGCAGGACTTCAAGCCCGCGAAATACTGTTTTCGGGCACGCTGTTGGCCTCATCTGCGGCTATGTGGCATTCGTTGCCACCGGTGCCGGAGCATTGCCATTCGGAGTGCATCCAGGAATTTTCTGGCCAAGAATCCTGGCAGCGGCTCTTTCGCTCTCGGCTACAGGCGCGTTCATGGTTCTTCTCGATGTTAGTCATCCCCCAGCAGGCGCCACTACGCTGATCGTTTCCCTCGGGATTATTTCGAAACCGCGTGAACTCGCCATCATCGAGGTGGCCGTGTTTCTGCTCGTTGCTCAGGCTCTGGCGATCAATCGAATCGCAGGATTACCGTATCCACTGTGGAGTGTTCCTGCCCGGATCAAAGAGTGAAGGACGCCGCGATTGAGGTGCAACTTCATTAATACTTACGTTTCTAGCGGGATCAGTATTCCCAGCTTGGGTTCAAACCTCTTACTGCGGAGTAGAAACGGAGAATACGATGGCCAATATGCCTTCGGTCAGCGGTCCGCGCCCTGTTTGGCTGGATGATAGTACGAAATCCATCATGGATCGCGCCATAGCGCGCGAGCAATCCTTGTCGCGTCTGCTCATGACGTACATCATTACCGGGTTAATTTTCATGCTCCTGCCCGGCACGTTTCTCGGTGTGTGGAATCTCATCAAGATCAGCAGCCACGAAGCGGCAGAATCTATTTCGCCTGTTTGGATTCAGGCGCATGGCCACGCGCAATTGTTCGGTTGGGTGGGTACGTTCATCCTCGGCATCGGCTTTTACTCGATACCGAAGCTGCGAAAGTTGAAGCCGTTTGCCCTTTGGTCCGCATGGCTTACGTGGGCGCTTTGGGTCATTGGCGTGACCATCCGCTGGTCCTCGAATATTTATCCGTGGCACTGGCGGATTGCACTGCCCCTGTCGGCTACCCTTGAATTGGCTGCTTTCCTCATTTTCTTTCAAGCAGTCGGGAGCCATCGCCCGTCGAGCGGTTCGGCGAAGCCGCTTGAGCCCTGGATTTTCGTTGTGGTCACGGCAACTCTTGGGCTGCTCGCATCACTTCTGCTTAACCTCGGTGCTTCGTTTCAACTGGCGCTCAACGCCGATTCTCCGGCCTTCCCGCATTTGTTTGATCAGCGGTATTTGATGGTCTCCATCTGGGGCTTTATCGTTCCCCTGATTTGGGGGTTCAGCGCGCGTTGGTTGCCGGTGTTCATGGGACTGCGTCCACTGCGGAACTCATTGTTGCTATTGGCCCTGGCTTTCAACATCCTAGGTGTGATCATAGGGTTCCTTGAACACTTTTTCGCCGCCGGCATATTTCTTCTGGTTGGAGCGGCAACGGCGATTGCGGCGATTCGTTTCTTCGAGCCTGCAGTCAAACCAGCGAAAACCGTCAATGTTCACCGAAGTTTTCCGGTATTCATACAAATCGCATACGGCTGGTTGCTCATCGCCGCCGCTCTAAGCACCTGGGCCGCGCTTGCTGGTGCGGCACAGGGCATTTGGGGTGCCTCACGTCACGCTTTGACGGTTGGCTTCATCGCCGCAATGATTTTCTGTGTGGGGCAAAGAACTTGCCGTCGTTTTGCGGGATGCACCTGTTGTGGAGCCCGAGGCTTATGCTGGTAATGTTGGTCTCACTGATGAGCGGATGCACGCTACGCGTTGTATCGGAAATCCTTGCCTATCAGGATTACGCGACATGGGCATGGAACATTCTGCCGATTTCTGCGCTTATTGAACTCGCGGCGGTCGCGCTGTTTGCGCTCAATCTGATTGTGACGTTCGCTCGCCCGCCTGTGGTTGTCGCATCTCCACTTACCATGACAACCGAATAACGAATTGCAGAGTCGGCATGCATAGTAGAGAGCCGATGAAAGCACACCGGTCAACGTTTCGCTCTTCGCCTGAGCGATGATCTCTTCCGGTTCTTTTGGGCCGATAACTTCAAAAGCCGAAGTGCTGGGCCTTTGTGAATCGCAACGTGATCGGTCTTATCGCTCTTGATGAAATACTGGGGTTCTGTCTTCGTGGCGTGGTGCGTGTAGCCTTTGAATTTGACATCGGAAACGACTTTCTTCACGACAGTGCCGCGAACTCGACCTGCTTCCGAGTTCCATTCGACGTGATCGCCACGTTTGAATGTCCTCAACATCTTTCATCGCTACCGAACGGAAGATGCATCCCGCCAAGCAATGGTCAGGAGAAAAGCGCTGTCAACGATGCCCTCGACATCATGTGGAATGTCGCGTTCAAGCGTTAGCATTTGGCCAGCCGCGAGCTCTACCGACCGCTCGGCGGTACTGAACCGAATTCGTCCGTCAAGTGTGTGAACTGAGATTCGCCCCTCGGTTCGATGTTTCTCCAAGCGCCCACCAGTTTTCATGACTATCAGCACTACACGGAAATCGGAATATTTCGCGAGCGTCTTTGCTGTATGTCCAGACTGCCAGCGCCCTTCGGATCGTAGCTGCTCAATCTCGCGGTTAAGGTCCAGCGTCAAGAGTGGCGCGGTTAAAGTCCCTACCTCGTGTTCTCGCCCTGTTTGTGGCTTTCCCTCTGCCGTCATGATTTCGCCTTTCCTGTGGGTGATTTTATCAGCCGTTGAGC
>JBAPQU010000220.1:0-1632 GCA_049280795.1 Candidatus Sulfotelmatobacter sp.
GCATTTCTTCATCTTTGATCTGCTGGTGCTGAAGAGTAAGGAAGTCATGGGAGAGCCCCTAACAAAGCGGCGCGAACTCATCGAAAAACGGCGCTCCGCAGGAATTCGTAAAAACATTCAAATACCAATGATTCAGTGAGATGGCATTTCTGGCTACACTCGGCAGGTGGCGCATAAAGAATGGACGGCAATTCTGGCGTGGCCGGGGTACCGAGTATACCGGCACGAGATGGACGAAGAGGCGAAAACTCTGAAATTATGGGTGCGGCGCAAGCCCGTTCATAGGGGGTTTGAGTGTAGCGGATGCGGCCGGCGGCTGCATAAGGTGCATGACTTGCGAGAGCGGGAGATCCGGGATCTGCCATGGAGCATATTCAGCGCGACCGTGGTGGTGGAAGTGCACCGCGTGCGATGTCCGGAGTGCGGGGTCCGCGTGGAAAAGATGGAACATCTACCCTCCAAGGCGCCTTTCAGCAAACGGTTCGAAGAGGTCGTGGGAAGAGCCTGCGAGAGTGCCGCGGTGAGTCAGGTGGCGCGACAATTCCACTTGCCGGAGACCACGGTGCGTGCCATCGACATACGCTACTTGGAACGATGGGACCAGCGGCGTCGCAAGCCAGCGCTGAAGCAAATGGGGGTGGACGAGATCTACCGTGGAAAGAACGACAAGTTTCTGACGGTAGTGAGTAATCTGGAAACTGGCGAGCCGCTGTGGTTTGGGAAGGAACGCAAAAAGGAGACGCTGGACGATTACTTCAGGACGCAGCTTAGAAGCGGGCAACGCAAACGCATCGAGTCGGCCTGCGTGGATATGTGGGAGCCGTTCCGGCTCAGTATTGAGCAATGGGCTCCGCAGTGCCGCATCGTGTACGACAAGTTCCACATCATCCAGCACGCCAACGACGCGGTGGACGAGGTGCGGCGGGCGGAGTTCTTCCGCAAAGGACGGAAGATGCGCGATGTCATCAAAGGGAAGAAGTGGCTGCTGCTGAGCCGCTGGAAGAACCTGGCCAAGAATCAACGCGGCCTCCTAAACAGCGTCTTTCATTTGAATCGGCGTGTGTTCAAAGCTTACCTGCTGAAGGAAAGTCTGGAAAAGCTTTGGCACTACCACTACGAGGGCGCGATGCTCAACTACTTGCAGAAGTGGATGGATCAACTGCGGTGGCAGCGATTGCCCTCCTTTCAGAAGCTTGCGGAGACGCTGCTCAAACACCTCGATGGGATTCTGAATTACTGCCGCACTAAAGTGCGCTTCGGCGTCGTGGAAGCGATCAATGGCAACATCCGTATGCTGATCAACCGCGGCCGCGGCTATACGAACATGCGCTACCTCCTACTGAAGGCGCAACGCATGGCCGTGACCAATACCGAATATGTCGCCTTTCAGAAAATCAGGAAAGCCGCGTAGAATGCTACCTTTTACTGATTCCTGCGGAGAGCCGTTTTTCCTTCCACAAAGCCAGCAAGCGCAACTGAGCGCCCTCCAGCGGATCGTCACCGGAAGTTTCCTCCGGCAGAATCTGCTCGAAGGCATCCCAGAAAGCTTGCGAGGTGAAACGCTCGGGCGGGATTTTCCAGAGCGAGTGCAGGACGGTACGATCATACCAATCGGAGACCTCGGTCTTAGGC
>JBAPQU010000221.1:0-4699 GCA_049280795.1 Candidatus Sulfotelmatobacter sp.
GCCAGTTCTTTAAGCGCGATCTGGCTGGTGGCGAAGCTCTCCTGCAGCGCTTCTTCCGCCCGCTTGCGCTCGGTGATATCCGCGCGAATCGCGACATACTGACGCGGCTTGCCATCCTCGCCGGCGAACGGCACGATGGTCGTATCCACCCAGTAAATCCAGCCGTCTTTGGCGCGGTTGCAGATCTCGCCGTGCCACACCTCGCCATTGGCGATGGTGTGGTACATCTGCTGAAAAAACTCTCTCGGATGGTGACCCGAGTTGAGGATGCGATGATTCTGGCCGATCAGTTCCTCTTTGGAATACTTACTGATGGCACAGAACCTGTCGTTGACATAGGTGATGGTCCCCTGAACGTCCGTCGTCGCCACGATGGCGTGCTGGTCCAGCGCGAACTTTTGGTCGGCCAGTTCTTTGAGGGCCTGGACCCTTGCTCTCTCGGCCCGCTCCTGCTCGACGATCTTTTCTTCCAGCCTGCGGTTCACAACCTGCAACCGGGGCAGCGACACTGCCTTGGGAACCAGAGGGATGAGCATCGCCGCCGTGACCACGGATATGGCCGCCGTCGCTGCCTTAATCACGCCCGCCAGCAGGTAACTGCCATGCCAGATGTTCCATATCTCCATCAGGTGGGTCGTGCCGCAAGCCAGGATGAATCCCCCGAACATCCAGAAAATGAGGTTGAAAGGAATATCCCGATTCTTTCGAATGAAATAAATCAGGATGACTGGAATGGCGTAGTACGAAAGCGCGATCACGCCATCCGAGACTACATGCAGCCACACGATCCACGGGTCCCACAGGTAACAGTAGCCGTGCGGCATGAAATCGGAGGAAGGGGCAATCGAGCTTGTGGCCGCCTTAGCGGCCACCCAGAGCGAGCTTCCAGCCAGAGGGATAGCAATCCCTAGTTTCACGAGCCGAGATGCCGTGGCACGCTTCACCACCCTGATGACTCCTTACTGCATTGCTTTCGTGAAGAGGGATAGAACGAGGGGGGAGCGATGCCGCTTTTCGGCGCTGCCTCTTCAATTAGGCTATCGGCGGAACTGGGGCAATCTTTAGGCGGCTGCTCTTCCTAGAGGTGGGTAGGATACGTCCAACTGTACTCCATCGGACGTTGTAGAAGCGTCCGTTACAGCACGACGGCGGGGAAATGTTTTGAAGGATGAGAATTCTTTTATTCGTGAAGGATCAAAAGAAAATCTGAGCGAGATGCCATCCACCTGTTCCAACTGGAAACATTAGGCGATTTTTAGCCCGCCTTGCGTTCATCCTCAGTCGCGTCAGATTCGGCTTCGTCCCAATCAAACGAGAGCGCCCTCGCCGTGGTCTCGATGGGCTCAAGTTCTGGAATATCCTCGGCCACCGACGCGCCCAGCTCAGAAAATTTGCGCGCCGAAACCAGTACTCGGCTCTCAAGCGAGCCCACGGCTTTGTTATAAGCTTCCACCGCGCGGTCGAGTCCGGTGCCGACCGATGTGATGTGTCCGGCAAGAAGGCGCAAGCGGTCGTGCAGTTCTTTGCCGAGAGCGCTGATCTGCTGCGCGTTACGCGCCAGCTTTTCCTGATTCCATCCGTAGTTAACGGCTTTAAGCAGCGCGATCAACGTGGTCGGAGAAGCGGGAATCACGCGGTTGAGAACTCCGTGCTCGATCAAACTGGAATCCTGTTCCAACGCCGCGCTGAAAAAAGTTTCTCCGGGAAGAAACATCACCACGAATTCCGGCGTAGCGTCAAACTGCTCCCAGTATTTCTTGCCGCTCAGGGTATTCATGTGATCGCGCACCTGCCGCGCATGATTCGCCAGGCATGCCCGCCGCGCTTCTTCGTCGGTAGTTTCGAAGGCATCGAGGAAAGCCTGCAGCGGAGTCTTCGCATCCACCACCACGTGCTTGCCGCCGGGCAGCTTCACCACCAGATCAGGACGCAGCCTGCCAGTCTCTGTGGTTACAGTTTCCTGCTCGGTAAAGTCGCAGTAAGAGAGCATGCCCGCGATCTCGACCACGCGGCGCAGCTGAATCTCTCCCCAGCGCCCGCGCACATTAGGAGTGCGCAACGCCCGCACCAGATTTCCCGTCTCCGATTGCAACTCTTTCTGCGTCGTAATTAGCGACTTCACCTGTGCCCGCAACTCACCGTAAGCATCGCCCCGCGCGACTTCCATCTGCTGAATCTGCGCGTCCACTTTATTCAGCGAATCGCGCACCGGCGCCACCAGATCGGCCACAGCCTTATGCCGGGCTTCAAGATCGCCCCTGGCCTGGCTCTGGAAGCGCTTCAGCGTCTCTTCCGCGATCACCAGAAACGAAGAATTGTTACTCTTCAACGCGTCCGAAGCCATGGCTTTGAAGGCATTGCGCAACTCTTCGCTGGCCCGGGTGACTAACTCGATCTTTTCGTTGCTGGTCTTCCGTTCCGCTTCCAGAGCGGATTCTGCCCGGGCCTTCCCCGCCACCAACTCGGTGTGAGCCTGCTGAAGCCGCGCCAGATTAGCCTTTTCAGCCGCTAATTCCTTTTCCATCAAGGACAAACGCGCGTTCAGCCCAGCCGTGCGCGAGCGCAGCACGAGCCAGGCAATCAAGCTTCCAAACAATAGGCCGATGACCCCTATGACACCTGGTTCCATAGCGAAGGTAACTTCTCAGTCCGGATTCCAGGTTCTAGCGTAGCACCAGCAGCAAGTTTGAGCCGATTTTCGGTCCCTCCCAGGATCAAGTTGCGTAGGCACAAGCGCATGCTAAGGGCCCCTAAATCGAGCGGACGACCATCGAGCAGCAGACCGGGCAGAAGAGCAGTCGGTGCAAGATTCGCCATGGCGCTTTTGCTGATGATCGGCGCCGCCGCAATGCAGCCGTCGTCTCGATTGATGGCATCCGATGGCGCTGTCGACCGGACTGGCGAAGCAAGCGCAGAACCCGCGCAGCGCTCCGCGCAATCCGCGACGCTAAAGCCCGCCTCGGCAACCGCTCCCGATATTCCTCTCAGCGACTACGATGCAGCGGCCGAGCATCAACTTCTGGATTTGGCAAACCAGGCCAGAGCGCAAGCCGGCGCGCCATTGCTCACGCTTGATACCGGCCTGAGCCGCGCCGCACGCGCCCACGCGGAGACTATGTTTGCGGAGCGGCAACTCTCGCACCAATTTGAAGGCGAGCCTTCTTTACCCCAACGCCTGGCGGACGCAACCCGTACACAACTCGATCAGGAAGGCGAAAATGTCGCGCTTGATTTCGACGCCGCGCACGCCCAGCAGCATCTGATGCTTTCCCCACCTCATCGCGCGAACCTGCTCAATCCGGCTTATAACGTGGTCGGGTTGGGTGTTGTCCGTAGCGGCGACCGGCTATACATTGTGCAGGATTTCGGCCACGCCCTCCCCAACTATTCCGCCGCGGAAGTGAAGGATCGAGTCGCGGCCATGGTGGCGCAAACGCGCCATCAAGCCAAACAGCCCGATCTCGCCCGCCAGGATATTCCCACCGCGGACGATGCGGCCTGCTCCATGGCGCAAGCGGACAAACTCGGCACCTCCCCCATTCATCAACTCGCGCAACGCTATACCGTACTGACTTACACCAGCCTGCATCCGGAGACTCTGCCCGCAAACGCCGACCACGTGCTCTCCAGCCACAATCTACACAGCTTCTCGGTAGGAGCCTGTTACGCCCGCACCCAGACTTATCCCACAGGCGTGTATTGGGTGGTGTTGTCGCTCGACTGAAGCGGTAGAATACGAACATGGAAATTCGCCTTCGGCACGAACTTGAAACTGCGATTCGGCAGGATGTCGAGCCGCGGCACTTACGAAACCGTGGACGAATACGTTGAGCATGCTGTCTCGATACTTCACGAACAGGAAGCATGGCTGGCTGCAAATCGTGCAGAGATCGACGCAAAAATCCAGGAGGGATATGCCTCCGCCCAGCGCGGCGAATTGCTGGAGCCTGGGGAAGTGCTCTCACGGTTGAACGAAGTGAAGCGCGCCCGACTCGGCAAACAACGGTAGGATGAGCGGATATCAGTTTACGCCTCAAGCCGCAGAAGACATCGTCAACATCTGGAGTTTCATAGCAAGGGACAATCCAGAGGCCGCTGATCGCGTTGAGGCGACGGTATTTAGGGCTTGTGGCTTCCTTGCCGATTCCCCGCTGGCAGGACGCGTGCGGAAAGACTTGACTTCATTGCCCTCCGTCTTTGGGTTATGCATCCTTACTCGAACTACTTCATCGTTTACGATCCAGAAAAGAAACCGCTGCAAATCATCCGAATCGTCCACGGTGCCCGCGATCTTCCTTCTATCCTGAAGTAGCCCTTGGGATCTAGGCGTGAACCTGTTCGACGTGCTCTGTGAATTTCCATGTGCTAACCTTGCCTTGTCCTTCGTCTGCGGTTTCCAGGTATGGGATCCTCAGCCTCAGTCCGCCTACCCCAGCTTCACTCGAATAATATCCGCATCGGCACGGCGGGCTGGTCTTATAAAGACTGGGAAGGAATTTTCTACCCTTCGGGCATGTCGCACCGCAAGCTGCATCCACTGGAGTATCTGGCCCGCTTTTTCGACACCACGGAGATCAACACATCGTTCTACGAACCGCTGAAGCCAGAGTGGGCCAAGCTCTGGTGCCGCAAGGTTGCGGGCGTGAATAAGAATTTTCTGTTCACGGCGAAGCTGTATCGCGCGTTCACGCACTCGTCT
>JBAPQU010000222.1:0-8333 GCA_049280795.1 Candidatus Sulfotelmatobacter sp.
TCCATTCAAACCGATCCCCGCTTGTTCCGGGATTCGCGTGCGATGGTCGAGCAGGCGCTGGAATTCAGCAAACTCGCTGCCAACATGATTGTAAAAATTCCAGCGACTTCAGCCGGAATTCCAGCGATTGAAGAAGCCACCTACCGCGGCGTGAGCATCAACGCGACCGTCAGCTTTACCATACCTCAGGCCATTGCCGTCGCCGAGGCCGTCGAGCGCGGCTTGAAGCGCAGGGAATCGGAAGGTCTGGAAACCGCGAGCATGGGCCCGGTGTGCACGATTATGGCAGGCCGCCTCGACGACTGGATGAAGGTCCTGGTGGAAAAAGAAAACATCACCATCGATCCGGGATATCTGGAGTGGGCCGGGGTTGCGGTGTTCAAGAAGGCTTATCGACTGTATCGCGAGCGCGGTTATCGCACGCGTCTGCTCTCGGCCGCGTTTCGTAATCACATGCACTGGAGCGAATTCATCGGAGGAGATGTGGTTATCTCCCCTCCCTATTCCTGGCAGGTGCGCTTCAACGCCAGCGATGTCGAAGTCCGCTCGCGGATCGATGCTCCGGTCGCTGAAGCGATTGAAGCCGAGCTCACAAGAAAATTCGCGGACTTCCGCCGCGCCAGCACCGAGCAAGGATTATCCGTAGCAGAGTTTGATTCCTTCGGACCCACGCGTCGCACGCTTCGCCAGTTTGTGTCCGCATGCCATGAGTTAGATGGGGTCGTACGCGACGTTCTGATTCCGGATCCGGATATGGCTTAGCGGTTCCAGAAAGTTTTCGTAGCTCACTGAGCGACAAGAGCAGCAAGTTCATTGAGCAACAAGCGCATCTGCACTGCGCCAAGTTTGCGATTCGATATTTTACTGGAGGCTCGTACGTGGGAAAACTAGCGATCACAGGTGGCGAACCACTGCGCAAGATGCCCTTTACTCAGTGGCCAATGTCGACAAAAGAGGAGGCCGCCGCACTCGAAGACGTGTTGACCAGCACGAAATGGGGAGGCCAGCCATTCCCCGGCAAATACGCTGATTTATTTGCCAAAAAGTTTGCCGAAGTTCATACCGTAAAGTATGCCCAGTGCGTGAGCACCGGGACCGTCGCGATTCAAGCGGCTTTGAAGGCGATCAATATTCGCCCCGGCGATGAAGTAATCGTCCCCGCCTACACCTGGGAAGGCACCGTGGGTCCGGTGCTTCTGCTAAATGCCGTTCCGGTTTTCGTCGACGTGGACCCGGACACCTATTGTCTGGATGCGAAGCTCATCGAAGCAGCCATCACTCCCAAAACCAAGGCGATCCTTCCCGTTCATTTGGGAATGCGCTTCGCCGATATGGATGAAATTCTCCGCATCGCAGCCAAACACAATCTGAAGGTCATTGAAGATTGCGCTCACGCTCACGGTGGAATGTGGAAGGGCAAAGGCGCAGGCTCCATGGGCGATCTCGGAGCATTCAGTTTTCAATCGAGTAAGTTGATTACATCGGGCGAAGGTGGCGCGGTAATCACCAATAACCTCGAATATATGGAGTTAGTGCAAAGTTACATCAACGCCGGTCGCGCCAGCCTCACCGACCAATATCATCATCGAATTATTGGATTCAACTACCGCATCGGTGAATTTCAGGCGGCGGTTTTAGTCCCCCAACTCGATCGACTACCCAAGCAGGCCGCGCTCCGCGAACAGAACATGAAGCACCTTGAAACGCGTCTGCCAAAAACTCCAGGCATCGGCTTGCTGAAGCCCGAACCTCGCATCACTCGTCTCGCGCCCTACGGATATGTGTTTAAGTATTTCGCCGATCAGGTGAAGGACATCCCGCGTGCGGCATTTGTTGCGGCGCTGCAACTCGAAGGCATTCCGTGCGACGGCCTCTTCTATGAGCCGGTCTACAAGAGCTCGCTGTTTCCGCTCGACTCAGCGGATTTCCCCGCGCTCAGTTGGGGACGCGATAAAGCCCTCGATCTGCGCAGCATGTATTCCTGCCCCGAATCAGATCGCGCGGCTTATCAGGAAGCTGTCTGGCTTCCGCACCAACATTTCCTGGGCAGTACAGCGGACGTTGACGCAATCGCGGATGGAATCCTGAAGGTGCTCAGCAACGTGGAAGAGCTGCGTGGACTCGATCACAAAGCCATCCGCAACCAGAGGCTAGGCCGTGCCGACCGCGAAAGCTAATCGCTGAAGCGTAATCGATAGCCAACTGCCGAGGCGATGACTCCATGCCCGCGTCAAGAACAAAGAAGAAATCGATAGCAGAAAATAAATCCGTAACTAACAAGACTGGGTTCGCAGTCATCGGTCTCGGCAGCATCGCGCAAAGTTCCATTCTGCCCGCATTTGCAAAATGCAAATACGCAAAGCTCGTAGCCGTGGTGGGAAGAGATGCGCAAAAAACATCGCGACTAGCGCGCAAATTTAAAGTGAATTTCCAATATCACAGCGATAACTTCGCCGCATGCCTGGCGAATCCCGAAGTGTCAGCAGTTTATATCGCAACGCCGCAAGGCGAGCACGAGCGCTTGACCATTCAGTCGGCGGAAGCCGGCAAACATGTCCTCTGCGAAAAACCTCTCGCGACCACACGGGCGCAATCCGCTGCCATGGTGGAAGCTTGTCGCCGCGACGGCGTGTTGCTCATGACCGCGTATCGCAAGTACTACGAGCCAAGTACGCTCTATCTGAAGCAACTCATCAAGAGCGGTAAACTCGGCCGGATCGATGTTATCCACACTGCGTTCAGCGAACTGCATACCCCCGGAAAATCGTTGCCCTGGTTATTGAATGCGAAAATGGCCGGGGGCGGCCCGCTGATGGATTTGGGTGTGTACTGCGTGAACACCAGTCGCTGGCTGGTGGACGAAGATCCCATCGAAGCAAACGCCGAGGCCTGGGTGCACGATCGCGCGAGATTTCGCGAGGTAGAAGAGGGCGTTTCATTCCGCTTGCGCTTCCCCAGCGGATTGCTGGTTCAAGGAAGTTCTTCCTACGGCGCGGCTCCATCATCTTTCTTATATGTGCAGGGAACAGCCGGCTGGGCGTCGTTATCCCCAGCTTTCCCCTTTGAAGAAGAGCGGAAATTGACCGCTAAGATCGTCAAGCGCCACATCGTACGCACCTTCCCTCTGGTCGATGAATTTGCACCCGAAATTGATGCTTTTGCCAGCGCCATTCAAAAACATGGTAGCGTTGAACCGGACGGCGTCCAGGGCCATAAAGATATGATCATCCTCGATGCGATTTATAAGTCGGCACGAGAGAAGAAGCCGGTTGCCATAAGTTACTGATCATCAGAGTTTTCAAGTATGTCATCCCCAAAGAATGGCGACCGCGCCAAGCCTTCCAAGTCGGCAAGTATCTATGACGTTGCACGTGAAGCATCTGTTTCTGTTTTCACGGTTTCGGCGGTCATTAATGGCAAGGAGCACGTTGGCAAAAAGCTTCGCGAGCGCGTGGAAGTCGCCATCAGCAAGCTGAACTACCGTCCCAACCTCATCGCCCGCAGCCTGGCCAAGCAGCGAACTCACACCATCGGAATGATCGTGCCCGACATTGCGAACCCATTTTTCCCCATGGTGGTTCGCGGCGCCGAGGATGCCGCGCAGAAACACGGATACAACTTGCTGCTTTGCAATAGCGACGACAGTCTTGCCAAGGAAGAAGCTTCCGTCGAATTACTGCTTTCAAAGCGAGTAGATGGAATTCTGCTAACGAAAGCCGGAGAAGACTTCAGTCCGTCGTTGCGGCAAATGATCAAGGAAGTAGGAATTCCATTCGTCCTGGTTATGCGCACCTATCCAAAACTTACTAAGGATGCGGTGATCACCGACGACTATCGCGGCGCCTATGATGCCGTCTCGCACCTCGCTCGCTCGGGAAGGCGGCGCATCGGCTTAATCAGCGGTCCGTTGAAAGTAAGCAATGCGATGGCCCGCTGGGAAGGTTTTCGCGATGCATTGAAAGCCGAGGGACTTCCCTACAGTAGCTCATTGGTCATCGAAGGCGATTACCGGATCGAATCCGGATTTCGCGCCGGACACGCTCTTCTTTCCCATCATCCCGACGGCATCTACGTCGCGAATCATTTGATGACCGTGGGATTGCTGAAGGCGGCGGAAGAGATTGGCCTGCGGTGCCCCGAAGATTTCGGGCTCGTCAGCTTCGACGATTATCCCTGGCTGGACGTTTTCTATCCTCGATTGACGACAGTCGAGTTGCCGAAGCACCAACTGGGAAGCGAAGCCTCTGAATTGCTCATCCGCCGCATTGCAGGAGACAACAGCGCCCCGGTTGTAAAAAAATTGCCGACCGAACTTCGCATCCGCGAATCGTGCGGCTTTGCGCTGAACATATCGCGCGGCCGCCTCAAAAAAGAACCGCAATCCACGTAATCGACGAGCAGCTTTATGTCTCGCTGAAATCGATCAGTTGCGGACGAACCGTAAACCCGCGTGTTTTGTAAGCGCCGTAGAGAATTCCGATCGCCAGCCACGCGGCTCCAGCATACTTTGTCCATGATTGCAGACTAATTAACAAAACCAGACAGAAGGCAATTCCAAAACTCGGAACGAATGCGTCCAGAAAAAATCTGCGCGTGGAAAGTGCCGACGGCGCGAACCAGAAATGCCGCAACGCCGCTAGGTTCACGCCCATAAAAGCCAGCAGCGCACCAAACGTCACCACTTCGGCCGCATGCTCCCACGGAATTGTAATTACGCAAATATAGGCAAGCACGCCCACAATCCAAACGTTGTAAACCGGATTGCTTTTCTTCGGGCTTAGATAACCGAATATTTTCTTGGGTAATACGTCGTCGCGTCCCATGCTATAGAGAAGTCGCGACGCTCCCACGTGCCCCGCCAATCCGCAGGCAATGCTGGAGATCAACAGCATCACTCCATAAGCACCAAACAGCCAAGGTCCGCTCGCGAGGCGCGCAACATCCATAAACGCCGTTTCCGGATTTTGCAGCGTAGTGTAATCGGGCCAAACCCGTTGCGCCATGTAGACTTGCAATCCGCTGAATAGTCCGGTGAACACCACTACCAGAACCGAAGCGAGCAGAACATTCTTCTTGGGATTCTCCACTTCCTCCGCCAGAATCGATACACCATCGAAACCGATGAAAACCAGCGCCGCCAGGGAAGTTCCCGCAGCTAATCCTCTTATATTGAAAGTGGCCGGGTTATAAACCGGCTGCAGCGAAATCAGTCCCGCAAAGCGGTGGTGAAGCACGATGTAGCGGAAAGCTTCTACTAGAAAAACGGTGGTAACCAGCAACATGAAGCCCAGTAATACCTCATTCGTGCGCGCGGTAAATTTAATTCCCTGCACGGTCATGATCGTGATCAATCCCACGGCAAGCGCGGCTAGCACCGCGAAAGGGACGCGAGGCGTCATTCGTTGGATAGTGAGCACGGCGTACAAAGCGTTCTGCACCGGCTGGAATAAATATTCCAGGAACATCGCCCACCCCACCACAAACCCCACATGCGAGTTCAGTTCCCGGCTGATGTAGGTATAAACCGATCCCGACGAGGGATATACGCTGGCCATGCGTCCAAAGCTGATTGCCGTTACCGACATCGCAGTCATCGCCAGCAGCAGGGTCGCAACTGTATGCCCGTGAGAAAGAACCTGGCCTTCTCCAAATAACGGCACCGCAGCGATGGGCGAAGTGAGAATGATGCCGTAGTAAATCACGTCCCAGAGGCTCAAAACCCGCTTCAGATGCGGTTGCGCGGGTGTCGCTGGTTGGACTGCACCGCTCGATGTCGCCACCATAGCCCCCAGGCCCGCAAATTTTTGCTGTTCAGATTGCTGAAATCAGGTCGTCAAAATTTAGAAATTTCCGGACGCTTGCTCAAAAAAACATGCGTTCTTTCTTGCGTGCTTCTTCGTAATTACTGCGAGCCGTCTTGACCGCCTCACGCTCGGAAACTTCTGCAATCGGAACGTCCCACCAGCTTTCATAGCCCGGTACGCGTTGATCGTAAGAGGTCGCAATCACAATCACAGCAGTACGATCCTGTTTTCTTCCGGCAATCAACGCGGCCTTCAGTTCCTGCGCGGTGTTCGCGGTAGCAATCCACGCGCCGAGGCTGGCTGCATTCGCGGCGAAATCCACCCGCAACACATCGCCATCGTATTTCTCGCCGCGGCGGTAGCGATAATTCGTGCCCATCCCTTCGTTGCCGCAAGCGCGGCTCAACCCTCCGATGCTCGAAAACCCGTGATTATCCAGCAACACGATGTTGAGCTTATAACCTTCCTGCAGCGAAGTCACAATTTCCTGCGCCATCATCAGGTAAGAGCCATCGCCAACCATCACATATACTTCGCGCTTCGGCTCTGCCATCTTCGCGCCCAGTCCTCCCGCAATCTCGTATCCCATGCAGGAATTGCCATACTCCATGTGATAGCCGCCGGGCTGCCGCGTTCGCCACAGTTTGTGCAAATCTCCCGGCAAACTTCCAGCCGCGCAAACCACAACGTCGGAAGCCTGGGTAAAATTATTCAGCACGCCAATCACTTCTCCCTGAGTAATCGGCGGATCTTTCGACAAACTGTAAATGCGATCAACCTCGGTCTCCCACTGCGAACGCAAGGTTTGGATTTTCTCGCGATACGTTTTCTCTACTTCATAATCGCGAACGATCGAATGCAACTCGTCGATGGTGACCAACGCGTCGCCGGTCAACGGCAGAGCCGCATGCTTATAGGCATCGAACTCCGCCACGTTGATATTGATGAAGCGCACCGCTGGATTCTGAAAAGCAGTCTTCGAAGCGCTGGTGAAGTCGCTGTAGCGAGTGCCAATCCCAATGATCAGATCCGCTTCGCGCGCCAGAATATTGGCGCCGGGCGTACCGGTAGCGCCGACCGCTCCAAGTTGCTGCGGATGATCAAAGGGCAATGAGCCCTTGCCAGCTTGCGTTTCGCACACTGGAATTCCAGTCGCCTCGGCGAATTTCGCGAGCGAATCGGATGCTTCGGAATAAAGCACGCCTCCCCCGGCGACGATCAGAGGCTTCTTCGAAGCTTGAATCCACTTCGCGGCCTCGCTCAGAAGATTCCGGTCGCAGCGCGCGCGCGGAATCACCCAGACTTTCTCGCGAAAGAACTCCTCCGGGTAATCGAATGCTTCCGCCTGCACATCCTGCGGAAAAGCCAGCGTAACCGCGCCCGTTTCCGCGGGAGAAGTCAGCACCCGCATCGCCTCGGGAAGGGAAGTCAGAATTTGCTCGGGGCGCTGAATTCGATCCCAATAACGCGACACCGGCTTGAAGCAATCGTTGGCGGAAATATCCTGCGTGGCCGCAGATTCCACTTGCTGTAACACCGGTGCAACGTTGCGGCGCGCAAAAATATCCCCTGGCAATAGCAACACCGGCAACCGGTTCACGGTTGCCGTAGCGGCGCCGGTCACCATATTCGTAGCGCCGGGGCCAATCGAAGTCGTGCAGACGAGAGTTCGTTTCCTGAAACTTGCCTTCGCGAATCCTATTGCCGCATGAACCATGGCCTGTTCATTGCGGAACAGGTAATAGCGCAATCCCGGATTCTGCTCAAGCGCCTGCCCAATGCCGGCGACATTTCCGTGTCCAAAAATCCCCAGGCAGCCGCCAAAGAACTTATTTCGGTTTCCATCCCGCTCGGAGAACTGCGCATGTAGAAACGCAATCGTAGCCTGAGCCGCCGTTAATCTCACGGTCATAAGGAAATACTTCTCCCATGTGCTGGATAACTGCGGAAAAGTCTACCTTGGCGCCAGCCCGATTGAAAGCGCACGGAAAGCTGGCGTACGCCTGCGTGTCGAGTGGTAGAACTCCGAGACGGATTGCTCAGTCCGCTTAAGAAAAATGCGCAGCGGCGAGTCCTTACTCCTCGCGGAAACCGAGGCGAAGAGGGGAAAATTTCTAAGCGGTTATACTCTGTGCCCAAATGATTCTCCGGCGCCAAAAATTTCTATTTCACAAGCGGCAAGCGAGGGTCGGTTTCTTTCCACGTCGAACGGATCCAGACGTGGTTGGAATCTTCCGTCACGGCAAGGGCGCGTGAAGATCCCGCAAGAAAATTAAGGTAATAAACATCGTATCCCGGCCCGGCAACCACCGGGTGGTAACCGCTATGCACCAGCACGGTGTCGCCATCGCGGGGCTTCAAAATCTGATCGCCACCATGTTTCCCGGCATATAAATGCTGGAAGGCAAAACCCTCAGGTTGGCGTATTCGGTAGTAATAAATTTCGTCCAGATCAACTTCTCCCGGAGGATTGTGCACATCATGTTTGTGCGGAGGATAACTCGACCAATTTCCGCCCGGAGTATAAAC
>JBAPQU010000223.1:0-12964 GCA_049280795.1 Candidatus Sulfotelmatobacter sp.
GACTTCCTCTCTTCCGGTACGACTTCCAACAATAATGAGAGCAACAGCTATACGCTGCGGCAACGCCAGGCCTTCGGCCAGGCGGCCTTCGACAATGGTTTTACGTTCACCGGCGGCCAGATGTGGAGCCTGGTTACTGAAACCAAGCATGGCATGGACAACCGCACAGAAGCTACCCCGATGACCATCGACCCACAGTATACCGTCGGCTTTAGTTGGGCTCGGCAGTATGGACTGCGCGTGGTCAAGGGCTTCGACAACAAAATGTGGTTCGGTTTGTCGATGGAAAATGCGCAGGCTACTGTCACAAGCCACAACAACGGAGACAATTTCCTAATCGGTTCGGCCGGAACGGGTGGAGGCCTCTACAATGCCGCCATCACTAACTGCACCACGGCGCTCAACTCCACCGATACCGCTGCCACCACCACCTGTACGCTGGCGGCCAGTTATTCCTTCAACCCCTCACCTGACATCATCGCCAAGGTCGTTTTCGAACCCGGCTTTGGGCACTACGAAGTCTACGGTCTATATGATCGCTTCCGTGACCGGATATTCCCTTGCGGTGAGGTTGCGACGGGCGCAACTTGCGGTGGGGCCACGGCGACCGGCGCCAATGCCCTGGGCGTTTTTAACTCCTCGAAGAATGGCGGTGGCATCGGCGCGAATGCCCGGTGGTCCTTCGACCAGAAGCGTATTGACTTCGGTCTACACGTCCTCGGCGGCAGCGGAATCGGCCGCTACGGCACATCCGGTCTTCCCGATGCTTCAGTTCATGCCAACGGAACCCTCGACCTGGTCCGCAGTTGGCAGGGGCTGGGAACGCTTGAATGGCATGGCAAGAAGCTCGATGTCTACCTCAACGCTGGCGCCGAATACGCCGACCGCGCGGCAGATTTCGATCCCATCTCGGGCAAATATGTCGGCTACGGCGCCCCTTTGTTCAGCAACACTGGTTGCTATAGCGAAGTTGCACCGACTCTTGCCGGTGGATTCTTCCCGGCCGGTCTTTCGAGTTGCACGTCCGACACCCGGGCGGTTATCGAGGGTACGGCCGGCTTTTGGTACCGCTTCTATAACGGACCCAAAGGCAAATTCCAGTTTGGCACCCAATACTCCTACGTGACCCGTCAGACTTGGTCGGGCCTGGGTCCATCAGGAGCGGGACACCCTGGCGTAACACCGGAGGGACTCGACGGGATGGTGTTCACATCCTTCCGTTACTACTTGCCGTAGCAAAACGCTGTGTCTACTGCTTCGCCGTAGAGGATCACAAAGCATATCGGCGTCCGGGAGGCGACACTCGCCGTCCCGGACGCCGGTTTTATTTCCAGTACTTCCCCGCTTCTTTGTAGCTTCTGGGTTGAAGCTTACGCCGCCAAAAGGCGCTGCCGTGCCAACTCGCTGCGATCTTGCGGCTTCCGCAGTCGTCCCTGGTTTCTAACTTTGTTAGCGTAAAGTTAACACCACCGGCCCGGAAAAGGAGAGTAGCCAAAACCGGGCCGGCGGCGTTTCCGAAGGGAAGGCGCCCCTCGAAAAGTTGCGGCCGTTGAGAACCTATGCGGTCTACGGCAAGTAATAACGGAAGGACGTGAAGACCATCCCGTCCAGTCCTTCAGGCGTTACTCCAGGATTTCCAGATCCAGCCGGGCCCACACCAGACCAGGTTTGACGGGTTACGTAGGAGTACTGCGTGCCGAACTGGAATTTGCCTCTGGGCCCGTTGTAGAAGCGGTACCAGAAGCCAGCTGTGCCTTCGATGGCCGCCCGCGTATCGCCAGTACACTTCGAGAGCGACCCTGGATTGAAGCCGTTCGAAACTGCGATCGAAGGAGCAGTCTCGGTATAGCAGCCGGTGTTATTGAAGTGCGGCGACCCGTAGCCGACATACGTCTTCGTGTTGGCATCGAAGTCGTCGGTTCGGCCAGCATACTCGGCGCCAGTGTATAGATAGACATCCAGCTTCTTACCGTGCCATTCGAGCGTGGTTAACCCCTGGTAATCCTTAATCGGGTTGGGAGTTCCGTTGGCATGAATAGCCAGATCGGCAAGCTGTGCGGAGCCATACCGCCCCACTCCGCTGCCTCCAAAACCGTGCAGACCGAACACGATGTGTTTATTGTCGAAGGTCCAGCGAGCATTGGCTCCGAAGCCGCCACCGTTCTTCGAGGAGTTATAGGCACCCAAAGCGCTGGGGCCGTTTTCGGTAACGTTGTTCGGGCAAGGTCCGGTTGTGCCAATGATGAAGTCCGCGCAAGGGAAGACGCGGTCGCGGAACCGGTCATAGAGCCCGAATATCTCGTAGTGTCCAAAACCCGGATCGAACGCCGCCTTGGCGATGATATCGGGCGATGGGTTGAAGGAATAAGAACCCGCAGGCGAGCAAGTGGTGTAGTAGACAGGAGCGGTTCCACCGGTAGGAGTGTAGGAGCTAATGGGGCAAGCCGTGACCGCGTCGTTGTAAGTGTTGCTCGCACCGGCCTCACCAAGCAGGAAGTTGTCAGTGTTTCCATGAGTCGAGAGCGTAGCTTGCGCGTTCTCGAGAGCCACGGCGAGGGCGACCTTGTGGTTGAAGTCTTTGGTCACGCGAATGCCATACTGGCGGGCAAAAGTGAACCCAACGTTATATCCCGGGTCAATTGTCATGGGACGAGAATCGTTGGTTTTGCCCAGGTCGTCGCTGGGGGCGATGCCTTGTTTATTTTCCGTCACCAGGCTCCACATCTGGCCGCCGAGGAAGCTCCAGCCATTATCGAATTTAGCCTGGCCCCAGGCCTGGCGAAGACGGAAGGTATAGCTGTTCGTCTGCGTGGCGGTGGAGGTGTCGCCGGAGGAGAGAAAGTCACCCGACATGTAGCTGGAAAATTCCACATTCTTCAGACGCCCATCGACATAGATAGTAGGCCGGGACTGGCGGGCTGAGCCGAAAAACTCCGACAACTGATTCTGCGAAGCGCCCGGCATGGTCAGGGAGTTGAAGGGAGTGGTTAAGTCCGCTCCGAGGGCTCTCGATCGCCGTACAAATGCGGCTTCGACAAATCCGCTAGGAGTGATGGTGATTCCCCGGAAGTGAATCGAGACAACGGCGCTCTCCAGCGGATTCGCAGGGCCTGGTGGCGCCGTCTGCTGCGAGGTGAGGCCAAGGCCGGGCGAAGCATCTTGCTGAACCGCGACTCCATTGCTAAGTGCGGCTACCTGTTGGGGAGCAGCTTGCGTCTTGGCTGCAGCGGCTTGCTGCGCCTGCCACGCCTGCTGGCTTTGTAACTGCTGACTTAGGCGCTCGATCTGTAGTTGTTGTGCGGCTAACGCATCTTTCAGCGCCTGTACATCCGCGGCCGTAATGGACGGCGGCGCTGGAGTTGCAGCGCTTCCGTTGGCGGCCGGTGCGCCTGACGCCGGCTCTTCTGCCCAAACACCAGCGGAAAGTGCCGCCAGTGTCAGAGCTGTGAGAAATAGATGTTTGGTTCGTTTCATGGTATTCAATCCTCTCCTTTTTTAGTTTTCGTGGAACGCATTACATCCTGGGGTTACAACAGAAACTCGTTTCCCTTCATTTCACTGACCGCGGTTTGAGTTTGCTGAATGGCGGAAAACCGGGGGAAGCTTTCCTAAAGCGGGATCCAGATTAACGGCCTAAAACCACGCTGTTCTGCAAACGCTTGTGCTCGAAAACCATTCGCGATGGGCGGCTTATCGTTCCCTGCACAGCACAGTCTCCATTCGGAAGATTTTCAGCGCCAGCGATTATGCCACAAAGTCCATTTCATTAATAGACTTTATTAACGTTGCGGACATTGCAATTGCGAGCCCATTGTTTTTTCGGATCAAGAAACCTATAACAACATGTTCTTTCAATAGTTTACGGGAATTAGCATCCGCCGATGAGCCAGCCTATGTGCATCTCATTGCAGTTCTGGAAAGGAATTCTGCGTAACCCACATTGCTTTACCGGCCAAAAATTGCACAGCCTCCGCCTTAAGACTCTTCCCTCATACGACTCTTCTTTGCCGGATTTCCGAAAATCTCCGTCAGGCACATTGCAAAGCGGCGATCATTGCCCGGAAGCGCTTGCGGAAGGACGATTTCGCAGTCTGTCGTAGTCGCGCATGTAGACGCGCAAGCCAAAGTCCGGTGTCATCTTGGTATAGCCGGCGACGAGCTGTTCTTTGTAATGCGCAAGATAAAAATCGAACGGATCCTGCGTATCCATGTCGATGAGAATCAAGTCTGCTCCCTGCATGGTAAGTTTGCCAAAATGCAGATCGCCGTCGCGATATGCCATGTAATTACCCGGCTGTTTCGCGGCGAAATTCGAAGCCTGCAGTGCGCCAAAGACCTGCACAACTTCATTTCCCTGAATGCGAATCGCCGTCACCTTTCCCTGAATGTGAGGCGGAGGGAGAATTTGTTCCGGATCGAGGATCAGGTCATCTTTCTCGGCGGTGATTCCGTGAACTTTCTTGGTATTGATCAGGCGCGCCAGATCAAGTCCAAGCAAATCCAATAAGCCCTTCACCGGCAGATGTGCCGCCTTCACGTGCTCGGCGTGGAGGCGGATTTTTCCATCCGGATCGGCGGAAATTGTCCCTGTGGTTTCGAATAGTACGTCTCCTTTCTGGTGAAGCTTGCCTTTGATGACCAGTTGATTGTTCTTGCTCTCAATGCTTACGTCTTTTATAGGAGCATCCGCAGAAGAAAAAACATCTTCATTCAAGACCTCCGCCAGCGAAGCGCAACTGATGGCAATCTCGGCTGATGACACGGCGAGGACGAATGAATTCGTATCATCAAAGACAACGATTGCGCCGGGTTTGGTGGGAATGAGATGGCCCTGAAGCTGAACGATGTGCGCAGCCATGCGGTCAGTGAAGTGATACATGACATTCTTCATCGCGACTTGCACTTCGTGATCGGGCGATGCCGCAGATCGGGCAGCCCCTTGACTGGATTTCTGGGCCGGCAACGGATTTGATTGTGCAAAGAGAGGTAAAGCCAGAGACAGGGTTAGGAGGAGGATCGCGCCCAGAAGCTGGAAAATCATGGGAGTAAGATGCCGCAATCGTGAAAACGGTAAAGCTACATCGTAAGTTTCCTCCGCGTCCTTACAGCAGTTTCGCAATTAAGCCACTAGCTTTTTCAGAGCCTCAATATTTCTACGGTCGTCTCCGGGCTTTTCGATGGGAGTTTCGGCGATGAAAGCGGCATGAGCCAGGCGAAGATCGTTCAACAGAATGCGGAATGGCTCAATGCCGATGGTTCCCTTCCCGATCTGCTGATGGCGGTCCAGCTTCGATCCGCGCGCAGCCTTCGCGTCGTTGCAATGGACTACGCGTACATTGTTCAGGCCAATCGTTTCATCGAGATGCGTTAACGTTCCGCGCAGGCCTTCTTCGCTAACAATGTCATATCCGGCAACATGAGTATGACAGGTATCGATGCAGGCGGCGATGGGAACGATGCCGCGCAGACGATCCAGTATTTCCGTCACGTGTTCGAAAGCGCCGCCCAGGGAGAATTCCGATCCGGCAGTGTTTTCGATCAATATCGTAAGGCCGCCCTGCGCAAGGTCGAGCCCTTGTGTGGAGGCCGCAATGGCGACGGAGGTACGCAACAGTCCTTGTTCGCGGTCAGCGCCGCGAAACGAACCCGGGTGCAGAACCAGATACTCGGCGCACAGAGACAATGCGCGTTCGATCTCGCCGCGGAAAGCCTCGATCGACTTCTTCAGAAACAATTCGTTAGAGCTGGCGAGGTTCACCAGATAATTGGTGTGAATCACCAGCGGCTTGAGATCGTACCTCGCGCGCAGACGGCTCATCTCCTCACAGTGGAACCGGCTCAACTCGTAGGGAGCCCACTGCCGCGGGCTGGAAGAAAAAATCTGCAAGGTGTTACAACCTAGCCGATAGGCGCGCTCGGCGGCATTGAACACGCCCCCAGCAGTGGACGTGTGAATGCCGATGCGGCGGGAGGTCAGGCGTGGCAGCGATTTCGGAGCCCGGTGGTGCAGCATATCTTGTTCGCGGGCAATGGAACGCGGCATGGGACGAGTATAACGATAACGGATGCCGTCGATTCTGTTCGTAGAGGCATTGCCCGACAACGTCTCAACGACGGATTCTCTCGGTCTAAGGCTCCCCGTTGCCTAACCTCGATGCTTCACATCTAAGCGTTTCGCTTCAGCGAGCTGTCGAAATTCATCGGCAGTTAATCGCAGTGATGCCGCGCCCAGATTTTCTTCGAGATGCTCCACCGAAGATGTGCCCGGGATCGGCAGCATGATCGGGGAACGCTGCAACAGCCAGGCGAGCGCAACCTGGAATGGCTGAGCCTTATGCGCCTTGGCAATATCGATCAGTGTGTCGTTGACGCCCTTGCCAGCGCCTAGCGGGAACCAGGGAATGAATGCGATGCGGCGCTGTTCGCAAAAATCGACAACGTTATCCCATTCGCGATCGGCAAAGCTGTAACGATTCTGCACGGAAGCAATGGGCACGATCTTCAGTGCGCGCTCAATATGCTCTCGCGTGACATTGGAAAGCGCGACCAGACGAATCTTGCCCTGGTTGCGCAGCTCGGCCAGAGCCTCAACCGATGCGTCGAACGGAGTCACCGGGTCGGGAGCGTGGAGTTGGTATACGTCAATGCGATCCAGGCGTAGCCTCTTCAAGCTGCCCTCGATCGCCTTGCGCAGATGTTCGGGGCTGGCGTCGTGCGTCCACTGGTTCGGTCCGGGACGGTTCCATCCGCCCTTGGTTGCAATCACCAAATCTTTCGGATACGGCGACAGGGCTTCGGCAATGAGTTCTTCGCTGGCGCCGGGACCGTAGGAGTCGGCGGTGTCAATGAAGTTGACACCCAGTTCAACGGCGCGCCGCAGTACCGCGAGCGCTCCCGCACGATCCTTCGGCGGACCCCAAACTCCCTCCCCGGTGATGCGCATGGCGCCAAATCCCAAACGATTGACAGTGAGTTCACCGCCCAGCGAAACCGTCCCACTTAGACTTGCGGAGATCTCTTGCGATTGTGTGCTCATAAGGCCTCCTTACTCATCCGTAGTTTGTTAATTAATTCATCGTGATAACTGCGCGGAAGCGGACTTTGCCTTCGGCCACGCGGTCATAGGCTTTGGCGATGTCGTCGAGCTTGTAGATTTCTTCCACGACTTTGATTTTTCCTTTGGCGGCGATGTCGAGTGCTTCATAAAGATACTCGGGCCCGTTTTGCGATGAGCCGATCAGGCGGACGCGCTTGAACATGAGTTCGGGCGTGTAATTCAAGGGCTC
Organism: Candidatus Sulfotelmatobacter sp.; assembly: GCA_049280795.1. Lineage (GTDB taxonomy): Bacteria > Acidobacteriota > Terriglobia > Terriglobales > Acidobacteriaceae > Sulfotelmatobacter. Next base: position 7,287 of record JBAPQU010000223.1, read on the forward strand.
GTCGCCAACCCCCATAAGAATGATGCGGCCCTCAGGGCGCATGCCTTTTGCGGCCTCGGCAGTTGCCGACCAGGAATTGGAAGTGGCGAGAAGGACATCGGCGCCACCTGCGGCCAGAAGATTTTCGCCACTCTCGACCACTTCGTCAGCCCCCATGTCGCGAATCATTTTTTCTTTATCTTTACTCTTGGTGACGGCAATGGTGTCAAAACCTGAGGCCTTGGAATACTGCAGCGCAAGATGGCCGAGGCCGCCAATGCCGACGACAGCGACACGCTCATGCGGCTTGGGATCGGCGAGCCGGAGGCCGCTCCAGACGGTATAACCGGCGCAAAAAATGGGCGCGGCTTGCTCGTAGCTGAGAGTTGCGGGAAGAGGCATAGTCGCATCGGCATAAGCCAGCATGTATTCGGCGTGGCTGCCTTGCAAGTTGATCCCGGTAGAAGTCGGGTTCTGGCATAGTTCCTTCTTGCCCCGCAAACACCACTCGCAGGTTCCATCTCCTTTTTGTACCCAGCCCACGCCGACGCGGTCTCCAACTTTACGGGAGGTAACGCCAGGGCCTACTTCGACAATTTCGCCGACCGGTTCGTGGCCGAGCACACGAGGGAATTGCAGGGGAAACAAGCCGTGGGTGAGATGCACATCGGTATAGCAAAGACCGCTGGCGTGAATCTTCATGACGACTTGATTGGGTCCAGCCTTGGGGGTTTCCCACTGTTTAACTTCCCACTTACCATTTACGGAGGGCACAACAGCTGCTTTCATGAGGAGGACTCCGGAGGAATTTGAAACGTCGATGTATTTGGATGCTGGCAGGCGCTTTGAGACTCAGAAGCTCCGGGAAATGTCGCGTTTGCGGTGCAGGAGTGAGCGAAGTAAACTTGATGGGCGGGACTGAACAGCGAGAAAGCTAGTCGAGCTTCGCTCGACATGGACAGCCGGGGGCGGCTGTCCCCACTGGTTCATCTAAGGGGAATCTATGTTAGTCGTGATGAAGGCACAGGCTACGGAAGAACAGGTGCGCCTGGTTTGCCAGAAAATTGAGAAGCTGGGCTATCGCGCGCATGCTATGCCGGGCGCGCAGCGTACTGCAATCGGCATTACCGGAAACAAGGGTGAAGTCGAGCAGGGCACGCTGGAAGAGATGGCTGGCGTGCAGGAAGTCATCAAGGTTTCGAAGCCCTACAAACTGGTGAGCCGCGATGTGAAGGAAGACAACACGGTGATCCGCTTTGCCGGTACCGAGGCCATGATCGGCGGCCCCGGATTAGCGATTGTGGCAGGACCGTGCGCCATCGAAAACCGTGAGCAGGCCTTTGCCGTGGCCGAGCGCGTGCATCGTGCCGGAGCGCAATTCTTCCGCGGCGGCGCTTACAAGCCGCGTACGTCTCCTTATTCTTTCCAGGGGCTGGGCGAAGAAGGGCTGCGGATCATGGCGGAGATCAGGCAGCAGTATGGCATGAAGATTATTACGGAAGCGATTGATAACGAATCGCTTGATCTGGTGGAGGAGTACGCGGACATGATCCAGATCGGCGCGCGCAACATGCAGAATTTTTCTTTGCTGAAGCGCGCCGGACGCGCGAGGAAGCCCGTACTGCTGAAGCGCGGCATGTCGGCGACGCTGGAAGAATTTCTGATGGCGGCGGAATACATTTTGAGTGAAGGCAATTACAACGTGGCGCTGTGCGAGCGCGGCGTGCGCACCTTCGCCGACCACACCCGCAATACCCTCGACCTAAGCGTGGTGCCGGCGGTACAGCGTTTGAGCCATCTGCCGATCTTTGTCGACCCCAGCCACGGAACGGGCAAACGAAATAAAGTTACTCCACTGTCGCGCGCGGCTGTAGCCGTAGGCGCTGACGGCCTGATGGTTGAAGTACACAACAATCCCGATCAGGCGATGTCGGATGGTCCCCAGTCGCTGTTTCCCGACCAGTTCGATGAACTGATGAAGCAGGTGCGCCAGATTGCAAGCGTGGTGGGACGAACTGTGCCGGGGATTGGGGTGAAGGAGACTGCTACAGCCGAACTACGTGCCTAGAAGTTTGGCCAATCCCTTTGCCGGCTTGGAACGTGCACCGGGCTGCTCGTTCATGTATCCCGGGACGACAATACCGCGCAGGTGCTTAGTCTGTTTTGCGTTCAGAAGCTTATGGTTTCGAAGCAGGCATGTCCCGATCAACAGATTCTCAAGCGCGCGGATATCGCCAATACCCCCCTTTCTGGGCTTGGAAAATTTACCGCCTTTCGTGCTCTTCGCAATGAAATAAAGCAGGGGCTTCCCCTTTTTTCGCAGATGAAGTGCCTCGTTGTAGAGGAGGAGTTTATGAGGCGTACAAACCTCGCCCCTGAAGCTGCCCTTTTCCATTTTTCCCACGTACCATGGTCGGGATCCTTTCGCTGCACGAATTGCAAAAACATAGCAACCCACAGCGCCAGAGAGGCGCGCGTTCCCCTGCTCCACCCCTCCCCAAAACATCTTCTTCGCGTGGTTATCGACCATGGCACCGTCTCTCGGTATCTCGAATGGCCCGAAAACACGATACATGCTCATTGCCCACCTCTGGTTCGGTCAGGGAGTATATCACCTTGGAGACGAGAGATTGGCAAAGACGCTCCGTCCGGTTGCCCGACTGCAGCCGTCGATGGCTCGTTTTGTGTATAATCAGATAATCTGATTTTATGAAAAAGACCTCGATTTCAGTCACCGACGCCGCCCGTAACTTCGCCGATTGCGTGAACCGTGTCCGTTACCAGAATATGACTTTCGTTCTGCTCAAGAACGGCACGCCTGTCGCGCGCATTGTGCCCCATGACAGCAAAACATGCACGGCCAAAGAATTGGCGGAAGCATTGCACGAGGTTAAGTTGTCAACCGTGAACGCAAAGGCCTGGCACAGCGACTTGCAGAAAGGACGTAAGATTCTCCAGGCCCCGGAAGACAAGTGGCAATAATTCTGGACACCGACGTCATTATCCGAGGCGAACGAGGAACCTTCGACCTCAGCCGTTGGCTGGCTTCCGAGGGGAACGAGGAGATCCAGATTGCGGCGATTACGATCGCTGAGTTGTGGCATGGCGTAGAGCGTGCATCGAGCGCGTACAGGGGTGAGCGGCAAGACTATATTCTCAAAATACTGAGTTTGGTGAAGATCCTTCCCTATACTGAGACGACTGCACTTGAACACGCCCGCATTTGGGCGGATTTGGATTCCTCCGGCGCAATGATCGGCTTTTATGATCTGATCGTGGCAGCCACCGCTTTGGAATGCGGAAGCGCCGTAGCGACTTTCAACCAACGTCATTTTGCCCGAGTACGAGGGCTGAAGGTTATCCAACCGAGGCTATAAGACACACATTTCTAAGCATGGGACCGAAGCGATCCTCGCCAACGAATAGGTTATCGACTTCCATCTGTGCAAAGAACTGTAAAGTTAGTGGCGTTTTTTGAGGAGCTGAGCCAAGCTGGAGGCTCCGGAGAAGTTCTCGCACCGACAATAGAAAATTAGGGGATTGCGCAAGTTAGTGAGAAACTGGGCTATGTTTCATATTGTGGGCAGTAGTTTTATGTTGAAGACGATCATTTTAGTCGCCGCGCTACTGGCCTGTCCCAGCGCTATGTTCGCCCAGCGCGGCGGAGGCGGGGGTCATGTTGGGGGCGGTGCTGCGGGCGGAACTGGGTTGAGTGGAGGAAACCACGCGAGCGGCGTGGATGAGAAGGATGACTTGAAGGATTTTCACGAAGTACTGGCTGTGCAAGCAACCAGCCAGCAGATCATCGATTATGTAGCGATGCTAAAGAGAACCACGGATGCCAGCGCAGAATTACAAGACCTTGTGGCTCAACTCAATAAAGAGAACAACGCAGCTGAGATCGGAAACCGCAGCGCGAAGGTGGCGCAGGCGATCGAAAGGGCGCGGAGTGAAAACAAGAAGTTTCTGGACGGATTCTCCGACGCACAGAAATCAGGTCTGAAGGAAATGACCAAGCGGCTGGTCAAGGCGGATTCCGAGCTGGCGCAGCCGGCGAAAGCGTTGGATCAGGCCGTTGAGGCCAAAGCGGCCGTTGCAGCGTTGCCAAGTTCGGCGCAGAGTCTGGAGCACGCTCTCTCGAATTTCCAGCACGATCAACTCGATCTGGGAGAGGAGATGAGTATTGCGAGTGCCAATTCCGGCCAGCAGTTCGCGTTCAATCTTCCGCCCGTGAAGAATTCAATCGCGTACGCTAACCAGCCCATCGATATCATCACATCTGGACTAGTCTCGAGAGGCGTGGCTGAAGGCGGACAGAACACATTCAAACTTGAACTGACGGCCGATCTTTCGGATCTGCAACACGAAATTACAGAGGTCCTCCGCAACCAACTTGAAAAAGCGGACCGCTGCGGCGAACAGATTACGATTCGGAACGCCACCCTCACCCCCGCGGAGCCGGCCAGCCTGGTGGATGTGCAATTGCACTTTGAGCGCTGGGCGTGCTTTGGCAAGGGACCGGGCACCGAAATGGCGGAAGGCAACGCCACCATCGAGGTGAAGCTCACGCCCGCCGTGGGCGAAGACGGCACGTTGCGGCTGGTGCCGGAGATGAAGCGCATTGACGCGGAGGGATTGGTCGGCGAGTTGTTGCGCTCAGCGTCGCTGGGAGAAACATTGCGCGACGAAATTAAAGAATCGCTTCTTGCGGTGGTACGGCAGAGCGGCGACTTCAAAGTAACGCTTCCTCCCGCGGCACAAGGCTACGCCAAGCTGCAGCGCGCTCAATTTCAGGGAACCGGTTCGGGCAAGCTTATGGTCGCTCTGGATGGAGAAATTCGGGTATCCGACGAGAAGGCAACGTCATTGACCAGCGAATTGAAGGAACGAGCGGCATCCCAGCAAGCCATTCCGCAAAGCGTGGTGGAAGCCGCGCCCCGTTAGGCTGCGGTTTGTAAGGAACGCTCTTAGGGGCAGTCTTAGTTCTTAGTCGAGACCTCATCCTCATCTTGCGAAAACTCCTCATCATCATTGTTCTGATTCCACTGCTGGGCGGCTTCGGCTGGTGGTACTTCCGCGAAAGCACGCTGCCAGATTATGGCCCGGCGTATCGCGAGTACGCCTACATTACCAATGGCAAGAGCAACACGGTCAGCGTGATCGATCTCCGGACATTCGAACTGGCGAAGACGATTGCTGTGGGCACGGCGCCTACCGGGATTGCCGCCAACAGCAGGAAAAATGAAATCTACGCCGTAAATACCGGATCGAACAATGTCAGCGTGATCGATGCTGAGAGGAACTCCGTCGTAGCCACGATCGGAGTTCACGGCGCGCCATATTTCATTGATGTTGCGGAAGATGGCAAGCGCGCCTATGTGGCAAATTCGGGGTCGGCGAATGTTTCGGTGATCGATCTGGAGAAGCGCGTGGTGATCGGCAACCTGCGAGTGGGCGCGTCACCAGGACTGGCAAAGGTTTCGCCGGATGGCGCGACGGTGGTAGTTTCAAACCGCGGCGACAACACGGTTTCCGTCATCGACGCGAAGCTCCTGCGTGTGCGGGCGACCCTGCCGGTTTGCCAGCAGCCCGAGGACATCGCCATTCTGCCCGATTCAAGCAAAGCCTTTGTGGCCTGTTCGGGATCGTCGCAGGTGGCGTCGATTGCGCTGGCAAGCAACAAGGGCGGCGACGCAACC
>JBAPQU010000224.1:0-20230 GCA_049280795.1 Candidatus Sulfotelmatobacter sp.
GGTTACAGCAGTGGCGGTATGGCGGGGGTGTGGACGGCCAGCGACATTCTGAACTGTCAGGCATCGCCTTTCTAACCCACTTCGAATCGATATCGGGAGACCATCATGATGCCAAGCCGCCTGCTGCAAAATAAGTTCATCCACCGCGCTCTAACCCTAAGTTTGCTATTGTTCGTGACCCTGACCCTGACCTCGGTTTGGGCTGCTCCGCAGGAAGAAGAAGGAACAGGCATCCCCGCCTATAATGCGGGCCCTCCGCCGAAGGGAACCAAACTTCCTCCCATCCTTACCAAAGACCAGTTGTGGGGAGCCGACGCGCAATATCCCTACCAGACTCACGCGTATGAACTGGCGGCGAAGATTCCGACCGTGCTCCACCAGCAGCCTTGCTATTGCTATTGCGACCGCATGGGCCACAACAGCCTGCATAGCTGCTACGAGAACACGCACGGCGCACGCTGTTCCACCTGCCTTAAGGAGTTGTATTACTCCTACCAGCAGCACAAGGCAGGCAAGACCGCAACCCAGATTCGCGCCGGCATCATCCGCGGCGATTGGAGAAAGATCGATCTGGATACAGCCGCGTCGATTAATTAGAAGCTAGTACCCAGTAGCTAGTACCCAGTACCCAGAAAAACTGATCTGATTTAGAGGCCTACTCCGCGCGCATTGGCTGGGTACTGGGTACTGTTCCCGTTAATTGCCCTCAACCCACCATTTGAGTGATACTTACGTATCGGCTCTTCAACCATGAAGGCCCAGGAGTCTCAACTACGACGAGCACAGGAAAAATTCTTCACATGGCTCAGAAGGCTACCCCAAAGAAGTCATCCATTGCGGACGACCCGCGCGTCACCCAGGCTCTGCAAAATTACGAGGCCGGTCTGCGGGCCTTGCAGGAGCACAAGTTTGACAAGGCGAAACCGCTGTTTCAGAAGGTGCTCGCCGGCCCCAGCAAGGAGTTGACGGATCGGGCGACCATTCATCTCAGCATCTGCAACCAGCACCTCGAACGCTCAACCACCACGCAGTTCAAGACCGTGGAAGAGCATTTCGATTTCGCCGTCTCCCTGATGAATGTAGGCGATTACATCACCGCGCGAGAGCACATCGAGAAATTGCTCAAGCAGGCGCCGAAGACTGATTTCGTGGTCTACGGTTTAGCCGCTCTCGATTGTCTTACCGGCCACGTGGAAGACTCGCTCAAGCATCTGGATGAGGCGCTTCGCCTGAACACCACTCTGCGCTACCAGGCGCGCAACGATTCGGACTTCCATAATCTGGCGGAAGATCCTCGCTTTACCGAACTGTTGTATCCAGACCCTGGCACAGACTCGTCTTCAGCGGAATCGTCCTTCCCGGAAGACGAATCCTACTAGCGCGGCAATCGAGATTCGTCGATGGCACCCAGAATCACTGAGTTGTTGTCCCTGGAGAAGGCTGCACGCGAGCGCGGCCTTCGCGTCGTTGCCATCGGCGGCGGCACTGGTCTCTCTACTCTGCTGAAGGGACTCAAACGCTTCGCTCTCACTCCGGCGGAGTTGGCTGCGGCTCAACCTGATACGCCCGTCATTCGCGACCTATGCGCGATCGTTACCGTCAGTGACGACGGCGGCTCCAGCGGACGCCTGCGCAAGGAACTCAACATGCTTCCTCCGGGCGATATTCGTAACTGCATCGTCGCCCTCAGCGAGGATGAAGCTCTTCTTTCCCAGCTTTTCCAGCATCGCTTCGACAAAGGATCCGGTCTTGAGGGTCACAGCTTCGGCAATCTGTTTCTGGCCGCTCTGACCTCCATCACGCACGATTTCTCCGAGGCCGTACGCTTGTCTTCCGAAATTCTGCTCACCCGCGGCCACATTCATCCCGCAACCACTTCCAATATCGAACTGGAAGCGCTGATGGAGGACGGCACTCGCGTGCGCGGTGAAACCAATATCACGGCCAGCAAAGTTCGCATCCAGGAACTTTTTCTCGTTCCCGCCGATGTCGATCCTCTACCGCAGACTCTCGAGGCCATTGCCCGCGCCGATATCATCAGCATCGGCCCCGGTTCCCTGTTCACCAGCCTCATCCCGAATTTGCTGGTGCATGGCATCGCCGATGCCATCGTCAACTCGCCGGCCATCAAGGTTTATGTCTGCAACCTGATGACGCAGGCCAACGAGAGCCTCGGCCTCACTGCCGCCGACCACATTCGAGCTCTCAACAACCATGCTCACCAGCAGATATTCGACTACGCGCTGATCAATCGCACGCCGGTTTCCGTGGAATTGAAGGCAAAGTATGCGAAGGAAGGCGCCTGCCAGATCGTCGCCGACCTCGATGCCATCGAAGCTCTCGGCGTGATCCCGGTGCTCGGCGACTATCTGGAAGAGGCCGGGGTGGCCCGCCACAACACCACCCGCGTCGCCAGCGACATTATGCAACTCACAACCCAAGCCACCGAGGTAGAACCCAAAAGCCGCTCCGCTCGCAAATCCTGACTCTGGCATGCACTCGAGTGTTTTTCGAATCCATCACCCCCGCTAGAATGTGCCGGCGTGAACGGGGTAAGATATCGTTCAAGATGAGAAGACAGAAACTACGGACTCGGGTGCTTGCCTACCTGCTGGTGATTGTCGCTCTTGTCGCTGTGGCCAGCGCGCAGCGTGACGACGATGAGGGACCTACCGCGGTGCTGAATTTTCTCGTTCTGAAAGATGACAACGGCAAGCCGGTTCGCAGCGCCATCGTGATTATGCACGCGGTAGAAAACAACGGAAAGCAGGGCAAGGGCGGCATCGAGGTCAAAACGGACGCCGATGGCAAGACCAGCTTCGACGGGATTCCCTACGGCAAACTGCGGATCCAAGTGATGGCTTCCGGCTTTCAGACCTTCGGCAACGACTATACCGTCGACCGGGCCAAGATGGACTTCACCATCAAGCTGAAGCGCCCCTCGAATCAGTACTCGATTTACGAGAACCACCCCGAAGAGAAGAAAGACGGCAACTCACCGCCTCCCGACCCAAACGCTAAACCGCAATAGGCCTAGACTTCGATTGTGCTGACGTAATTTACTGCTGGATGTCGACTCGGCCTGCCGAGTAGAATTCGCCGATGCCATATCTTCTCAAGACCGAACCCACCGTCTATTCGTTTGCCGACCTTCAGCGTGATGGCACCACCATCTGGGACGGCGTGACCAATCCGGCCGCAGTCAAGAACCTACGCGGGATGAAACCCGGAGAACAGTTAGTCATCTATCACACCGGCGACGAAAAGAGCGCCGTGGGAACCGCGACCGTCGTGTCCGTCGATCCATCGGATGCAAAGAATCCGCAAGTGAAGATCAAAGTTGGCAAGCCGCTGGCCGAACCCGTCACCCTCGCCGACGTAAAGGCGCACAAACTCTTTGCCGACTCTCCGCTCGTGCGTCAGGGCCGGTTGAGCGTCGTTCCGTTAACCGAGGCTCAGTACAAATTTCTCGGCGGCAGTTAGGTTTCCCGTCAGCTTCAATGCGCCCGCGCGTCAAGCCGGATGAGCGCGTAATCGACAAAGAAGCCGAGGCCGATCGCCAGCGGAATCACTCCGAAGGTGGCCGCGATCATCGCGTCAGGCTCAACCCGTCCGATCAACGTGAAGGTCACGATATATCCGATGGCACCCGCCACTGTCAGAATTCCCGAGCGCCGCGACCGCGCTGATTCCGAGAGCTCCTGTTGCATCGGCACATCCATGCCGCGCGCAATCGCCGCCAACCGCTCTTCGCTGCGCAGCTTGCGCACGCGGAAAAACGTGTACATGGCGGCCATCGGGATCCCAAAGATCATCACCACCGCAGCTAGCCCCACAAAGTTTCCATCCATAGCGCCTCCTGATATTCGCGCCGGAAAACCGGCGCCGCGTCATGAATAGTTACGAATATCCGCGGAAAAAGTTCCACCAAGCTGCCTTGGGGCGGAAGGCGGTGTACGGATTGCGGGAAAATCGTTCACTCCAGGTTTGGGTGAGCATCCGGATAGAACTTGGCGATCATACGCCCGGTCATCAGCCCACCTTCGTACTCCGGAATGATTACCTCGTCCGCCCCCGAATTGCGAATCGCCTGCGCGTAGCGGGACTGCCCCGCGCGCGTAATGATGCGCGCCTTCGGGTTCAGTGACTTCGCCGTCACCGTGATGTATAGATTGTCGGCATCGTTGTCGATCACAATACACACGCCCCGCGCCCGCTCAATCCCGGCGGAGAGCAGCACATCATGCCGTTTGGCATCACCCTGGATCGTAAGCACTTTTTCCTTCAGCAGTTCGTGGCACAAGCCTTCGTTCGTTTCAATCAGCACAAAAGGAATCTTCAGGCGGTTCAGCTGATCCACCACCGTCCGGCCCACTTGCCCATAGCCGCAAATGATGAAGTGATCGTGCAGTTTATCGATGCTTACGTCGTTTACCATGGTTCTCCAGGCCTCCGCGCCTTGCCGGTTGAAGATCGTGACCGCTACCCGTTCCGCTATCCAGATCTGAAATCCAAAAACACCCACATATACGAAGATCGAGAATAGTTTGGTGGCGTTGCGCACGCGCGTGGGATCGATGGCGTGCGGCTGGATCATCCAGAACAGAGCGTCCTGCCAGGCCAGTCCCTCCAGCCGCCGGTACACCAGCACGCACATCAGGCTGAAGCCAACAAACACTACCAGCGGCAGCAGTAGCCGACGCAGGAATAAGAGCGTGATTCGGAACATGGGGAACGAATACTACCGTAAGTAGTACCGGCAAAGCAACGGGAAGCCGGTCCTAAAAAGCGATGGCTTGAATCGCTTTTTCGAATTTCACTCAAAACAAAAATCCACCCTCCAGAACGATGGGGCCGGAGGGGGGACAGATCCAAGAACGCTGGCGTTCTTGTGCCGGGAGCGCACCGTGGCAATTTCTGGAGCGCTCCCGCACGACAAACTTCAATTGAAGAGATTCAAAGTGTTGGTCGCGTCGTCCACATAGTAAAGACCTTGCCCCATAACCGGGACCAGTCCAAATAGTGCTCCAGCTCCCGGCGGAGTTCCGTTGTCATCCAAAAGGTTTTCCCGGAGTTGATCGCCGTCGGGGGTGATGATCACCAGGTAGCCGTTGTTTCCATTTGCCGCCAGGATGTTGCCATTCAACCCGACCGTGAGGCCGAGAGGATCGTTGAGGAAACCACCCTGCGTGACAGTTGCGCCGGTTCCCGCAGAGGTTACGCGAAATACCGGGTCCGGAATGGCGGTTACGCGATTGTTGAGACTGTCGGCCACGTACAGCGTATCGGCATTTGCGCTAAGACCCAAGCCGGTCGGCCCAATCACGAGCGCTGCGGGATCAGTACGCTCGGAGAAGCCGGATCCGATCACCGTAATCGCCTGCAAAGTCGGCATCGCTCCGAACAAGCCAGTCAGTGTCAATCGCGTTATCGTTCCTTCATGCACGACGTTGCCGCCAGCTTTCACGGTTCCATTCAGGGCGTTGGTAACGAATAAGTCTGCACTGCTTCCTGCATCCAGTGCCGTCATATCCCACGGGCCGTTAATCAGCGAACCGTAAAATGTCTCCACAACGTTGCCGTTACTATCCAGCACCAGCAGGCATCCGGCCCGCGCCGTTGCCGACGTACCATCGGTCGTAGGCAGGCTGCCAACGATCACCCAACCACTGCGCAGGACCGACAAAGCCGTGGTCAAACCCACGCCGCCGGGGCAGGGACCGGGCAAACTGCTGGCAACGATCTGGGCGAACTGCGCGACCGTGCCATCCGGCGCAATCTGCACAATAGTTGTGCCCGTCCCTTGAAGGTTGGAGCTGTTGTTGAAGTTGCTGACCAGAATGTTTCCCTCAACCAGCGCGCCCTTGCTTCTCGGCACGCGGACGATACCGTAAGGGTTCACATCGCCGTTGGCCGGAACGGTGGACGCGACCACGGAAATGCCCGCCGGCTTCAAACGGTTTCCCTGCGCGTTGGCCCGATATCCGCCAACAACGACCAGCGCTAGTACCATGGTGCAAATTTTGACCTTGCTAAATATTTTCATTGTTGTCCTCCTGGAATCTGCGAGTGGAATGGGGCAGAACGGCGGGGAATGACTGACCCGCACAAGCCCTAGTTTGGCCTCAGGCCGAAAAGTGATTGTCAGGAAATTGTCAGGAAATTGTTAATTCGATGTCACGCCCTGGATTCTGCTGCGCCCTCGCCCTGGATTGAGGATTTCAGAGAATCAATTGCCGCAAATCGCGCCGGAGAATCTTTCCGGAAGCCGTTTTGGGGACGACCTCAACAAAGTGCACCTCCCGCGGCTGTTTATAGTGAGTAAGCCGATCAGCAACAAAGGCGCACAACTCTTCTTCCATCTTCCGGCAGGAGGTAAAGCCGTCGCGTAACGCGACGAACGCCACCGGGATTTCGCCGGCCGCCGCGTCGGGGCGTCCCACCACTCCGCACTCCCGCACCGCCGGATGCTCCAGCAATACCGCTTCCACTTCCGCCGGCGCTACCGGAAATCCCTTGTACTTAATCATCTCTTTGCGGCGATCGACGACACGGTAAAAACCCTCGCCATCGCGCGTGACAATGTCGCCAGACCAATACCATCCGTCGCGTAGCACAGCAGCGGTAGCCTCAGGCTCGTTCCAGTATCCCCGCATGAATTGCGGGCCGCGCATAACTAGCTCTCCCGGCTCACCGTCAGCAACTTCAGCTGTATCGCTCGCGGAAGCGTCCATATTCTGTGAGCCAATCACCCGGCACTCCGTCTGCGCCAGCGGATGCCCGATGGAGTCCGGCCGATACAACTCCGGCTCCAGATAACCAACATGCGTTACCGGAGAGGCCTCCGTCATGCCATATCCCTGAACCACCGGAACACCTGTCAGCGCCGTGAATCTTCGCGGGAGATCCGGCGCCAGCGGTGCGGCCCCGGATTTCACCCACTGCACGCAGTGATCTTTAGGGAACTGCCCCGCTTCCGCCGCCAGGCATAGCGCATTCATCGCCGGCGGCACCATGAGCATCGTGGTAATCGATTCCTCAGTGAGAAGCGAAGTTACCTGCCCCACGTTGAAGCGCGGCATCAACACCAGCGTCGCTCCCATCATCAGCATGTGATTTAGCGCTACGTTCAGTCCATAGATGTGATACAGAGGCAAAAAGCAAAGCAACGTGTCCGCGAGACTGAGTGGTGCACCGTGCGGCCCTAGAAGCTGGTATACGTTCGCCACCAGGTTGAAGTGCGAGAGCATCACGCCCTTGGGCAGCCCGGTGGTGCCGCTCGAATATGGCAGCGCCGCCAAAGTCTCATCCGATGGCTGATCGGGTTTTGGAAGCTTAGCACTCCCCGGCTTCAGCAGATCGGAAAACGGCTCGCTTCCGCTTCCCTGCTCTCGCGTGCAAAACACCCGCCGCAGATTCGGCAACTTTCCAAGATTGATGCCGGAAATGGTCGGGCCATCGGTGATCAGCATGACCGCACCCGAATTCCCCAACTGATAACGAACCTCGCGCTCGCGGTAGGTCGGATTCAGCAGTGTTGGAATTGCGCCAACCAAGGTTACGGCATGATACGCAGCACAGAACTCCCAAGAGTTACATAGAAAGATGGCAACCACTTCTCCAGGCTTCACCCCGACCGCAACCAGCCCGCGCGCCAGAGCCTCCACCGTTTCTCCATATTCCGCATAGGTGAGTCGGCGCCCGCTGGAAATATCCACCAGCGCCGTCTTCTGAGCGTGCTTGCGGCAGGAGGCGAGAACCGCATCATGCACGAAAATATTTTGGGGATCAGCGTAAAGCTGGGTGCGCAGCATGGCCGGGGATGATTGTAGCGGAAAGCGCCGAGTAGCCCTAACCAGCCAGTCGGCGCAGAAATTCCCGCTCGTCCATGCGGTACTTGAAGGCTTTGCGCCCGTCGATGAAGACGACTGGCACTTCGTCATTGAACTGCCGCCGCAGTTCGGTGTCGCTATCCACATCCACTTCCATCCAGGTAAAGCCGCCACGGCGCGAGAGTTTCGTCAGGCTCTCCTTCACCACTTCGCACAAATGGCATCCTTTGCGCGAGTAAATCACGACCTGGCGAGCCTCGGTCACGCCGCGATTGTAACGTCACTGCATCCCCTTCTGGCAAGAGAAAAGGAGCCTGAAACCCCGCGCGGAATAGCCCTCCCGGTTCAGGAGTAAAATCCGACAATGACTTCCGACCACAAACCTCTGCGCGGCAAAGCATGCCTCATCACCGGCGGGGCCAAGCGTCTGGGGCGCGCTTCCGCTCTTGCGATGGCCGAAGCTGGCGCCGACGTTGCGATCACGTTTTGTAATTCTGCCCGCGAAGCGCAACGTACGGTCGTGGACCTCTCCAGCTTTGGCGTGCGCGCTTTTGCGCTGCATTGCGACATCACCGACGAAGCCAGCGTTAAGTCGATGATGAAAGACGCAGGACAAGAACTGGGCCGCATCGACATTTTGGTTAACAATGCCGCGAACTACAACACTGCCGATTTCGAACGTCTAACCGTGCGCCAGTGGGATGACATGTTCGCGTCAAATACGCGTGGACCATTCCTGGTCTCGCGGGAAGCGCTGAAGTGGATGCGGCGAAAACGAACGGGGGCAAAGCGCTCGGAAGCGATCGAAGCCAAGATCATTCACATGGGATCGCTGGGCGGCCTGCGTCCCTGGCCTACACATGCCCACTATTGTTCATCCAAGGCCGCCTTGCACATGCTGACCAAAGTCATGGCAAAAGCTCTGGCCCCGGAGATTGCCGTCAACGCGGTCGCGCCCGGCATGATCGATCTGGGCGAGAAAGCAGCAGCATCTTTCATGCGCCGCATGGCGAAGCAGACTCCGATGCTGCGCAATGGCAGCGGCGATGAAATCGCGGCAGCGGTCCTGTTCTTTGCGACCGCGCCACAATTCATTACCGGACAGATTCTGGCTGTGGATGGAGGGCTGGGGCTCTAGCCGGCAAGCGTCAAGCTTCCGCGGACGTCGGGTCGATCATCCGCTTCACTTCAGAAACGCGGTTCGCGGGAAAGCCGCCCTGTTTTGCGTGTTCTCGCACCATCGCTTCATTGGGGGCGATATAGACGCAGTAGATTTTGTCCTGCGTGACGTAGCTCTCGAGCCACTGAATCTGCGGCCCCAGGTTTTTCAGAACGCCACATGATTTTTGCGAAATTGCTAGCACCTGCTCCGGCGTTAGACTCCCCGCGTCGGGGATCTCGCGCTCTATGACGTATTTCGGCATCCATCCTCCATTCGATTGATGTTTAATTGCTGCCAACCTTTGCGTGAGGATTCTATGCTGTGGTGCGGGAAATTGCTACCCGTTCCGGAATCTCGAATCTATCTTCTGTACGGCTTCGGCTCAAGGTATAGTGAGGCGAATGATGAGATCCAGTAAGGCACATTCTTCAAAGATTTCCGGCGCAGCGCCCCGTGTCGCCGTCGCCATCATGGCCGCGGGGAAGGGCACGCGGCTTAAGTCGCAACTTCCCAAGGTCCTGCATGAAGTGGGCGGTAAGCCGCTCCTAGCGCATGTAATTGCCGCGGCTACTCGGGTCGTCCCGGCAAATGACATCTTTGCCATCATCGGCCATGAAGCCGACCGCGTCCGCAGCGCCGTCGCTCCCACCGGCATCAATTTCGTCCTGCAATCCGAGCAGCGTGGCACCGGTCACGCTCTCATGGTCGCGCAGAAGGCGCTCTCTGAATACGACCACGTGATCGTCCTCTCCGGCGACGCCCCGCAGATTACTCCTCAAACCATCGCCAACCTGCTCAACTTCCATCTCGATGAACAGGCCGCAATGACTTTGCTCAGCGCCGACCTCGACAATCCGACCGGATACGGCCGCGTTCTGCGCAAAAGCGCCCGTAGCGCCGAGGTCCAGGCCATCTTCGAGGAAAAATCGACGAGCCCGGCTCAAAAAAAGATCCGCGAAATCAACGCCGGTTTTTACGTTTTCGCTGTTCCGCAATTGTTCTCGTACATTAAGAAAATCTCCACCGCCAACCCGCACGGCGAGTACTACCTAACGGACATGGCCGAAGTTTTGCGCAAGGCGAAGCAACGCGTCGTCGTCTGGAAAACCGAAAACCCCGCGGAAGTTCTCGGCGCCAACACGCGTGCGGAGCTTTCTTTGATCGACTCCCAGATGCGCATGCGCAAGTGTGACGAGCTAATGGCTGAGGGTGTCACTATCTTCTATCCCGCCACTTGCGTGATCGATAACGATGTTGAAATCGCCGCGGACACAGTGATCGAACCCTTCGTGCAGATTCTCGGAAGAACCCGCATCGGCACGTCTTGCCGCATTCGCTCCTACTCGGTGATTCACGATTCTGAAATTGGCGACGGCGTCCTGATTCGTCCCGGCTGCATTTTGCAAGAGGCCCGCATCGGACTGGGTGCCGTCCTGGGCCCTTATTCTCACCTACGCCCGGGCAGCGACATCGGAGAAGGCGCACACGTCGGCAACTTTGTTGAGACCAAGAAAATCAAGCTGGGCAAGGGATCGAAGGCCAATCACCTTACTTACTTGGGCGATGCTGAAATCGGTGCAGGTGTAAACATCGGTGCCGGAACCATCACCTGCAACTACGACGGTGTCCACAAGCACACCACCGTGATCGAAGACGGTGCATTTATTGGCAGCGACAGCACGCTTGTCGCGCCCGTGCGTGTAGGCAAAGGCGCCTACGTTGCCGCCGCATCGTGCATCACCGAGGACGTTCCAGAAGATGCTCTGGCCATCGGCCGCGGACAACAGGTTGTGAAGGAAAGCTGGGCGCGAAAAAAGCGCGCCGCCCAGAAATCAAAATAGGCGGCATGACGAGGAATCTGTCTAGAAACAAAAGCACCGAGACCCGGTTTTCTCCGTGTCTCAGTGCCTCCGTGGTGAGTTTTGCGTTTTGCGCTTGCTTTAGTGCGAAACCGCGGTAAACAGCTCCGAGTGCATCAACGACTGGAACTGTTGATCGTTGGCTTTGAAGTGAAACGCCACGTTTGAGCCGTCGGAATCCACGCTGCTATTATCCATCGCCACTTTTTCCGAGGCGCTGGCGCTCATCTTCTTGTAAAGCAAGCCGGCCTTTACCAGAGACGACAGTGTCGCCGCGCTCAGAGAATCGGAAGTAACCACGGTCAGATCGAAGTTCACTCCACCGGTGAAACTCATGGTGTAGCGCGAACCGAGCAGGCGCTTCTTGATGGTGTCGTAGTCGGCAACCTTGGCGGCTTCACCCAGAGCCGACCGCATCACATTCTGCGTGCCCTGCTGGTCGAGGATGCTCCACACCGGTCCCGAATCTACATCGGACATCATGTCCGACATGGTAGAGTTCGTATCCAGGTTCAAGATCTCTCCGTCACGCGTATCCAATGCCAGTTTCACTGCTGAAATCTCGCCGAACAGCAGCGTGCTGTCGTCCAGAAAAGTCATCACCATTCCGCCATCCATGGGATAAATATTCGACGTTGAATACTTTGTCGGCTTGATCTTCCGCAGCGTCATCTTCTTAATGACGGCCTTCATGGCAAACGGTCCAGCAGCCACTCCAATCTGCTTGGTCCCCTGCTTCGGCGTGCGGAACGAGGCAAACGCCAACGTATCGACGTCCTTGTTGGGGTCGATGCCGACGCCCTTCAACGCTGCCTCGAACTCTTTTACGTTATCGGGCATCAGTTGATCCTTAAGCTGCATTGCGGTCGGCGAGTCCTTCAGCGCCCGGTAATCCACTGAAATCAACTGCTGCAGATCCGCGGGAATCACCACGCGTGCCGACGAATTGAGCGGCATGGCATTCGCTACGCCAACAAAAAGTATCGCCAGCATTGCAGAGCCCAGCAGCGTAGAGCCTAGACAAGCCTTGAAAGTCTTCATAACGGCCTCAGTCCTCACAAAATAAAATTTCCCTAAACACCTACGAACAGGGAACGCTAATTCACTCACGTCTTGCGATTTAGATGCGTGCCTTTGCCGCCTCGTTACCTTTGTCTATTTATTCTAAGCCAGCAACCCTTTCCCTGTTCAGCCAAAGGTGCTAGCCCCATGACCACTTTGGGACCTATATCCCTCCCGTTGCTACAATCGCCGCTTCCCACAGAGACACGTAGTGTAAGATGCTGAGTGGCTCGGTACGCTACCGCACACAAGCGCCTCCTTCCTTTTGGGCGCCGAGAAATCAGGGGACTATTGAAAATCCTACTGTATAACCCCGACAACGGGGTTACGCGCAATTTCATGCCACACCTCTGGATGTTCCTCCTACAATCTCTAACCCCGGCCGGCCACGAAGTTGTGCTGATTGATGGCAACGCCCAGCCGATGGACGAGGCCGGCATTGCGCGCTACGTTCTCGAACAAAAGATCGATCTGGTCGGTATCGGCGCTATGACCCGGATGATTGCCAAAGCCTATCGCATGGCGGATGCCGTACGAGCCGTAGGTGTGCCCGTGGTGATGGGTGGGCCTCACGTCACGGAAATGGCGGATGAAGCCCTCGGCCGCGATGGCGGCTCGCGTCACGCTGATGCTGTGGCTTTGGGCGAGGCCGATGAAACCTGGCCGCGCATTGTGGAAGACGCGGAGCACGGCGAATTGAAAGACATTTACGCGCCGGTCGATGCCGCCGGAAAAGAACTCAAGCCTTCGCTTAAGCAATATCCCGTAATTCCGTGGGACACCATCGATCTCAAGCAATTTAATCTCGTGCCCAAGTCGGCCAAGAAATGGCTGCAGAAGATCGGCGAAGGATGGGGAACCTTCCGCATTGTTCCCGTTGAATCCGGACGAGGCTGCCCCTACGGCTGTGAGTTCTGCACGGTGACTGGCTTCTTCGGAGACTCCATTCGCTTTCGCACCAACGAAAGCGTCGTGAACGAGCTCTTGCTGCTGAAAGCGCGCGCCCGGAAAGAGCGCGGCCAGATTGCTGTCTTTTTCATCGACGACAATTTTGCCATCAACATCAAACGCACCAAGTCCCTGCTGCGCGACATTATTGCCGCCGGCGCGCAAGTAAATTGGGTGGCGCAGATCAGTGCGAACCTTTTGCGCGATCAGGAACTCGTCGATCTGATTTCCGCCTCTGGGGGCAAGTGGGTTTTCATTGGCATGGAGTCGATTGATCCCGCTAATTTGAAAGACGTAAACAAAGGCTTCAACAAGCCCGAAGAATATGCCGCTGTCTTGGAGCGTCTGGCGCAGCGCAATGTTTATGCGATTACGTCGTTCATCTTCGGCATGGATAACGACACGGTTGGTGCGGCCGAGCGCACGCTCGAGCAGGTGCGGACCTGGCCGCCCGGTCTGCCGATTTTCGGCCTGCTCACGCCCTTGCCAGGCACTCCGCTCCTCAAGCGCCTCGAAGTCGCTGGCCGCTTAACTCGGCCCAAACACTGGCAGGAGTTCATTCCCTTCGCCATGGCGCATACCCCGCTGAAAATGACCATTGCCGAAGCTCATGCCGAAGTGAAATACGGTTGGTCCCACTCCTACAGCGGTGAAGCCGTCGCGCAAGCCGTGGATTCGCTCGATGACCAGCCGCTGGGATATCGCATCAATATTCTGATCGCGCGCCTGTGCTTCCGCGGAATCTACTTCCCCATGCTCGGCCGCTTCGCCTGGTGGAAGGTGATCTCTGAAAATCGCCGGACCATCTTCAAACTTTCACGCCAGGGATTCGAAGCGTGGTGGGGCTCTCGATCAAAGACAGAACCAGCGCCAGCGACCAGCGCAGGAGATTAGAAATCGTCAATGAGGTCGATTTTGCTTCGTGTGTGCTGCATTGATGGAGCGGGAGACCGGAATCGACAGGGCGCAATATGGCACTAGCGGCACTTGTTGAACGCATTATTGAACACAACGTTCCTGCTGGCTCTAGGGGTGCGCGATGACCGCAAAGGTTTCGATCACTTCGACTTCGACACGGCGATAATTTTGTAGGTTTCCGTGGCGTTCTTTTTGCCGTCCAGCGAAACCGGCCAAATTAATTTCGCTTTGTCCCCGCTAAAATCGGCGACGAAATCATCCACCAGTGGCACCCGGCACGAGCGCACATTGCCCGGACCCGCGAACCGCTCTTGAAACTTGCTGGGTGCAATTGACGACGGCAGCGTCACCGTTGGGTAGTTGTAACGTTAAAGTAGCGCCGACTAGGTTTAAGCTTTGAGCGAGGCCAGTCCCGCCGCTGACAAAGGCATAACTGTAGGCCGTGTTGGAGTCGTGGCGCGCGATTACGGTTACGTTGACTTTGCCCTGCGCCGCGCAAAGGGTGCTGAACATCAAAACTGCGAGAACGGTTTTCAATCGCTTTCTCCTTAGCATTCCCCAGCCATTTTGCTGACGGCACGCGGGCCGGACAAGGTTACCTGGGTCACTTGGCAGTCTGCCTTTGAAAGTTGGGCAACGTCCATGCCACGAAAGTGCCCTCCCCGGCCGGTAGCCGAGCGCGTCCAGTGAAACGGCGAGTACTAGCGCAGTTTGAAAAATTGATGTGATCTTGGCACTGTGGAAGGCACAGAATTGAACACAACCTACTCGGAGCTGCCGTTAACTGATTGAAAAATTGGAGCGGGAGACCGGGATCGAACCGGCGACATCCAGCTTGGGAAGCTGGCGTTCTACCGCTGAACTACTCCCGCTCACTGGCTTGAAGGTAAGAACTGCTGAAGAAGCCAACCAAAGTTTAGCACTCGAAGGTGTCAGAAACAATCCGCGAACGTGTGTCTTATGCCGTGGCGATTCGAGCATCGATAGCCTGTTAGACTTTCTTAGGAGAACAAAGTTGTCTTCCCCATCGACTCGAAAACATGGCGGTACGGGCACAGCCAGCGATCAGCCTCCGGTTCCCGAGCCTTCGTTCTCGGAGCGGGCTCGTACGATGGTGTACTTAGGCCGCACTGGTAGCCTTTCGACTCTCTCCCGCAAGCAGCCCGGGTTCCCTTTCGGATCGGTGATGCCCTACGGGTTGGACGAACTCGGGCGTCCTATCTTTCTTATCAGCACCATGGCCATGCACACTCAGAACTTGCAAGCGGATGAACGCGCCAGCCTGCTGGTAACCCAGCCTGACGCCGAAGGCGATTCTCTGGGCGCGGCGAGGGTCACGCTGGTGGGAAAAGTTCTGGCGATACCTCAGCCTGAAGTGGCAGAAGCGCGCCGCATCTACCTGGAGCGTTACGCCAATAGTAAGTACTGGGTAGACTTTGAGGATTTTTCTTTTTACCGCATGGATGTTGTGGACGTGTACTACGTGGGAGGCTTTGGAGTGATGGGTTGGGTTACCGTCGCAGACTACGACCGCGCAAAGCCCGATCCGCTGGCCGACACCGCGGCTGGAATCATCGAACACATGAATGCCGACCACAAGGACGCGCTCATATTGCTGGCGCGGGCATTCGGTCGTCTCGAGTCTGAGGAAGCAACGATGACTGCGGTAGATCGTCTCGGTTTTCATGTGCGACTGAAAACTGCAGATGGGATTCGGGGCACGCGCATCGCGTTCCTGCGCGAAGTGAGTACTCCGAATGAAGCCAGAAAAGTTCTGGTAGAGATGGTGCAGCAGGCGCGTCAACCAGTTTGATATCCCGCTTTCGGCGCGGCGCCAGCCAGGCGCCGACCGCAAAAGCGAAAAATGCCCGAATCCTTTCGGATCCGGGCATTTCAGTTTTCGCTTCGAGAGCGTGGTCGCTTAGACCGCTTGGACGTTCTCCGCTTGCCAGCCCTTCGGGCCCTTGGTCACGTCGAACTGCACGGTTTGGCCTTCTTGCAGGCTGCGGAAGCCGCCAGCCTGAATTGCGGAGAAATGCACGAAAACGTCCTCGCCATTTTGGCGGCTGATAAAGCCATAGCCCTTGGCGTCGTTAAACCACTTCACTGTTCCTTGTTCTGCCATTGATAGTCCTATTCTTGTTTCTTTGGATTGTGCTGAGAAGATTCGCTGCTAGTGAGGGGGTGACGCTGGTTGGCGATACCGACCTTCAATTGCTTGTGAGTCAAACTTAGCTGAGCCTTATTATACACGGCCCATCGAAAAAGCACGGAAAATATTGCAGCTGAACTCCACCGCTCCCAGAATAGGCTCTACTTAGTTGCACGTCATCATGTTCTGGCTCACGCCCTGCATGCTGATTACGGAGTTGGCAACCAGCGGCAGGCTCCAGAACCGATTGTGGTGCTTGCGCGCGTAGTAGGCTACGGCTACAGCGCCAACACTCTTGACCGAGGCAACCGCGTAAGCACGCCCAACCGTCGGGTGGGTTCCATACAGATAAGCCGACTCAACCTCCTCGTTGCAGACTCCCTTTTTGCCGGAGAGCCAATTCTGGCGGGCCCACAGCGTTGTGTAGGAATCGGCAAAGGTGCTGCCGGTAGAAATGACGGCCAGGGCGAGGAACGTCGTGTTGACGACGGGCCTGACCTCGGGGGTAACCGTTACCACCCGAGGCGCCGAAGTTGTAGCTACGGCGGCGATCATCGGCGTTACGGTGTGGATGCTGCTGCTGGGGGCTTCCGGAAGCTCGTCGCCTGCGATAGCAGTCGCAGCCAGTGCCAGCACGGCAAATGCGGTGAAAATGCCTGACTTCAGGAGGGCTTTTGTGTTGTGTACTCGGTAGTTCATGTACCGAAGATACGTCCGGGCCATAAGTCGCACAATCGCAAGAGAGTAATGGATAGTAATAGAAGATAGTAATGTGAGGTAATTACCCATCCGAGCTACGGCGCGCCTGAGCGAAGATAAATCGAAAATACAAACGCTTGCGATTTGCTGGGCTTTCCCCGTATAAAGGATGGCTTCCAGCCATGTTGCCAGAAGATTCGAGTCCCGCGGCCCGCCGATCATTTCTCAAAACTGCTCTTGCCGGCAGCGCAGCCGCGGCCTTGGCTCCGCTCTATCCTGCTGTGAGTGCCGCACACGAGATCACTTCCGCTGCTCCAGCCTCCGCTGTGAGTCCCTTTGAGCTCGACGAGATCACTATCGCTGACTTGCAGGACGGGATGAAGTCCGGCAAGTTCACGGCCCGCGCTTTGGTCGAAAAATACTCCGCCCGCATCGCGGAGATCGACAAACAGGGGCCGGCGATCAACAGCATTATTGAGATGAATCCCGATGCGCTCTCCATCGCAGAAGCGCTCGATCAGGAACGCAAGGCCAAAGGTCCGCGGGGTCCGATGCACGGCATCCCGGTTCTGATTAAAGACAATATCGATACTGCTGACAAAATGATGACGACCGCCGGTTCGCTCGCCTTGGTCGGTTCCAAACCGTCTCAGGATTCTTTCGTTGCGCAGAAGCTGCGCGCCGCTGGGGCTGTCATCCTTGGCAAGACTAATCTCAGCGAATGGGCGAATATTCGCTCCAGCCATTCCACCAGCGGATGGAGCGGTCGCGGCGGTCTCACTCGGAACCCTTATGCGCTTGATCGCAACCCTTGCGGCTCAAGTTCCGGAACGGGCGCCGGCGTATCTGCGAATTTATGCGCGGTTGGGATCGGCACGGAAACTGACGGTTCGATCGTTTGCCCTTCGTCCTCGAACGGACTAGCCGGCATCAAGCCAACGGTTGGCCTGGTAAGTCGGGGTGGGATCATTCCGATCTCGCACAGTCAGGATGGTGCTGGCCCCATGTGCCGCACCATCCGCGATGCGGCAACTTTGCTCGGCGCACTCACCAGCATCGATCCTCGCGACCCAGCCACCGCTGGCAGTCAAGGCAAGTCTTTCACGGACTACACCCAATTCTGCAATCCCAACGGTCTTAAGGGAGCCCGCATCGGCGTCGCCAGAAAATACTTCGGCTTCAACGATGCCGTCGACGCTCTCATGGAACGATCTCTTGATGCCATGAAACAACAGGGAGCCACGCTGGTTGATCCGGCTGACATCGAAACTTTGGGTAAGTTCGACGAGAGCGAATTACTGGTATTTATGTATGAACTTAAAGCCGACTTAAATGCGTATCTTGCGAATCTCGGCCCCCACGCTCCCGTGCACACGTTAAAGGAGATCATCGACTTCAACGAGCGCAATCGTCAGAAAGAGATGCCTTACTTCGGGCAGGATTTGTTCCTGAAAGCCGAGGCCAAAGGCCCGCTCACGGAGAAGTCATATCTCGACGCACTCGAGAAGAACCACCAACTCGCCCGCACCGAAGGCATTGACGCCACCATGGACAAGTACCGCCTCGACGCCATCGTAGCGCCCACCGGTGGCCCGGCTTGGCTCACTGACCTGGTCAATGGCGATCACGTGGCCGGCGGCAGCTCGAACGCGGCCGCCGTCGCAGGCTACCCAAATATCAATGTAACTGCTGGATTTATCTCCGGGTTGCCTGTAGGAATATCGTTCTTCGGACGCGCCTGGAGCGAGCCAACGCTCATCCGCCAGGCATTTGCTTTCGAACAAACCACAAAAGCCCGTCAAGCTCCGCGATTCTTGTCGACCATCGGTGCGGAATAAGGCCAACTTCTGTTTATCTAAGTTTCCAATCCGGAGATTTTCCCGGAGTAGGTCCTAGTGTGTTCCGATTGGCTGAGAGGCATCTACCAAACTTACCGAACTAATCTCCTCCGTGTTACCTTACTTACAAGGAGGTATTAAAGAATGATGAATAAAGTGGTTGCTTCTTTGCGGAAGGAGTACTCACGCCTTGAAAAAGAGATGGGACAAGTGGGAAAGGCGCTCGACGCTCTCGGCCATGCAGGCGGGAAAAAGCTCAAGACCACGGGCCGTACCTTGAGCAAAGATGCCCGCCGACGTATCGCCGAAGCGCAAAAACTACGCTGGGCAAAAGTAAGAAAGGCAGCCGCCAAGCTAGTAAAGTCGTAAGTATCGTTAAGTGCTTTCGCAAGCACTGCAGACCGGCCTCGTTCGTAAATTCCCCCAAGACCTACGGACGAGGCTGACGTTTTCGATGGTCAATTCGGTAAGTGCCGCCTAGGAGTGAGTCGCGGATTTAATTGCGTACTGCAGCGTGACGATCCCCGTACCGTACATCTTGTGGCCTAATAGTTCCAGCTTCGTTTCTCCGGTCGGAGGCGGAAGCAGCGAAATGCCATCTCCCAGCAACACCGGCACAAAGGATATCTCCACCGTATCCACCAGCCCCGCTTCCAGCAGGCTGCGAAAAAGCGACCCCCCGCCCATAAGCCAGATGTCTTTCCCGGGCTCCCTTCGAATGGTGGCAACCATTTCTTCCGACCCATCCGCCAGGATGGTCACATCCGGATAATCCCGTTGCCGGAGAGTTTGCGAGAAAACAAACGTCTGCAGCCCAGGAATGGAGTGGTTGCCTCCCTGCGCCATCGCTTCAAAGGTGCGGCGCCCCAATAAAACGGTGTCGAACTCCTTGAACATATTTGCAAAATCGACTTTCGGGTCGAAGATGATCCAATCCGCTTCGCCCTTGGGGCCTGCAATGTATCCATCCAGGCTGGCCGCAACTACGTAGCGAATTCGCCGCACCCGTCCCTCCTCACTTGCAATTAGAATTTGATGACATTTACCGCGCCCGTGATTAAGTCCACCGAAACCACTTTAATGCCAGCACGAACGACACTGCACCCCACAGAAACATCACTAACAGGCGCGGCCATTGATGGATCAGCGGTGTGCCTTCGAGAATACTCGCCCGCAACGCATCGTTCAGGGCGGTCAACGGTAATACTTTTATCAACGGCTGGATAACGGCCGGAAAACGTTCGTAGGAAAAGAAAACTCCGGAAAAAATCCACATCGGCATCATTACAAGATTCATGAGCCCGCTCACGCTTTCGATCTTCTGTGCGCGGCTTGCCGTCACCAGTCCAACTCCGCCAAAGCACAGCGCGCCGATTGTACCCAGTAACCCAATCGAGAAGATCGACCCCAACACCTTCATGTGAAACACAACCACTCCGAGAGTCAGCAACAATCCGATTTCGATGACCATCAGCACCAGGCGGCTCGACATCAGCGCCAATAGAAAATCTGACCGCCGCATGGGAGTACCTACAAACCGCTTAAGCAGCTTGCGCTGCCGCATATCGACCAGCGCAAATCCTACACCCCACATGCCGGAGTTCATCAGGTTCATACCCAGCAATCCGGGAATCAGAAAATCGATGTAGCGCGAACCGGGTTCGGACGTGGTGACGACAGTCGTGGCAACGACATCTTTGCGACCTGCCGCAGCCTGCAGCGCATCATTCACTTCGGCTCGCGTCAGCACACTCTCCGGA
>JBAPQU010000225.1:0-7837 GCA_049280795.1 Candidatus Sulfotelmatobacter sp.
GTGTATGTCCCATCCCAGGATGCTCGGCTAACATCTCGAACGCCTCGAAGAACTCATTCTCCAGCTTGTCTGCGGCGGGAACATTGTCTGAGGCGATGAAGTCCCAAATGTCTTGCACGTCTTGCACGTCTTGCAACACGTCAGGAGAAAGTACATAAGCGGGCATTGCCGCTACTTTACGCTTCTTGCCCGCCGTAGTCGCGCCCGCGCTTCAGGTCCGGGAATGCCCTCACCCCGGTCTAGTTGCTCAATCCCCCGGTCAATCTTCCGGCGCACGTCAGCCAGCCGCTGCTGTTTCATCTGCTCCTGCTCTTCCAGCAGCCGCAGACCCTCGCGGATCACTTCCGAGGCAGACGCGTAGCGTCCACTCTTTACCTTGTTGTCGACCATCTGTTCCAGTTCAGGTGTTAGGGAAATGTTCATGGATTATGTCCCTTGATGCGCAGTATGTTCCGAATAGCGTGAAATGTCAATAAATAGCATAAATTGTTATAGCACACGCCACGGAAGCCATCTAGGTCTAGTAACTGATCAGATAGAAACAGCAATGCGTCTTTGTGACTTCGCACACAGTCCTGCGATATCATCACAGAGATGCCTGTTTCCCATCTCTTTCAAACCGACGACTCACGCCTCACCCCGATTCACGCCAAGGTGATGGCGCACGAACGGCTTGATGCCGACGACGCGCTTGCCCTCTACCGCACCGGGGACATTCTTGCCGTGGGCTGGATGGCCAACCATGTCCGCGAGCGCATGCATGGCGACAAAACGTATTTCAATGTCAATCGCCACATCAACCCGACGAACGTTTGCGTCGCCGCTTGCCGCCTCTGCGCCTTCGGCCGCAAGAAGGATTCGCCCGGCGCCTACACGATGGCGCTCGATGAGGCGTTTGAAACCGCGACTTCCGGGTACAGCGAGGCAGTTACTGAATTCCACATCGTCGGCGGATTGCATCCCGACCTGCCGTTTCAGTATTTCCTCGATCTCTGCTCCGGCCTGAAGCAGCGCTTTCCTCAAGTGCATCTCAAAGCCTTTACCATGGTCGAGGTTGCGTATCTTTCGAAGCGTGCGAAGCTTTCCATTCGCGAGACGCTGGAACAACTCAAAGCTTCAGGCGTGGATTCGCTGCCCGGCGGCGGCGCAGAAATATTTTCCGACCGGGTGCGCCATATCATCTGCGACCACAAGATCGATGGCGATCAATGGCTCGACACCGCTAAACTCGCCCACCAGATCGGATTGAAATCGAACGCGACCATGCTCTACGGCCACGTCGAAAACGACGAAGACCGCGTCGACCACCTACTCAAGCTGCGCGCGCTGCAGGACGAAACTGGCGGCTTCCAGACGTTTATCCCGCTAGCCTTCCATCCCGACAACACCCCGCTGCAACATCTGCCGAAAACCACCGGCATGCTCGACATCAAGCAGATCGCGATTAGCCGACTTGTGCTCGACAACTTCCCGCACATTAAGTCTTACTGGCAAATGGTGACGTCGAAGATGGCACAGATTTCCCTGCGCTTCGGTGCCGACGACATGGATGGTACGGTGATCGAAGAGAAAATTTATCACGACGCGGGCGCGACCACGCCACAAGGCATGCGCCGGGAAGAGTTGGAGCGCCTGATCCGTGCCGCCGGACGAGAGCCCATCGAGCGGGATACGTTGTATCGGCCGGTTACGCGCACGGAGACTTCGGTTACTGTGGCTGTGTAGCCAACTCAGGGAATTGTATTTCCAGCGTACACCGTTCCCTTCGAGTAGTATACTAGTAGTATGAAAGAGAAGACATCTATCACACTGTCTCGCGAAGTGCTGAGTGGGGTTGACCGCCTTGCCGGTTCCCGGCAATCGCGCTCGGCTTTCATCGAAGCAGTTCTGTTCCAGTACCTACGGGACCAGGCTCGCGCCCAGCGGGACGAACGCGATATAGAGATTATCAATCGGCATGCGGAAAGTCTTAACCGCGATGCCGAAGACGGCCTGGAATCTCAGGGAGAGTGGTAAGCGTTCCACGGCGATGAAACGAGGAGAGATTTATCGTGCCCATAAGCCGGAAGGTGACCCGAAACAGCATCGAATTTGTGTCGTCGTGAGCCGACAGGCACTGATCGATTCGGGCTATTCCACTGTTGTCTGCGCGCCAGTGTTCAGCAACGGCCAGGGAATTTCGACCCAAGTTGCGGTTGGTGTGGACGAGGGACTGAAGCACGAGAGCTGGGTCGTCTGCGACAACCTAAGAAGCCTGCGTAAAACCGACCTGACTCAGTTTGTGGGAACGCTTTCCCGCGCAAGGCTCGCTGAGGTGGATAAGGCACTGAAGATCGCATTGGCGTTGGAGTAGCGAAGTACGTCGAGAACCAGCCCCTGCACCCCTATAGCTTCTCGAAAAACTCGCACGCCGAGCACGAAATATAAATCCCGCCCGGAACGCCGCGCTCGCGGTCTTTCATCCGCTTCACAATGCGCGTCGTCTTACCGCACTTGGGGCAATCCGTGCTCTTGCTGGTGTCCATCACCTTCTTACGATCTGCTGTTTTTGCAATCTTCGCTCCTACTGCCATGGTTCGTTTCTCCTGATCGATTCAATGTGTGCGCAGCACTCCATTGGTTCCGGTACAGATATTTGGATGGGATATTTCCGAAATATTACGCCGAATCCGAAAACCCACTCTGGAAGCCTTGTCGCCGCGTCTTTATTCTCTTACGCAGAACTATTTTACAGTAATGTCGTTCCCCTGTCTTGCGTCGTCGGTGTAGGCGTTGACCGCGTTCCTTCGCCCCTGCTACCGTCATATGTTTGCCTTTCACGGAGATTCCTCATGCCTGCCATCAAATTTCGCGGTGTTGATTTCATCCAGTTCGATTCGCTACTCACAGAAGAAGAGCGCATGGTGCGCGATACTACGCGACAGTTCATTGAAGACAATCTCATCCCCATCATCGAAGAGTGCAACCGTGCAGGCCGCTTTCCGCGTGAACTGGTCAAACCGATGGCCGATCTCGGCTTCTTCGGCGCATCGCTCAAAGGCTACGGCTGTGCCGGCATGGGCAACGTCGAATACGGACTAATGACTCAGGAACTCGAACGCGGCGACTCCGGCGTGCGTAGCTTCGTCAGCGTACAGTCGGCACTCGTGATGTACCCGATTCATACCTTCGGCAGCGACGAGCAAAAGCAGACCTGGCTGCCCGCCATGCAGAAAGGCGAAAAGCTCGGCTGCTTCGGCCTGACGGAGCCGGGCTTCGGCTCCAACCCCGGAGGCATGCGCACCCGCGCCCGTAAAGTGGGCAACGAGTACGTTCTCAACGGCGAGAAGATGTGGATCACTTCAGGCAGCATCGCCGACGTTGCCGTAATCTGGGCCAAGATTGAAAACGAAGACGACAAGATTCGCGGCTTCCTCGTAGAAAAAGATCGGCCCGGTTTCACGTCGGACGATGTCCACGGCAAGTGGTCGCTGCGTGCTTCGGTCACGTCGGGCCTATCGCTACAGGATGTTCACATCCCCGAGTCAAACCTGCTGCCGAAAAGCGACGGTCTGAAATCTCCGTTGATGTGCCTAAATCAAGCCCGCTACGGTATCGCATGGGGCGCGATCGGCGCGGCCATGTCCTGCTATGACTGCGCTCTGCAATATTCCATCTTGCGCAAGCAATGGCGCGACCAGCCCATCGCTTCGCATCAACTCGTGCAGGACAAACTAACCTGGATGATCAGCGAGATCACCAAAGCGCAACTTCTCGTCCTGCAAGTCGGCCGCCTGAAAGATGCGGGCAAGGTTGAGCACCAGCACATCTCCATGGCGAAGCGCAACAATGTCTGGATGGCACTCGAATGCGCCCGCCTCTCCCGCGACATCCTCGGCGCCAACGGCGTCGCCGATGACTACCCCATCATGCGCCACATGATGAACCTGGAGTCGGTAAAGACCTACGAAGGCACGCACGATGTGCACTCGCTGATTATTGGGCAGAGTGTGACGGGGATTGACGCGTTCTAGCGTCCGCTGTCCACTTCTCGGTTGACATGTTCGCGTTTTGCGAAGTATGATATTCGCATATTGCGAAACTGATGGAGAATTGCATGCATGTCATCAGCCGCAAGAAACTAAAAGAAGCGGCTGTTCGGCACCGGGATCTCGAAGTTCCGCTCGATGTATGGTTTCGCATTGCTAAGAAAGCCGGATGGCAAAATTTAACAGATGTGCGGAAGACTTTTGCAAGCACGGATGCTGTCGGAAAGTGGACGGTCTTCAACGTTAAAGGAAATCGATATAGGCTGATTACAGAAATCAATTACGCTTTCGGGCGAATCTACATTCGCCATGTTTTGACGCATGTCGAGTATGACCGAGGAAGTTGGAAACGATGAGTGCGACCGGGGTCCGATCTCAATATGCCGCTCTGCTTACCAGTACCCTGCCGGCTGTTATTCGCAGCGAGGCGGAGAACGAGCGTTACATCGCCTTGCTGGAAGAACTGGATGGCAAAGGCAATAAGGTGACTGCCGCCGAGCGTCGAATGGCGGAACTTTTGACATTGCTCATCGAAGATTTTGAAGAGAAGCACTACGCACTTAAAGCAGCTAGTCCTGTGGACGTCCTGAACGAACTGATGCTCGCAAATAATCTGAAACAGAGGGATCTATTGGACGTTTTCGGGACGCCAAGCATCATCTCTGAGGTCCTGCATGGAAAGCGGCAGCTAACCACGGAGCACATTCGCCGTCTCAGTCGTCGATTCCAGGTCTCGCCCGAAGTCTTTATCTAAAGCTAGATGACGTAAATCTGTTCTGTTTCTGTAACATCTCGAAACGCCATGGCAACAGCCCGTTTCAGCGATTCGTAGGCCTTCACCGTTGTTGCGCAGCGGGTTCTTTGGAAGGCAGACCCCTCAAAATGCCCCGCAGTAGAGAGCCCTTGTTCCACATTCGTAACAAAACCACTTTGATTCCAGCACTTGTTGCTTCGTGAATTAGTGTTCCTGCCCATCGAGGACGAAGAGCCTTCCCCCAAAGGTATTTTCCCATCTCGTCCTTGCGCGCACACTAGCGTAGGAGCGTCAGCGGCCCGATAACGGCGCTCCTACGAGTGTTGCCGGGCGCGGGCAGCGGCAAATCGAGCCGCGCCTGCGCCCGATGCGCAGCCGGATTAATCCAGGGAGACTCGTATGAACACATTTCAGACCTTGTTGGCGTTGGTGGTATTGATCTTCGTTCTGAGCGTGATTGTCCAGGCGATACAAGAAGTTATTAAATCGCTCGCCAATACCAAAGCCAACATCATGGCGCAAACGATCGAGAAATTCATGGGCGCGCACTTGACTCTGCCACAGGTTCAGGGTGCCTTACAAAAACGTGGTCTTGACCTGACCGCTCTGGAAAATTTTAGCCAGGCTGACTTCCGGCACCTGTTGGATGGGATCGAATTCCTCGATCCGCAATTGCAAGGCATCGTTGCCAACGCCAACGCGACTTTAGATCAAAAAAAGGACAACATCGCTGCTTCTTATGAAGCGGCTCGAGCCTCGTTTCAAAAAGCTTATACCGCGAAGAACAAATGGTTTGCCCTCGTCATCAGTTTCGTTGTGGTGCTCGCGTTGAACGCCAGTTTAATCAGTTTGTACGAGATATTATCGGTCGATCAGAGTATGTCCCAGGCGATTGCGGGGACTGCTTCAGCGATATCCAGTTCCAACCCTGGCGGCCAGAGCGGCAGTACCGCTTCTCAGCAGGACATCGCTACCAGCTATAACAATAGCCGAAAAGCGATCACCGACGACCTCCAGAAATATCCCATTCTGCTTAGAACGTCTGAGTATCCCAACGATTTTGGATCGGGGAACTGGCCTAAAGAAATTATTGGATTGCTGCTGATGGGTATTCTCGTTTCGCTCGGAGCGCCATTCTGGAATGATATTTTAAAAAGCATGATGGGCATCAACAACGCCCTGAGCACAAGCGGGAAGCAGGCTTCGTAGTCGGAATAAATTATGCGGTCGGCTTCTCCCTTGGCGGTTCCACCGCGAGGAACTCCTCGGCGAAGCGTTGGCTATAGTTTTCCAACAACGTCTGCACCCGCTGCTGATCGGTAGACCTCAGCACCAGCCCCGCGTGATGATGCCTTTTGATCCGCAAGAACACTTCCGGATCGTTGTATCCAGAAGTATCCGGCTCTTCCTGCCGCGCCAGCGAAAGAATCACTCCTGCGTACTCTTCGCGCACCCGGGGAAGCTGGTAGCTTCCATTCCCGCCGGCTATCTCGATGTGCGCCCATTCCCGCCACAAGTTGATACCCGTAGCCGCCTCGACCATCTCGTTGATGTAAGCTCCGCCCACGCGTGCCGCGCACTCCAGAAAATAAAAATGCCCATCAGCATACGCCTGAATGAATTCCGCATGGGCCACGCCCCGCACCAGGCCAAGAGCTGTAATCAGCTCCCGGTTGATCTGGCGCAGGCCGTAGTCGTCTTCGCTACCTCGCGGTACCGTGAACGTAGTAAAAACTCCTCCGCCCTGCGCCACATTCATGGGCGGCTTGCCGTACTTGCTTACGTTGGCGAAGACTACCTTGCTCTCCGACACTACCGAGTCCACGTGATAAACCTCGCCCGGAACAAATTTTTCCAACAGGAACGAGGATTGCTTATTCCCCAGTTGCTCCAGTACCGGCCACAACTCTTCGGCGCCGTGAATCTTCTTGATCCCAATCGCCGATGCCTCCTGCCGCGGCTTCAGTACCCACGGCCCGGGTACGTGATCAAGGTAATAGCGTACGTCTTCGTGGTTCACCACCGGAACAAAATCCGGCACACGCATGTTGCGATCCAGCGCCCTCATGCGCATGGCCAGCTTGTCGCGGAAATACCGCATGGTGGTCAGCCCCATGCCCGGTATGCGCAGGTGTTCGCGTAAGGTTGCGGCAGTCTCCATGTCGTACTCGTCGAGGGCGACAATGCGGTCGATCTTTCTGTTGCGGACAAGGTGGGTAACGGCCTGCACTATGTCGGCGAGGGCAATCGCAGATGGAAGGTAAAATGTGTCATCCAAACTTTCGCGCGGCCAGTCGGCATCGCGTAGTTTTTCGGCAGTGAGCAGAATTACACCGCAGCCCTGGCGCTTGCACTCCCGCAGGAACTCCTGACCTTTTTCATACGTGGTAATGCACAGCAGTGTGATTGGACGCGGCTGAGGCATGGCATTCATGCGCGGCAGGTCTGCGAGAATACCACGCCGGCGCCAGCCCGAGAATCAATTATTCAATCGGACAGATGAATCATTCAATCCGGCGCCCAGCCTGTTTAGGCGTGCGCCTGCGCCGACCGTACCCACTCCGCCACCAGCGAGGCCAGCACTACAAACACCATCGTCCAGACGATGTAGAGAGCTTCCTGTTCGATGGCGTGATGCAATTGTTCGTTGACTTCGATCCCCATGGTATTGAGCACGCTATCCGAAAAGCCGTGCAGACTCTGCATGGCTTTCGCGATCATGCTCCCATCGCTTCGCAGACCGCTTAGACTCAGTCCGCTCAACAATCCGGCCGCACTTGCCTGGAACCGCTCACTGGCCACCGAGATAGCAATCACCGACAGGGCCGTCCCATTGACGAGGCCAACCGCAAACGAACAAGTAAACGGCCAACGGACATAGATTCCGAGACTCACCAGCGCCACGTTGACCACAACCCAAAGCACGCCCAACAGAGGCATCATCACGGAGTCCGAAGACATCGCGACAGGCCTTGCAACCGACAGAGCTCGATCTGATATTGCAGACATAACCCCTCCGAGATCTCGCTGGCCTATAGTGGCGCAACCCTGCAAA
>JBAPQU010000226.1:0-4079 GCA_049280795.1 Candidatus Sulfotelmatobacter sp.
GCTCAGCCATCTGCGGATACTCGTCCTTGTCGATCATGTTCTTGTCCAGGCATTCGTCCATGAGCTTGCGAATTTCAGGCTCGACCCACGTTTGGCAAAAAGTCGCAACGTTCTGCCGCGAATTCCCATCGAGCAACAATTCGTCATGAACCAATTGGTACGCGGCTGTCGGATCGGTTTCGTGCTTCGGCAGTTTGTACTTGGGCAAAGGATGAGGCAGGAAGCCCGTGCCAAACACCTCATCATCAAGGCTGGAAAAAATCTCTTCTTTGCTGTGAATGGCCATTACCGCTCTCCCGGTGATACAGGTGCAGAATCGCGCCGAAACCTCCCATTCATACAACCAGCGCAAAGGGAATGCAATTCGCCTATTCATGCGACGTAAGGATTAAGACAGAAATACGCGAGGAAGATCGAGGAATGTGTGCGGTAACTTGGAAGAGCGGCGCTTCAGCGGCCGCGTAAAAGTTTTACTTCTAATAACGGGCTTTAGCCCCCTGCTGAGGTCGGCAGTCCATCTTGGACTTCACTACAAAACCTCTACGGATTCGCGTCCTTAAACAATTTCGCCAGCCGATCAATATCCCCACCCCCCGCATCTCCAATCGCAAAATACCGCAGCCCGCCTCGATTCCAAGTCTCCACGCTGAACGACAACCGCTTGGTCACGGAAGAGTCCCCAAATCTCCCTCGCAATCCCTCTTCTGGAAAAATGAATACAGAAATCCGATGCTTGCGCAATTCGTAAATCAAATGCGCGCCAGGTGTTTGCTCAAGATAAGTCATCCGCCCACCCAGCAACGAAAACTCGGAGTTCTGCAGCTCCGGCAAATCAAAGGTGAATGGGATTTTTCCCTGGAACCACGGCTTCACCGTGTGTCGATCTGAGGAAACCACATCCACCGGCGACGAACTCGCCAACGTCGCCACATGCAGATCCGCGATCTCGCTATACACCTGCTGCGTGCGAAATCGCTCTCGACCGATATAAGCTGCAGCCAAACCAACCACAATCACAATGGCTACGACCGCACTCGCAGTCATCCAGGAAAACCCGACGGTACGTCGCCGTTTCGCCGCCACGCTCCGTTCCACACGTTGCCTGAACTCGGCGCCAGGTGTAAACCGCTTCCCCGCAATCTGCACCGCCCTCTTCATCTGCACACCCGCTAGAACGTCCGCTGTGCACGATGGACAGCTCCGCACGTGCGCATCAAAGACGCGCATCTCGTCGGGCTTCATCTCTCCGTCGAGGTACAGGTCGAGTTTTCCGTTCCAAATCTCACACACCATGGTTCATCCCGTCTTTAACATCTCTTGCAATCGGCTCCGCAAGCTTCTTCTGGCACGCGACAAGCGCGACATCACCGTTCCTATCGGAATCGAAAGCGTCTCCGCGATCTCCTGATACGACATTTCCTCCACGTCACACAAAAGTAATATCTCGCGAAAGTACACCGGTAGCTGCTCGATCGCCCGCTGCATCAATGCCTCGGTTGAGCGATTAATCAAAAGCGTTTCCGGCGTCGCACCCTCAACCGCCGACTCAGGCCCATCCTCGTCGGAATCGAGAGGCACAGTCATTGTCGCCTGCAATCCCGTCCGCGTGGTCAGGAACGTATTGCGTAGGATCCGATACATCCACGCCCGGAAATTCGTGCCCAACTGGAACGACGAGAAGCCTCTTAAAGCTTTGGCATAGGTCTCCTGCACCAGGTCTTCCGCCTCTTCGCGATTCTGCGTGAGCCAGTGCGCGAAGTTGTACAACTGGTCGAAGAGCGGCATCGCCAGTTCTTCAAACGAATCGGATTGAGCGTTCGGACGCGGCACACGCATGATATTAAACTGCGGAGCGCGGATTTTATTCCTCCGGATCGCGAATTGTTGCGGAAACAGAAGCCTGCAGACAGAAGTCAGCGGATTGCGCTTACCAAAGACCATGACCGAAAGAGCAGGTCCGGATCATTGCAACTAGGGCGAAACCGGGCTAACTTACAGGTAAACCCGGCAAAAACCGGAAAAGCGCGGAACTACATCCGGAGCGGGTTGGGCAAAGCGACGGGCTACTCAAAGTGAGCAATTGACAATGGCTTGGCTCGATGGCCACACTCGCAACGAGGAACGGAGCCTGCCGACCTTTGTAATGACGACCACTCTCACAAAATCGGCGATCGAAGCTGGCGCGGGTTCAGCCGATACGCGTCTGCCTTCATGGCCGCTGCAGAGCAGCGCCGGACAAAACGCTCCTTATGAAGGAGCGCATCACGTTCGCGAAGCGCAGCCTTCGGGCCGCGATGCCTTGCAAGCGCTTCTGGCTTTTTCGGCGCTTCATCAGCAGGTTCGGCAGCGGCGCGCGCTAGCGGCCCGTCATAAAGGATTCGAAGCGGTTGCACGTGCGATTGAGTTTGAAGCGGGAGAGCAGTTTGTTCTCGACGAAGTGCTGCAACTGGTTGCGGAACGCGCCATCGCCATCACCGGTGCAGATGGCCTGGGAATCGCCCTCGCGGAAAATAATGAAATCGTTTTGCGAGCTTCAGCCGGCACAATCAAGCCGGATGTGGGCGCGCGCATACAGCGCGACTCTGCTTTTTCCGGAGCATGTTTCCGTACCGCGCAAATCATCCGCTGCGATGACACCGAAACCGATGATCGCGTAAACCTCGCCGCTTGCCGGCAGTTGGGCGCGCGCTCCATGGTGGCCGTGCCATTGTGTGGCCGTCGGCGCGTCATCGGCTTGCTGGAAGCCTTCTCAGCCGAACCATTCGGTTTCAACGACAGCGACCTGAGCAGCCTAGAGCTTCTCGCCGAGTTAATTCTCGGAGCTCTCAAACCCGAGGACGAAGATCGCTTCGCAGAATCAGCACAAGTAGCAGAAGCCGAACTGGCTGCGCCCGCGACTCCGACTGCGACAGTTACGCCGGTTGAGAAAGCTTCGTCTGAACCAATCGCAGCGCTGGTTGTACCTTTACCGCAAGTTGAAACCAAACCAGAAGTAACCGAACTGACACTCGACATCGCAACGCCTGCGGGGAGCGAACCGGTGCTCGCCGTTTCAGCAGCAGAAGTCAGCGCCGAACCGGAACGCGTTCCCGAAGAAACACTTGCCCTCGAAACCGAGTCCGAACCTGAACCCATCGCGGCGCATCATCCCGGAATCATTCTTATCTTGGTACTGGTCGTCGTGTGTGCGCTCCTCGGCGGAGGTCTGTGGTGGAAGCTGAAGAATGCGCAGCTCGGCGAGATGGTCATTCGACCGGAAGAGAAGATCGAGAAGCCCGTCGCCAAACAACCTGCGCAAACTGCTACTTCGCCTTTGGCACAATCTTCGACCGCTCCATCGATCGCTGGCCAAAACGCACCAGCGAACTCCACTGCGGATTCTGCTTCCACAGATGAAGATACGGCTGAACCCGCTGCTGGAAGCGCGACTCCGCAGGAAGCTGGAAAGCTGGCGCGCATCACCGGGATTCGCCATTGGTCTTCCGCGGATTCGAGTACGGTTGTGCTTGACCTTGAAGATCAGGTGCAATACGAAGCTCATCGCTTAGCACATCCCGATCGCATCTATTTCGATCTCCACGACACATCGTTGTCCCCTGAATTCACGGGAAAAACTATTGAAGTTGGAGATGCGCTCCTGGCGCGGGTTCGCGTGGCTCAGCCGGTTGCCGGTTTGACTCGCGTCGTGCTCGAAACCAGAGGCAACTCTGATTTTTCCGTTAGCCTGGAGCCGAATCCTTATCGGCTTGTGGTGCAAGTGCGAAGGCTCGGAGCAAATCCCAAACCTCAGGCGAAGCTTTTCCCGGGAGATTCCGGGGCTGAGCGCGGAAAGCTGGCGATTGTGATTCCTCCGCCCACGCACGAAGATTTGCAATTGCGCGCGCGAGTGCCGAAGATGCGCATCGTTGTGGATGCGGGGCACGGCGGCTGGGATCTCGGAACGGTCGGCCGACGCGGATTGCTGGAGAAAGATCTGGTGCTTGAGATCGCGCAGCGCCTGGGAAAGCTGCTCGAAAGCCGCCTGGGCGCGGACGTGATTCTCACCCGCAACGACGATAACTATATTCCTCTCGATGAAC
>JBAPQU010000227.1:0-28602 GCA_049280795.1 Candidatus Sulfotelmatobacter sp.
GCGTATAACCGAGTTCGGTGGCGCAGCGGGGGGTAAGCGCGACCATCTCGTAAGAAAAATGGGTGTAGTGGTCGGCGGCCTCTTGGTGGCCGAGTCCTTCCAACGCTTCGATGACGGTGTTTTGCGCCTCCGATTGGCGGGCATCAATGACGTTGTAGATTTCCGCAACATCTCCGAAGTGGGGGTGCTTTGTCTCGGCAGCTTTGTCGTCGGGAGTCGTCGAAATCCAGCAGTCGTGCTGGTTGGGATAGTGGTAGAACTTGCGATAGGCGAAATCCCGGCCGAGCAAGCCGAACTTCCACATGTGGTAGGCGATGTCCTTGCCGACGTAACCTACCGTGCCATTGGAGCGGACGATTACTTTTTGATCGTCTTCGGAGATCTGATCGGTTCCCTGTATGTCCTCAGCCCCCCCTGTGGTTAAGGTTTTTGAAGTTGTTCCGGCGCGGCGCATCACCCAGCAACCTTTATTTTTGCCTTCGCTCTCGTATGTAAGCACCCCGGCATCCTTCAACTTTGTGAAGGCGGCATCCCAAAAATGAAGATGGAGAATCTCGCTTTCGCGCGGAAGAAAATCGTATTCAATGTCGAGCCGGTCCATGGTTTCGAGATGCCGACGCAACACGGCAGTCGAGATCAGTTCGGCAATCGCTGCCGTTTCACTTGCGGCGTCTTCGATAGCATGAAGCGTCTGCAAGCGGGTTTGCTTATTTTTCGGATCCTGTTCGTACCACTGCGAGACGCGGGCGTAGAGATCCCAACAGTAGTAGTCGAAGCGAGGCTGGCGAGTTAAAGCTTCAATCTCAGAGCGGGACTTTTTCTCGATATGCGTGAAACCGACCACCACATCGGCAACCTGCACACCAGTATTGTCGATGTAATTCTGAACGTCGACTTCTCTGCCCGCATGACGCAGCAAGCGGACGAACGTATCACCCAGAATGGCGTTGCGCAGGTGGCCGATGTGCGCGGCTTTGTTGGGATTGATGCTGGTGTGCTCGACCAGAATTTTTCCTGAAGGAATAACGGCAAGCGGCTTCCGATCCTGGGCTAGAGCAGCGGCCATCCACGCGCGGTCGACTTTCACATTCAGATATCCGGGCGGCGCAACCTGTAGTTCGGCGATGCCCTCGACGCTGCCGAGTTCGGCGCGGATGGCCTCGGCAATCTTAAGCGGAGCGATTCGCAGCGGCTTGGCAAAAGGAAAAACCGGGATGGCGAACTCTCCGAGTTCAACCTTCGGAGGCTGCTCGATGACAACTTTGGGGAGAGCGGCGTCCGGATATCGACCGCGAAGGAACTCCACGATACGCTGGGCTAGACGGTCTTCAAGATAACGATACAAGGCTTCCCTCTGAGCATTTAAGGAGACAGTGATTTTAGCAGAGCGCGCGGCACACGCTGGTTTGACGCAAGATGCACGCGTTCCCTATGATGAAAATTCGACCCGACTTCTATGCGCATTGCCTACCTTGAGTGTTTTTCTGGCATGAGTGGTGACATGTTTCTGGGTGCCCTCGTGGATGCGGGAGTTCCGGCGCGGGTGCTGGAAGATGCCGTGAAGGCGCTGGAAGTGGGGGCGCGGCTGGAGATTTCCCGAGTGGTGCGGAGTGGAATTTCTGCTACGAAAGTGGATGTTTGGGTGGAAGGTGAGAAGGATTCGCCGCGAGGAGAGCACTCCGAGCAGAGAGACGTCGAACACTCTCAGGAGCATTCTCACTCCCACGAAAGCTCCCATGAACATAAGCATTCTGAGCATACGCATTCGCATGCAGGCGAAGGTTCGCGGGCGGGGGCGCCCACGCCACACGAACATTCTCATGGTCGCGGGTTGACGGAGATTCGTCAGATCATTTCTACCGCTTCGATTTCTGAAACGGCCAAGAATACTGCTATTGGCATATTTGAAGCGCTGGGTCGGGCCGAGGCCAAAATTCACAACACTTCCGTCGAGGGCCTGCACTTCCACGAAGTCGGAGCGGTGGATGCGATGGTCGATATCGTCTGTGCGGCGGTGGGAGCTGAAGCGCTGGGCGTGGATGAGATTATCTGTTCGGCGTTGAACGTAGGTGGCGGGACGGTGAAGTGCGCGCACGGGACGTTTCCGGTTCCGGCTCCAGCAACGGTTGAGTTGTTAGCCGATACGCCAGTGTACTCTTCCGGCTTGCAGGCGGAATTGGTCACGCCGACGGGCGCGGCCATTGTTACGACGCTGGCCTCGCGCTTCGCCGCGTTTCCCGAGATGAAGATTGAGAAGTCCGGCTATGGCGCGGGATCACGGGATTTTCCTGGGCATCCGAATGTGGTGCGAATCACAATCGGAGAAGCAGCATCAAACAGTCTCACGGCGAAAACAGCGTCAGAGACGATCACGGTACTGGAAGCGAATCTGGACGATTTGAATCCGCAGGTATTCGGGTATGTGATGGACCGGCTGTTCGAAGATGGAGCCCTGGATGCCTTCGGCGTGCCAGTGCAGATGAAGAAGAGTCGTCCGGGCATGCTGCTCACGGTCTTATGCAAGCCCGAAGATGCCAGCAAGTTGATGCAGCTGATCTTTACGGAGACGACTACGCTCGGCGTACGGCGGCGCGACGAAATGCGTCAGACGCTAGCACGACGGTGGGAAAAGGTCGGAACACGTTGGGGTGACGTGAGGATCAAGGTCGCGAGCATGAACGGGACGGTCACCAACTATGCTCCGGAGTATGAAGACTGCCGGCGGATTGCGGCGGAACACCATGTGCCGCTGAAGACCGTGATCCAGGAAGCTACGCGAACGTATCTTGACGCGGGCGAAAAACCTTAAACACAGAGGCGCACAGGGTAAGGCGTGCGATACCTTTAGCCTGCTGAGTTTCGAACTCATATGAGCAAGAAGTTTTACATCACGACTCCGATTTACTACGTAAACGCGCACCCGCACATCGGACACGCGTATACGACCCTCGCTTGCGACACGGTTGCGCGCCGGCAGCGCCTGCTGGGCGCGGAGACATTTTTCCTGACGGGCACGGACGAGCATGGGCAAAAGATCGAGCGGGCGGCGCAGGCTGCGGGAAAAACTCCACAGCAGTACGCGGACGAAATTTCTGCCGAGTTCCGCCAGTTGTGGAAACGGATGGGCATTTCGAACGATGACTTCATCCGCACCACCGAAGATCGGCACAAGAAGCGTGTCCAGGTGCTCTTCCGCAAGATTCGTGACAATGGCTACATCTACAAAGGTACCTACACCGGACAATATTGCGTGTCGGACGAGCTCTACGTAGACGGCGCGCAGCCAGGCGATCCCTGCCCCACCTGCGGGCGCATCACCGAGACGGTGAAGGAAGAAAATTACTTCTTCAAGCTCTCAGAGTTTCAAGACAAACTTCTCGCTTTGTACGCAAATCCGGAGTTCATTCGGCCGGAGGCGCGACGCAACGAAGTGATTTCCTTCGTGCGCTCGGGGCTGCGCGACTTGTCGATCAGCCGCTCGACTTTTACCTGGGGCATCCCGGTGCCGGACGATCCCAAGCACGTGATCTACGTGTGGCTGGATGCGCTGGCGAATTACATTACAGCGATTGGCTACGGTTCATCGCACGCCGGAGCGCAGGAGGCATTCAAGAAATTCTGGCCGGCGGACGTGCAAATGATTGGCAAGGAAATCGTCCGCTTCCACTGCGTCTACTGGCCGGCGTTCTTGATGGCAGCGGGATTGCCTGTTCCGAAGGCGATTGTTGCTCATGGATGGCTGCTGTTTGAAGAGAGCAAGATGTCGAAGTCGCGGGGCAACATCGTGCGTACGGAGACGATTCTCGATGTGCTCGGAGCCGACGCGCTGCGTTATTTCTTGCTACGGGAAGTCGTGTTTGGACAGGATGGATCGTTTTCCTTTGATGCGCTGGTGCAGCGCTACAACTCCGATCTGGCAAATGGGCTGGGGAACTTGGCCAGCCGCACGCTGACCATGATCAACCGCTACTTCAAGGGCGAGGTGCCATATCCATCAAGCACCCCAACGCTCAATCCCGGTTTCAAAGACATCAACGTCTTTCCTAAGGAAGTTGCTGAGAACGTAATTGCTAACTTTTCAACAAAGTTCGATGCCTTTGATTTCTCAGGTGCACTGAAGGAAGTTTGGTTCCTGCTCGCGATAACCGATAAGTACATCGTGGAAAACGAGCCGTGGGCGCTAGGTGATAAAGAGGACGTGGATAGCCGTTCGCGGCTGGCAACAATCCTCTACTCCAGCGCGGAAGCGCTGCGCATTGCGACCGCCCTGGCCTATCCGGTGATGCCGGATGCCACTGCGAAAATCTGGATGCAGCTGGGCTTGGGAGACATTAAGAAACTCGCTCTCGACGAACTGTCTTGGGGGCAGCTGCCTCTAGGCACGAAGCTCGGCGAGGTGCAGCCTGTGTTTCCTCGCGCGGATAAGAGCGCTATTGAAAGGATGCAGAAGATGGAAGAGGAGCACAGAGTTACACCAGTTGCGGACGCCGCGGCAGCGACCGCGTCTACGGCACACATGAACGCGCCGCAAGCAACTGCGGCTGTGGCGGCCACGGCGGTTCCCGCAGTAAATCCGGTGGCGACCGAAAAGATTTCGATCGACGACTTCTCCAAGATCGAATTGCGCGTGGGGCTGGTGAAACTCGCCGAGCGCGTCCCCAAGTCGGACAAGCTTTTGCGCCTCGAAATTGACATCGGGAGCGAAGTTCGGCAAGTCCTCGCTGGGATCGCCGAAGCTTATGCGCCGGAAACTTTGGTCGGACGCAAAGTGGTAATTGTCGCCAATCTGGCTCCGCGAAAAATGCGCGGCCTCGAGTCGAATGGAATGATCGTCGCGGCCTCGCTGGAAGGCGGCAGCCCGGTTCTGGCCGGTTTTCTTGAGGATGTACCAGTGGGGGCGAGGCTGAAGTGAT
The DNA here is from genome assembly GCA_049280795.1 of Candidatus Sulfotelmatobacter sp. Taxonomy (GTDB): domain Bacteria; phylum Acidobacteriota; class Terriglobia; order Terriglobales; family Acidobacteriaceae; genus Sulfotelmatobacter. Next base: position 4,914 of record JBAPQU010000227.1, read on the forward strand.
TTTCGTGCTAGGGTGCTGGACGCAGGCGATTGACCCAGAACAGAAAGGATCCCGATGATGACCCTCGACAAGCACGCACGAATTTCGCCCGTATTGGCATTCGTGCTCATTGGGAGCATTTCTTGCCAGATCGCCTGCGCCGAAAAAATGGTTAATTATGGCACTATGGAGATCGATCCAAACACATTGAAAGTTCGCCTTGGAGATGAACTCCCGTTCTCTGGGTCACAAAGGTCGGATTATTATTTCCGCTTCCAACTTCCTAACGGACGATACACAGTCGACCATTTCGCTCCCGGGGGCAAGGTCCGATACGATGCTTTCTTTGTACTCGCTGACAACTCCATCTCTACGAGAAGCAAGTATCAGATATTACTTTCCGGGCCCTACGGCACTGTCTACGCTGAATCCACCTACTTCTACGATCCCTCTTACCACAAACAGCCGACGACTTTCGAGTCGGCGCTTTATTTCAACAATTTGAACTCGGAACCCTCCCAATTGGTCTCTGCCCTGCCCGCTGCAGAGAACCTCCGCCTCAGCGCCATAAGCGTGATTCGAGTTTTTCAAGCGCCGCCAGAGTTTTTAGTCATTTCGGCCGATTATGCGCCTGATGGGCATTTGGGGAGGGTGCACGTAAATGGCTCGAAACATGGAGATTGGGTGCACAGCAACGAAATCCGCGATCTTTATCCCGGCCTTGACGTCGCCACGGGGATTGGTGATTGGCCGAAAACGCGTGAGCGCTTTGGGATTCCTAAATCATTCCCCGTGAAGGAGTATCAGCACAAACCATCTGACGTTCTCAGCCGAGTGGAGCTGAAGAGCGCGCTGGATGTCGTCAATTTCCACTACGACCGTAACTTATGGGTGCAGCAAGATTCGTCCCTTCCAGACGGCACGAACCATACGAGATTTCTAACCTACGTGGCAACAAGAGAAGATAGGATTTTGCAATCGATCGACAGTGCCCGGCCGTTCGGACAGATCCAAGCCATTCCCCGAGCGTCCAGCAACTAAACGGAATTGCAGCCATGTTCGTTGATTCTCACGCGCATCTTGACGGTAAGCAGTTCGACTCCGACCGCGAGCAGGTAATTGCTCGCGCGCGTGAAACTGGCGTGCAAGCCATGGTCGCCATCGGCAATGGCGAAGGTCCTGCGGACGTGGATTGCGGCATTCGGTTGGCGGAGAAATACGATTTTATCTACGCGACACTGGGCATTCACCCGCACGAAGCCAGCCTTGCCGATGAAGCCGCATATCAGAATATGGAGCGATTGGCCAGGCATCCCAAGGTGATTGCTTGGGGCGAGATTGGTTTGGATTATTTCTACGACCACTCACCGCGCGATTTGCAGAAAAAAGTCTTCATGCGACAGATGGAATTAGCAGCGGCGGCGAAGTTGCCCATCGTGATTCATTGCCGTCCTTCGGACGGCAGCGATAATGCATGGGAAGATTGCTTCACACTGATGCGGGAGCATTGGGCTGCCAAAGGTCTGGGAGGAGTTCTGCATTGTTTCACCGGGACCTGGCCGCAAGCGAAGCGCGCGCTCGATATGGGGTTCATGATTTCCTTTGCAGGCAACTTGACCTTCCCTAAGGCGCAGCAGATTCGCGACGCGGCGCTGGAAGTTCCTCTCGACCGCATATTGATTGAGACTGACGCGCCTTACCTGGCGCCAGTGCCGAACCGGGGAAAGCGAAATGAACCCGCCTTCGTGAAAGAGACTGCGCGAAAGCTCGGCGAGTTGCGAGCGTTGACGGAGGAAGAGATCGGACAGAAGACAACTCGCAATTTCTACAATTTTTTCAAATTGACTGAAATCGCTGAAAGCAAAGTTTCGGCGGGTTAGCTGGTCCATCGAAGGCATTCTTCTGATAACCTCAAGATTCAGATTCCATCCATTTCAGAAAGAATTGAAATCCGATGCCCGATAACACTTTTGACATCGTGAGCAAGATCGACTTGCAGGAGGTTTCCAATGCCATCCAACAGGCGTTGAAGGAGATCCACACTCGCTTCGATCTAAAGGATTCGAAGTCGAATATCGAACTTGAGAAAGACGCGATTGTGCTGCATTCGGCAGACGAGTACAAGCTGAAGGCGGTGAATGACATCCTGCAGCAGAAGCTGGTAAAGCGTGGTGTTTCGCTGAAGGGATTGACCTACAGCGCGATCGAGTCCGCCGCCGGTGGAACCGCAAAGCGCAAGGTCACGATGCAGCAAGGCATCGCGATTGAAAGAGCTAGGGAGATCGTGAAACTGGTTAAAGATTCGAAGAAAAAGGCGCAGGCTTCCATCCAGGGAGATCTGGTGCGAATCAGCAGTAAAGACCGCGACACGCTGCAGGAAGTAATTGCTATGTTGCGGCAACACGACTTCGGAATCGACTTGCAGTTCACGAATTACCGCACGAATTAGAAGCCAACTTACCACGGAGGCATAGAGACACGAAGTAGGACTTCTTCATCGCAAAGTCGCGATTGAGTTGGGTTTCCCCGTGACTCCGTGTCTCCGTGGTGGAAACAAGCAGTTGGAAATCCATATTGAGCGCACCAGCCACAATTAACGGGAAAGAGGTCTTCGACCTGCTGCACGACGACCTTGCTGCGCTCGAACGCGAGTTTCGGCAGGATGCCGTCTCGGGCGTGCAGGCGATCACCGAGATTGGGGAGTATCTTCGCAACGGCGGCGGCAAGCGTATCCGCCCTGCTCTTCTTTTCCTTTCTTCCAAGCTTTTCCACTACACAGGCCGTGGGGCCGTCCGGCTGGGCGCCGTAGTTGAGATCATTCATACGGCCACGCTGGTGCATGACGATATTATCGACGAGGCCAAGACTCGGCGCGGCCGGCCGGCCGCTAACACGCAGTGGGGCAACTCGAAGTGCGTGCTAGCGGGCGACTGGCTCTACATGCAGGCTTTCAAAGTGGCGGTGCAGGAGCGAAACTTCCGCATTCTCGATACGCTGATTGAATTGACGCAGCAAATGGTCGAAGGCGAACTCTTGCAGATGGAAAAGCTCGGAAAGCTGATTACGCTGGATGAGCATTTTGACTTGATCTATCGCAAGACAGCTTGCCTGTTTTCGGTCTGCATGCGGCTGGGAGCGATTCTGGGCGGAGCGACGGACGCGCAGGAACAGGCTCTGGGCCAGTATGGGCACGACCTCGGCATGGCTTTTCAAATTGTGGACGATGTGCTCGATCTGACCGCATCCGAAGATGTTCTGGGCAAGCCCGTGGCCAGCGACCTGCGCGAGGGCAAGGTCACCATGGCGGTAATCCACGCGCTTGAGCGTTGTACTCCTGAAGAGCGGGTCAAGATTGAAACCGTTCTGCGCGACCGCGCGTTCAATGGTGTAACCCATGCGCAGATTATGGAGATCCTGCAGCGCTATGGATCTCTCGAAGCCGCGATAGACCGCGCCGAACGATATGCCGCGTCCGCACGACAGGTAATCTGCACCTTCCCGGATTCCGAGATCAAGCGGGCTCTGCTGTGGGCGCCAGAGTTTGTGGTGGCGCGAGAGAAGTAAGACCAGACGACCATTCCGTAACCATCCTCCAGGTTAAGTCTTCTTTGCGCCTCGTGTTGTGCTAGCCCAGTCGATTGCCGTCACACATGGCAGGAGTTAACCTCCATACCTCAATCCTACGGCGCTTTGCACAACTTCTCGGAAGGGGAGCAATCCGTTGGCAACCCCAGTTACGTATTTAATAAAAGCGGTAGAAATCTGGCCGGGCTCCGACAATAAACGATAAGGAGATACTCGATGAAAAAAGTAATGATTTGTGTGCTCGCTATGACTTTCGCGATGGGCTTGACCGCCTTCGCTCTACAAAACGAAACCATGTCACCCGCGCAGGATCAGATGGCGCCGAAGGCTCCGTTGATGACCTTGAAAGGTACAATCAAGGCAGAAGGCGATAAGTATTCATTCGTCAACGACAAGGACGGCAAGAGCTGGGACGTGATGAACCCCGAGGCACTTAAAGGGCATGAAGGCCATCACGTACAACTCAGTGCTCATGTCTATGCCGATAAGAATGCGATCCACGTGATGAGCGTCAAGATGTTGAAGGGTGACGCTATGAGCGGCGGCTCGATGAGCCACTAGGTTGCCATCTGGCAGCGGGGGACGGAGAATCCCGCAATTCGGGCCGGCCAAGTCCTCAGGGCGATTGGCCGGCTTTGTTTATACTGAACCCTTTCCTGGGTTTCCTTATCCAAGACTTGTCTATGAGTTTATTTTCACTGATGGCGCGCCACGGCTATGTCTGGATCTTCGGTTTGCTACTGGCGGAGGCGATTGGACTTCCCTTCCCGGCGGCAATCGCGCTGGTGGCCGCAGGTGCTGCGGTGGCCGCGCACACGTTGTGGGGCCCTTATGTTCTGGTAGCGGCGGTCGTGGCCTTGCTGCTTGGCGATACTGTGCAGTTCTGGCTGGGGCGATACATGGGATGGTTGCTGCTCGGGTTCCTGTGCCGCGTGTCGATCAATCCGGAAACCTGCATACTGCGCTCTGCCGAGTCGTTCTACAGGCGCGGCAAAATCACGCTGGTAATTGCTAAGTTCATCCCCGGAGTCAACACCATGGCGGCGCCTCTGGCCGGCAGCATGAAGATGCGCTTCCTGCAGTTCTTGCGGCTGGATTTCGCGGGCGCACTCTTCTATTCGCTGACTTATCTTTCGGTGGGTTATCTTTCCCGTGATTTTTTGGCGGCGATCCTGAGCGGATTTCATGCGGCTGGACGCGCGATGGAAGCGGTGGTCATCGCCGCGCTTGCGGTTTATGCGATCTACCGCATTGTGCAGTTTCGCAAGAACAAGATGTATCGCGTAGTGCCGCGCATTCAGGTGGAAGAATTGGCGCGGCGTCTGGCGTCGGACGATTCCGCCCGCGTTCTCATCGTTGATGTCCGCAGCCACGGCTACTACGACTCCGGGACATCGCGGATCAAGAATTCAATTCGCATCGAGCCCAACAATCTTGAGGAGGAGATTAAGACCCTTCCCAAGGACAAGGACATTTATCTTTACTGCACTTGAGCCCGCGAAGCGACCAGCGCCCGGGTGGCGCACCTGCTGCGGGAAAAAGGATTCAACACGTTCGTAATCGTCGGCGGATTGACTGCCTGGCGCAAGGCCGGCGAACCGTTGGAATCTGTGCCGCAAGACGATCTGGTGAAGCTGCCTACGTTTAGTTAGCCGTTGGTCGTTTGTCGTTGGTCGCTTGCTCTTTATTGCGCCAAGCCTTTTATACTTGCCTGGATGGCCTCAACTAGAGAAATCGAAATCAAGTTTCGCGTCTCGGACTTGCGGGCACTCGCTCACAAGCTGCGCGCGGCCGGGTTTCGCATGGTCACGCCGCGGACTCACGAGATAAATACTCTCTACGATTTGCCAGGGGAAGTTCTACGCGCGCGCAAGGAACTGCTGCGTATTCGAAAATATGGCTCGGAGTGGACGCTGACGCACAAAGCGAAAGGAAAGATTGGGCGGCACAGTAGCCGGGTCGAGACGGAGACCCACGTGTCTGACGGTAAAAAAATGGACACGATTTTGCGCGCTTTGGGATATACGCCGTCATTCCGCTACGAAAAGTTTCGCGCCGAGTGGTCGGATGGAAAAGGGCAGGTTGTGGTCGATGAAACGCCAATCGGGAATTTCTGCGAGATCGAGGGTTTGCCGCGGTGGATTGATGCGACTGCAAAACAATTGGGCGTGACGACGGCGGATTACATTACGAGGAACTATACCGGATTGTTCTTGAATTGGAAGGCTGAGGTGGGAAGTGAGGCCGAGGAGATGACCTTTGTGGCAGTAGCGGGGCGAAACAGATCGCGCCGTCGTTCAAAGAGCCGCGACTCGCTGCGCTCGACAGGATAGCCGAGGCGGCCGTTCCACATGGTCCTTCACAACTTACGTCCCGTGGCACTTCTTAAATTTCTTTCCTGACCCGCAAGGGCAAGGATCATTGCGGCCCACTTTCTCCTGTCCGCGCACGACCTGCTGCACCGGCGCTACGTCGCCGGCGCCAGCCATGCGCGCTTGTTCCAACTCTCGCCGCTTGCGGCGCATGAAGGCTTCTTCCAGATCGTCGGCGGAAGTTGCAACCAAGCGGGGCGGGCGATGCCCATTGCCGCCAGTTCCCTGTTGTAAGGGCACTCCAGACTCCGGTCCGCCTGCGGGTTGGCTTCCCTGCGGTCCGGCAGGGCCTGGGTCCGGCGGGCGCTCGATAATCTGCATCAGGTAGAGATAACGGGCCGTATCCTCCTGGAAGCGCTCCAGCATCGCTTCGAACATGTCGAACGACTCTTTCTTGTATTCAACCAGAGGATCGTGCTGGCCATAACCACGCAGGCCGATACCCTCCTTCAAATGATCCATGCTGAGAAGGTGATCTTTCCACTGCTGGTCGATCACGCTGAGCATGATCATGCGCTCGTGATGGCGCATAGCCTCGGGGCCGATCAGTTTCTCTTTCGCGTCGTAGCGTTCCTTTAGCTTCTCGAAAATTGCATCGCCAAGTTCCTGCCGGTTCAGCGTTTCCGGCTTCACGCCCTCTGCAATAAAATCCACGCCGAAGCGGGTGAAGATAGCATCTTTCAAGCCCTTGATGTTCCAGTCGTCGGCGTGAGACTTAGCTGGACAAAATTCATCCATCAAATCGCCGAGAATCGCTGAAACGTAATCCTCGAGGATCAGATCCTTCTGATCCATGCCTTCAAGTAAGCGACGGCGCAGGCCATATACGGCCTCGCGCTGCTTGTTCATCACGTCGTCGTATTCGAGCAGATGTTTACGGGATTCGAAGTGCTGGCCTTCGACTGCCTTCTGCGCCGTCTCAATGCGGCGGCTGATGAGCTTCGATTCGATGGGGATGCCTTCTTCCATGCCCAGGCGCTCGAGCAGTTTCGAGACCCACTCCTTGGCGAAGATGCGCATCAGGTCATCTTCGAGAGCAAGATAAAAACGAGAGGAGCCGGGATCGCCCTGACGACCGGCGCGGCCACGAAGCTGGTTGTCGATGCGGCGCGACTCGTGGCGTTCGGTGCCGAGAATGTGCAAACCTCCAGCGGCAATGACCTCGTCGTGTTCTTTGTCGGTCTGCGTTTTATAGCGAGTCAACGTCTCAGCCCACTTATCGGTCGGCACTGTGTACTCATTGCCGTTGTAGTAGAAAATCGAGGTCGTTCCATCTTCTTGCGGACCTTCGATCTTGCCCTGAGCCACGCGCAACTGTTGTGCGATTCCCTTCTTCACTAACTCCTGCTTGGCCATGAATTCGGGGTTTCCGCCGAGCAGAATATCGGTACCGCGGCCGGCCATGTTGGTAGCGATGGTAACCATGCCCTTGCGTCCAGCTTGGGCAACGAATTCGGCCTCACGCTCGTGGAATTTGGCGTTCAATACAACGTGTTGCTTGAGGCCTTTTTTCTTCAGCAACTCGGAGAGGCGCTCGGATTTTTCAATCGATGTGGTGCCGACCAGCACCGGCTGGCCTGTGGCATGGAGCTTCTCAATCTCGTCGGCAACCGCATAGTATTTTTCCTTCTCGGTGCGGAAAACGACATCGGGATTCTCCAGCCGCAACATCTGCTTATTAGTCGGAATGACCATTACGTCCAGTTTATAAATATTGTCGAACTCGGCGGCTTCCGTTTCCGCCGTTCCCGTCATGCCGGAGAGCTTCTTGAACATACGGAAATAATTCTGGAAGGTGATGGTGGCGAGAGTCTGATTCTCGCGCTCGATCTTCACGCCTTCTTTTGCTTCAATCGCCTGGTGCAAACCATCGGACCACCTGCGCCCCGGCATCATGCGTCCAGTAAATTCGTCGACGATAATGACCTCGCCGTCCTTAACCACATACTCCACGTCGCGGCGATAGATGGCATGCGCCTTGACTGCAGTTTCGACGTGATGCTTCAGCGCCCAGTTTTCCGGATCGGCGATGTTGCCAATGCCAAGCAGTTGCTCGACCTTCGTCCAGCCTCTATCACTAACCGTGATGTTGCGGTGCTTTTCGTCTATTGCAAAGTCGCCCGTGAGTATGTTTCTCTGTGGATCGTCGCCAGATTCGCGCAGTTCTCGGCGCATCTCGTCCACTTGGTCGGGCGGAATTTTCTCGTCCTCTAGCAGCTGGCGCAGCTCTGCCGGGTTCACCTCTTCCCCTTTTTCGAGCTTAGGGATGATCCGGTTCACTCGGTAATATTTGTCGGTAGATTCCTCGCTCGCGCCAGAAATGATCAGCGGCGTGCGGGACTCGTCAATCAAAATGGAATCGACTTCATCGACGATCGCGAAGTTGTGGCCGCGCTGCACACAATCCTTCAGATCGAACTTCATATTGTCGCGCAGGTAGTCGAAGCCAAACTCGTTATTGGTTCCGTAGGTAACATCGGCAGCGTAAGCCGCACGGCGCTGCTCATCGTCGAGGTCATGAACAATCACACCTACTGTGAGGCCGAGGAATCGATAGAGCTTGCCCATCCACTCAGAGTCGCGCTTGGCCAGATAGTCGTTGACGGTAACCACATGCACGCCGCGCCCGCTAAGGGCGTTAAGGTAGACGGGAAGCGTGGCGACCAGCGTTTTGCCTTCGCCGGTTTTCATTTCTGAAATCATGCCCTTGTGCTGCACCATGCCGCCGATCAACTGCACGTCAAAGTGGCGCATGTTCAGCACGCGGCGTCCGCCCTCGCGAACCACGGCAAAAGCTTCTACCAGGATTTCGTCCAGAGCTTCCTGCAGAGCGTCGTATTGCTCTTTTTCGATCTGCTTCGCGCGGTCGGGATCGTCCTCATCTTCGCTCTCAGCGTCCGGTCTAGCGGGAGCAAGACGACTCAGCCGTTCCTGGATTCGCAGTCGGAACTCGTCCGTCTTGGCGCGCAGCTCGGCGTCGGTGAGCTTCTGCATCTGCGGTTCGAGAGCGTTGATAGCCGCAACCTTCGGCATCATGCTCTTGACGACCCGGTCGTTCTTGGTCCCGAAGACCTTACCAATCAGAGTGTTAATCAACTGTGAAATCCTTAAGAGGGCGGGAACTGCCCCAGCGTATCTCTTTTAGCCTAGCATATTGGATGCAGGACGAGGCAGCGCAGCAACAAGAGGAAACCGGCGGGTACCATGCAAGGGTCTCGGCGGTCATCACGCTTTTCGTATATATTCACCCACGACTCATGCCTACTTTCTACGACCGATTTGTCGAATGCGCCGAGCGCTGGCCCAACAACGTCGCACTGGAGATTCAGCGCCACGATCACATCGAGGGGTGCACCTACGCCGAACTTCGCCGCATGGCGGAATCCGTAGGCCGATGGCTCACCGAAAACGGATTCACCCGCGGATCACGACTGGCCATCGTTGCGGACAACCATCCGCGGTGGGTAGCGGCGTATCTGGGGATCATTGCGGCGGGATGCACGGTAGTCCCGCTCGATACTGCGCTGCACGCCGACCAATTTACCAAGCTGCTGAAAGATAGCGGCACATCCGCCATCTTCTGCGATGCGAAGCATGCGCAGGTGGCGCGGGAGGCGGTTGCCGATCTCAATGTTGCCCTCGTGCTCATGGATCCAGACCGTATGACCCAGCACTCGATTCATGAGCACTGGCTGGGAAACTTGCCGGCGATTTTCGATAGTGGCCCAGGAAAATTCCAACCTGCGGCATCCACCGTAGATGACCTCGCTTCCTTGCTCTACACCTCAGGAACAACCGCCGACCCCAAGGGCGTGATGCTCACCCACGCCAACTTTCTGGGTGAGGTGGAAGCTGTGTTCAACTGGGTCGACCTCGGCCCCACAGACGCGCTGCTGGGCGTGCTACCCATGTTTCATGTGCTGGCGCAGATGGCCAACTTGCTTCTGCCGCTGATAAAGGGCTCACGCGTCGTTTACCTGGAAACTCTGAACACAACCGAACTTCTGCGCGCCCTGCAGGAGCGCGGTATCACCGCCTTTGCCGTGGTGCCTCAATTTTTTTATCTGATTCACGAGCGGATCTTTCAGGAGGTTGCGAAGCGGGGAGCGCTCACTAAGAAATTGTTCAAGAGTCTCATGGGATTCAATCGTGGGCTGCGCAAAGTGGGGATCAATGCTGGTCCGATTCTGTTTGGCAAAGTCCACAAGACGCTCGGCCAGAACATGCGCTATCTGGTTACGGGGGGATCGCGCTTCGATCCGGAGATTGCGACGGACTTTCACGATCTCGGTATCGACGTCCTGCAAGCTTATGGACTTACCGAGACCACCGCGGCCGTGTTTGCAAATTCGCCGAATAACAATGTGATTGGATCGGTCGGCAAGGCTATGAAGGGCGTCGAGGGCAAGGCCGTAGGTTCAGAAAACGATTTGCAAGCGCAGGAAGATGGCACTCCCGCAACCGGCGAAATCGCATTGCGTGGAGCGGTCGTGATGAAGGGTTACTGGAACCGTCCGGACGCAACCGCGGCGGTGCTGCGCGATGGCTGGTTCTACACCGGCGATCTCGGCTACTTCGATGCCGCCGGAAACCTGTTTCTCACGGGCCGCAAAAAAGAACTGATCGTGCTCAGCAATGGGAAAAATATTTATCCCGAAGAAGTCGAGGCGCATTACCTGAAATCGCCGTACATTAAGGAACTCGCAGTGATGGGACTGGAAGGCAAGCCGGGTGCGAGTGGCGACCGCCTGCACGCCGTTGTCGTGCCCAACTTCGACGTGCTGCGCCAGAGAAAGATTGTGAATGCGAAGGAGGTGATCCGCTTCGACATTGAGAGTTTGTCGCAGCAGATCGCTACCACCAAGCGCATCGGCAGCTATGAAATTTGGCAGGAAGATTTGCCACGCACCACAACCCGCAAGATAAAGCGCTTCGAAGTGGAGAAGCGGGTAAAGGAAAATCAGGCGCGAAAACTTGCCGACGATTCTGACTTGCCGGCCGAACGCCCGTTGAACGACGAAGAGCAGGCATGGACCGATCAGCCCGACGTGCAGCAAGCATTAAAGATCGTCCGCGAAGCGGCGCACTCCGCTCCACCCAGCCTGCGGCCCACGCACAATCTGGAACTCGATCTTGGGCTCGACTCCATGCAGCGCGTCGAGTTGCTCAGCCAGATCGAAGAGCAACTAGGCGGGAACGTCGAGGAATCACAGCTCGCCGGAATTTACACCGTGCGCGACTTGGTCGACGCCGTTCTGCAAAGCGCGGCCAGCGGCGCGGGCAGCCCCGGAACGCGCCCAGCCTTCGCCGGATGGAAAGCTATTTTAGCCGAAGAACCGGACCCTGCCGCCGTGCTTTCGCTTGCACGGTCGCAGCCCATCTACAACGCATTTTGGTACATGGTTTCGCGACTCGTACAGGTCATCGCCCTCGACCGCTTTCATTTGCAAGTGCGTGGATTTGAGAAGCTGCCGATGAGCGGTCCGTACATCATCTCGGCCAATCACCAGAGTTATATCGATCCACTAATCCTGACAAGCATCTTGGCGCCGGATGTGTTTGACAAAGTGTTCGCCGTGGGAACGAGCGAGATCTTCGGAAAAGGATTCATGTTGTGGCTGGCGCATACGCTGAGAGTCGTGGTCGTCGATCCGGACGCCAATTTGATACCCGCTATGCGAGCCGGCGCATTCGGGCTGCGGCAGGGACGCGCGCTTATTCTTTATCCCGAGGGCGAGCGCTCGATCGACAGCACTCCGAAAACCTTCAAGAAGGGTGCGGCGATCTTGTCCATCCACACGCAGGTGCCAATTGTGCCCATGGCGATCGAAGGATTCTACGAAGTTTGGCCAAGAAATAAGTCGTTTCAAGGATTCAAGCCGCTCAAGATGATGTTTGGCGATCCGATTATTCCCCCGCCGGAAAGCGAAGCGTCGGAGGCAGCTTACGAAAAACTAACTGCGGATTTGAAAGCGCGAGTGGTCGAGATGTGGCACGAATTGCGGAAAGGGCATCCTTAAGGGAAGAACAACTTCTACTTTGCTCGCGGATGCGTCAGGTCGTAAACCTGCAACACGTGTTTCATCGACAACTGCGTGTAACGCTGAGTAGTCGCGAGGCGTTCGTGACCAAGTAACTCCTGAATGGCGCGCAGGTCGGCGCCTTCTTCCAGCATGTGCGTGCCGAAGGCATGCCGCAGCGTGTGTGGGTGAACGTCGGGAGAAAGCCCCTTGGCTACTGCAATTTTCTTGATGATGCGACCTACGCTGCGCGTGGTGAGCCTGCCGCCATCGCGGCAGTTAATGAGTAAAGCGGTCGAGTGCTTGTGGCTTGTGCCGAGAATCTTCTGACGCTCTGGAAGATAAGTTGCAAGCGCAATCTTTACCGAATCTCCGAATGGAACGTAGCGTTCCTTCTTTCCTTTGCCGCGAATGAGAATGGCTTCGGCGCTGAGCCTAATATCGTCGAGGTTGATGCCGGTGAGTTCCGAATTCCGGATGCCGCAACCATAGAGCAGTTCGAACATAAGCCGGTCACGCTCAGGAAAGGCCGCGACCTCGGGCATTCCGCCATCGATCACCGCGTTCATTTCTTCAATCGTCGGTACTCGCGGTAGCTTCTTGGGCAACTTCGGCGTGGAAACCAGCTTCGCCGGATTTTGCTCCACCACGCCTTCCCGCGCCAGCCACCGATAAAGCGACCGCACGGCAGCCAGAGTACGCGCCACGGAAGTCTTGCTCAATCCTCTCTCGTAAAGTTGCGCGAGAAATCCCCGCACAGCGATATGGTCGATCTGTTTCCATCCACGCGAACCAGCGTACGCGGAGAAGAGCGAGAGATCGCGGCTATATGCCTTAATGGTGTGAACCGAGGCGTTGCGCTCGTGCAGATGTCGCAGGAAGTTGGCGACGGCCTTGGTGACGATTGCCTTGTCTTCCCTGCTCTGATTCATGAAAGTTTCTGAATTACTACAGAGGTGCGCGACGGATTTCATCTGGCCTTCGCCCTCGGATGATGCTTCTGATAAACGGTCCTGAGTCGATCAAGCGCAAGATGCGTATAGACCTGTGTAGTCGAAATATCAGCATGGCCCAAAATTGTCTGCACGGTCCGAAGATCGGCGCCGTTTTCGACCATGTGTGTGGCGCAGGAATGGCGCAGCATATGCGGAGAAGCTGCACGACCCGATGTTGCCGATGCGGCCCGCACCATCTGCCAAACTCGCTGCCGGGTCAAAATGCGGCCCCCACGCGCGATGAACAACAGCGGCGAATTTTTAGCAAAGCCCATGCGCAGCGGCGTTCCGCTCGAAATTCCACCTCGTTTTCCCGCGGCAAGGATCGGACGCGACTCTGCCAGATATTGTGTCAGCGCCTCCTGCGCCGACCTTCCCAGCGGCACCACACGTTCCTTGTCCCCTTTACCGCGCACCAGCATGTATCCAGCTTCAAGCTTCAGATCTTCCAACTTAGCGTTGACTATTTCCGAGACGCGTAGCGCACCCGCGTAGAAGACCTCGAGCATCGCACGATCGCGGGAAGCCAGTGCGGCTGATTCTTTCGTATCGTGCACAGTGCGGGGCCTGGTGAGCGGAGCGGCCAGCGTCTTTTCCATTTCGTCGCGAGCCAGCGCCTTGGGAAGAACCTTCCATTGCCTCGGCGACTCGATATTCAGCGTAGGATCGTGTTCGATTTTCTTATCCAGCAGCAGGTAACGATAGAGATGACGCAATGCGGAAAGTTTCCGACCAACGCTGCGACCGTCGACTTGGTGAGAAAAAAGCTGCTGCAGAAAATCTCGCACCTCGGTGCGACGCGCGGTGAGTAGCAGGCGCTTTTGTTTTTCCAAAAATTCGGAGAACTGGAGGATATCGGTGGTGTAAGCGCTGATGGAAAGCGCAGCCAATCCCTTCTCGATTCTCAAGTAGTCGAGAAAGCCGGAGACCACGTCCGAGTTGGGTTGTGAAGCCATCGAGGGATAAAAATAGTGTGCACGTTATCGGACGCAAACAGAAGTGATCAGACGGATGCCGGAAAGCGGGCGGTCCTCGCCGAGACGTAACTTGCTACACCTGGCTCGCCTCGCGCAACAAATCTACTGCGTACAACGCCCCTTCCGGCGTTTCTTCATGCTTGAAGTAAGCGAATACATCACGGCCGGCAGCAAAATGTTCGCCGATGCGCGCCACAATGGCTCGCCGCTCATCTGCCGTGTAGGTCGGCTTGCGGAAACGGTAATAGGCGAATGCCGCAGTGACTTCATCCGGCGTGGCGCGCTCTTCAGTCTCCGCCACACAGAGGGCGGCCCCACGCGACCTCAGCAACTCCCACGTGGAATCCGCAAACCAGGACTCGTTGCGAAATTCGAACGCCGCCGGCAGCGTGCGAGGCAAGAGCGCGAGAAAATCCTTGAGCAGCGGACCATCCGCTTTCAGATTTGGCGGCAACTGGAAGAGCACCGGCCCAAGCTTGCCCGCCGCAGCCAGCGGCTCAATCGTCGCCAGAAAGCGCGGAACAAAATCCTCCACCCCCTTCAACCGCTTGATGTGCGTGATCACCTGGTGCGCCTTGATGCCAAATCGAAAGTGCGCGGGGGTTTCCTGAATCCAGTTCTGGATCGTGGTCTCTTTCACCAGTTGCCGAAAAGTAAAATTCACCTCAACCGTATTCAGTTGCGTGGCGTAATGACCAAGAAACTTTTTTTGCGCGAGCTTGGCTGGATAGAAGTCGGGCTTCCATGTTGGGTAAGCCCATCCTGAAGTTCCTACAAACAGTTGAGGCATAGCGAGAGTCTCGAAATTCGCAGCGCAGCGGATTATACCTTGCGTTGCGCCTTGCGTCCTCGCGACTGCTTGCCGGCTTTTTTCGTGGCACGGCGAGCAGGTTTCCGCGGTTCTTCTTCGTCCGCCTGAGCCGCAATCGATATGGTCGGCTGCGCTTCGGCGGCAGTGGAGGCCGCAACGCTCCTGAGGCCCGGTAGTCGTTGCTTTAATTCCTCCACCGGAGCAAAAAGATCTCCCATCTTCTCTACTCGCGCAACTACCTGCTTCGCCTCAAATACGAGCAGGCTCGCATCTTTCTTCTTGAATCCGCGTTCCACTTCTTCCCATGTCACCGGCGTTGAAACCGTTGGGCGCTCCCGTGCCCGCAACGAATACACCGCCACAGTGGTTTTGTGTTCGTCGTTCTGGCTCCAGTCAACGAAAACTTTTCCG
Source organism: Candidatus Sulfotelmatobacter sp. (assembly GCA_049280795.1). Classification (GTDB taxonomy): domain Bacteria; phylum Acidobacteriota; class Terriglobia; order Terriglobales; family Acidobacteriaceae; genus Sulfotelmatobacter. The sequence continues at coordinate 20,064 of JBAPQU010000227.1, forward strand.
GTTCGAACCTGTTTCTTCATGTCCGACACAACCAGCTCGGGATGCTCATGTTCAAGCAGTTGCGCCAGCGCGTGAGAAAAAGTTTTGGTCGATTCGTAGTTGGTCGGAGTGTTGAGCGGAACGTAGATCTGCAATCCCTTGGAACCTGACGTCTTGGGAAAACTTTTTAGCCCGAAGTGCTCGAAGATTTCCCGCAGCCACAGTCCCACCTGGCAGCATTGCACAATGTTTGCCGGTGGTCCCGGATCGAGATCGAAGACCATCATGGTCGGGCAAGTGACGTCTTCAGCGAGAGCGAGCGACGGATGAAGCTCAATCGCGGCCAGGTTCGCCAGCCAGACCAGCGTCGCCAGATCATCTGCGAGAATGTAGTGGACGGTGCGGCGGTTTCTTCCGCTCCAGATGGGAATCGTCTTTACCCAGTCGGGGCGATGCTGGGGCGCATTCTTCTCGTAAAAGAATTCCTCATCCACGCCGTTGGGATAGCGTTTGCGCGTAAGCGGACGTTCGGCTAAATGCGGCACCATCGCCGGCGCAATGCGAACGTAGTAATCGATGACATGCTGCTTAGTGAATCCGGCAGCGGGATACAGGACCTTCTCCAGATTCGACAGCTTGAGTTGCTTCCCCTGAACCTCGATGCTCGAATCCATTGCGTGTGGCTCCAGCAGGCATTGTGCCTGAAACCTGGCCTCCTGCAAATACACGCTTCTTCCTATTTCTCTGCGGATAAACGCATGCGACCGGTTTGACAACCTCCCTGCCCGCCACGTAATTTCAAACTTCTGCCCTGCAGATTCGTCTAAACCTAGTTGCACGAGCATGGCTGTCCAAATTTGCCCGTCCGAAATGTTCGCCGACCTTGTGGAGGTCCGATGAGACACCGCACCCTTAAGCCCCTGATTTTCATTCTGCTTCTGACCGCGCTCGCCGCCGCGCAGGATGTCGCGTCCTTTGAAAAGCGCATCATGGTCAAGAAGCTGCCGAACGGCCTGACCATCGTCATCTGCGAACGGCCCGAGGCGCCCGTCTTCTCTTTCTTCACCATGGTTGATGCCGGTTCCGCGCAGGACCCCATGGGCAAGACCGGCCTGGCCCACATGTTCGAACACATGGCATTCAAAGGGACGGACAAGATCGGCACCACCGACTATGCTGCTGAAAAGTCCGCGCTCGAAAAGGTCGAGACCGCCTACTCCGCCTACATTACCGAACGCGACAAGACCGTAGGCCGCGACGAAGCCAAGTTGAAGGAACTCGAAAAGGCCTGGAAGGATGCGATCGCCGCGGCCGACAAATACGTAGTCCCCAACCAGTTTGGTAAGATCATCGAGCAGAACGGCGGTGAGGACCTGAACGCCTTCACCGATTACGATGAAACCGCCTATCATTACTCTCTTCCTGTAAACCGGCTCGAACTGTGGGCTTATCTCGAGTCCGAGCGTTTTCTTCATCCTGTGCTGCGCGAGTTTTATAAGGAGCGCAATGTGGTGATCGAGGAACGACGCCTGCGCACCGACAGCAACCCGATCGGCCGCCTGCTAGAACAGTTTGGCGCGGAGGCCTTTGAAGCCCATCCTTACCACCGTCCAACCGTGGGCTGGATGTCCGACTTGAATTCGTTTTCGGCCACCGACGCTAAGAAGTTTTTCAACGAGTATTACGTGCCTGCGAACATGGTGGTCGCTGTCGCCGGCGACGTGAAGGCATCCCAGGTCATGCCGATTCTCGAGAAGTACTTCGGCCGCCTTCCCATGAGCCACAAGCCTGATGAGACCACCACCACTGAGCCTCCGCAGAACTCGGAACGCAAAGTCGTGCTGATCGAAAAGACGCAGCCGCTCTATTTGGAGGGCTACCACCGTCCTGATTTCATGAGCAAAGATGACGCCGTCTACGATGCGATCACCGACCTCATGTCAGAAGGGCGCACCTCGCGTCTATACCGCGCGCTGGTGCGCGACAAGAAAATTGCGTCGTTCTCCGCCGGATTCACCGGACTGCCCGGCATCAAATATCCACATCTGTTTGCCTTCTACGCCTTTCCGCTCCCCGGACACACCACGCAAGAAGTGGCCGATGCGATTCATGTAGAGATTGAGCGCTTGAAGAAGGAAGACATCAGCGACGACGAATTGAAGATGATCAAGACTCGCTCCAAGGCCAACCTGATACGTGGCCTGGCTGACAATGAAGGGCTTGCAACCCAGTTAGCCACGTATGAGACCCGCTATGGCGATTGGCGAGAGCTGTTCCGATCGGTCGATCACATTGACAAAGTAACCAAAGCGGACATTCGCCGCGTAGCCAACGAAACTTTCAACGATACCAACCGCACCGTAGGCGTGATCGAAACCGTCAAAGGCTCGACGCAAAGCGGCGGTGAGGAGCAGGATCAGGGCGCAGGCGGTGCCTCCGATCAAGGTTCGGCGGATCAGGGAGGTGCGCAATGAACTTCAAAATGAACTTCAAGCGGATTGCCCTCGCAATGATTCTAGCCACCGCGTTGTTCGTGCAGCTTCCAAAGTCGGCGGCGCAGGCCACGAACTGGCAGCAAATCCCAGTCCCGGCGCTGCCCGTATTTCATCCGCAGCAACCCAAGCGCATTGAGCTCTCCAACGCCATGGTGATCTTTCTGCAGGAAGATCACGAACTGCCGCTGATTGACGGCTCAGCACGCATTCGTGGCGGATCGAGCAACGAACCGGTCGGCAAAGTTGGCCTCGTCGATCTCTTCGGAGAAGTCTGGCGTACCGGCGGAACCAAAACTCAAACCGGAGATCAGCTCGACGATTTTCTGGAAGTGCGCGCGGCGAAGGTAGAAACCGGCGGCGGTCCCGATTCCACAAGTATTGGCTTGAGTTGCCTGAAAGGCGACTTCGATGATGTCTTCAAAGTTTTCGCCGACCTGCTGCAGAATCCTGAATTCCGCGCCGACAAACTCGACCTCGCGCAGAAACAAGTGAACGATGCCATCTCACGGCGCAATGATGAGGTGGGCGAGATAGCATCGCGCGAAGCCATTAAGCTCGCCTACGGCGCGGAGAATCCCTACGCACGCGAGCCGGAGTATGCCACCATCGCCTCCATCACTCGCCAGGATTTGATCGATTGGCACCACACCTATGTTCATCCCAACAACATCATCCTGGGCATCAGCGGCGATTTCGATTCCGCAGCCATGGAAGCCAAGCTCCGCGCCGCTTTCGAGTCCTGGCCCAAAGGTCCGGAACTTCCCACGACTGAAATCGATTACCATCCTGCCAAGCCGGGCTACTATCTCATTCCGAAAGAAGATGTAAATCAAAGCACCATCGAAATGGTGACGCTGGGCACTACGCGCAACAATCCCGATTACTACGCCATCGCTGTCTTCAATGAAGCTTTTGGCGGAGGCTTCTCCTCGCGACTGTTCAATGACATTCGCACCAAGCGTGGTCTCGCCTACAACGTGGGCGGTGGCATCGGCACAAACTTCGGACACCCCGGCATGCTGCGATTTGTAATGGGCACCAAGAGCCAAAGCACCATCGAGTCGGTGCGGGCCATGGATGAGGATATCGACAATCTGGCGAAGGAGCCCATCACCGAAGAGGAAATCAAGCATGCGAAAGATGCCATCCTGAATGCGTTCATCTTCCGCCTCGACTCGCCCGACAAAGTTCTGGCCGAACGCACCACCTACGAGTTCTACGGATATCCGGCGGACTGGCTCGATAAATATCCCGCAGAAATTCAGAAAGTCACGGCAGCCGATGTAAATCGCGTGGCGGGTAAGTATCTGCACCGCGATCAACTCGCCGTGCTGGTCGTCGGCAACACGAAAGAGTTCGACAAGCCGCTTTCATCGCTTGGAGCGGTGAAAGAAATCGATATCACGATTCCGCCTCCGCCCGGCGCAAAAGAAGGCGCAAAGGAAGAAGAGAGCGCCAAGCCTAACGAGTCGAATGAAGAAGGCAAGGCTCTGGCTGCGAAAGTGGTGGCGGCCATGGGCGGCGAAGCCAAACTCGCGGCAATCAAAGCCGTAAAGGCGGAGCTCACGCTCACCCAGAAAACACCGCAAGGCGAATTCCCCATGCAGATGGAAACCGTCGTCATCTTTCCCGACCATCTGCATGCGCAAATGCAGACTCCCAATGGAACCATGAATATTGTGGTTACACCGGATGCTGGTTTCATGGCGATGCAGGGCCAGGGCATGCGCGACTTCCCTGCCTCACAGAAAGCGGAAACTCTGGAGCAGATCAAGCGCGATCCTATTTTCATCGCTTCGCACTGGAAGGATCCCAATGTGTTTTTCCATGCCGATGGAAGCGAGAAGGTCGGTGACATCGAGGCCCGCATCGTCGATGTAAATGCCGCCGGCACCGCGATCCGCTGGTATGTCGATCCGCAGAGCGGTCACATTTTGAAAGAGACTTACCGAACCCTCAGCCAAGGCCAACCAGCTCAGGGTGAAACTGACATGGATAACTGGAAGCAGGTAAACGGTCTGACACTTCCGCTGCTGCGCCACAACAAGCAGAACGGCCAGGATACGAGTACGTCAGAATATTCGACGCTGGAGTTCAATCCGACCGTTGATCCCAAGTTGTTCGAGAAGCCGGCAGAAAAGCCAGCTAACTAACTCTGAAGTGTTCGAAGAGTGAAAATGGTGATTTATCGTCAACGAAAATCATTGCGAGTTCGCCTCTAGCTTTCGGGCTTAGCAGAGTCGTCGTTTCCCTTCCACGATGCACCGACGCTAAGAAAAAGCAAACCCGTCAGTGGTAAGCCGCAAACGATAGCGACAATACCGGCAATGACCGAGTGCCACTTCACGCAGCCGAACACAAAATCGACCGCAGCGCCAATTGAAAAGAAAACGAGGGGAGTGGGGTGCTTCATCTTGCCAGTATTATGCTTTACTTTGCAGAATGTTGGTCGATTAAACCGCGTCCGGATGCCCGGTTTGGTACATGTCCCATTTCCTGCCGTGATGCACCGCGTCTCTCCGTTTGAAGAATCAAGGAGTTCTGCGGGGTAACCTTGCGAGGTGACGAATGGCACATTGAAGTGACCAAGGACGCACTCTAATGTCCGGATCACGATGAACCTCAAACCTGCACATCCCCACACGAACTCGCACCGCTCACACCCGGCTGCTAACGCAACAGCCGGCCGCAGCCAGATGGCAAAACGCCGTAGCAACCGCATGGCGCTCCATGCTACCGTCGGCTTATCCGGAGAAGATCGGCAGAAATCTTCCTTTACGATGCCAGCCAAAGCCACGAAATTGAACAAGCATGGTGCTGCCGTTCAACTCGGTCGCGAGCTTCTGGTGGGCTCGGTTATCTCCGTAAATAACAAGCAAGGCATTCAGCTCTCGGCCCGCGTGGTAGCGCAGTTGGTGGCGCTGGATGGCGTTTCCACTTACGCAATCGAGTTTGTCGACCAGGACGAACGGGCGGAAACCTTCTGGGGAATTGTTTTCCCGCCGAACACATCCAACGCCTAATCGGCAACTGCGGCGGCGTACCGTCGCATAAGCGAAGGCGCTATTGCCGACGTATATCCATTCCGCTTTCCTCTTGACAGAGTCGTTCTGAAGTTTTATCGTAGGCGAACAAAAGGCGAATATGCAATCTTTACCTTTGTTCGCACTTCCAGAGAAATCCCCGCTGGTTGGCATTGCCCGGCTTGCATCAGAGGGCGAATCGCTGCGCGAGGGACACAACGTTGAATACTTCACCCTCCCGGCGAAATCCGTACTGAACCGCTGCGCCAGCCGTCGCGGCGTGCCTTTCGAGTGGACCATCAATCCCTACCGCGGCTGTGAATTCGCCTGCAAATATTGCTATGCGCGCTACACCCACGAATTTATGGAGATGCGGGATGGCGTCGATTTTGAGCGCAAGATTTATGTCAAACAACATACGGCGGAGCTGTTGCGCCAGGAATTGCGCCGGGTAAAGCCAGATGAGTCCATCGCCATTGGCGCAGCCACCGATCCCTACCAGCCGGCCGAGCGCCGTTACGAAGTCACACGCGGAATTCTGGAAGAGTTCGCCCGCCATCGCGGCTTTCGCCTGGGCATCATCACGAAATCAAATCTCATTCTGCGGGACATCGATGTGATGCAAGCGGTGGCTGAACACAATCGATTTTCCGTCAACGTCACAATTACAACTCTGGACGTAGAGCTGGCGCGAATTCTGGAGCCGCGCGCGCCGCGCCCCGATCTGCGTCTCGAAACCATTCGCAAGTTGAGCGAGGCCGGATTGCGAGTCGGCATGAGCGGTTCTCCTGTGTTGCCGGGGATTACCGATTCTCCAAAAGATCTGGAGGCACTGGTTCGCGCAGCCGCCGAGGCCGGGGCTCATCACTTATTCGCTGGACCGCTGTTTCTGAAGCCGTGCTCCGCGGCAGTGTTTCTTCCCTTCCTCGAAAAACAATTTCCCCACCTGGTGGAGAACTACAAACGCCGCTACCAGGGCCGCGCGTTCTTGCCGGATGCTTATGCCAAGCCGCTCTCACAACTTGTGGAACGCCTTCGGCTGAAGTATGGAATCGGGGGCGATCCGCGCCGTTCACGCATGATCATTCCCCGAGCGCCGACGCAAGAACAGTTGACGCTGTTTTGAGCCGCTGATCACGAATCACTGCCCACTGATTTCTTTCCTCTATAATCACTGCACTCATGGCGATCGCACCCCCACCAGCCGAACCTGCCTCCGAGCAACGCGTCCCGCTCCGAGTGCGGCTGCACCGTTTCTGGCAGCGCGTTACTGAAGGCATGGAGCTCACCCAGCTCTGGTCGCAGTTTGAAACCGAAGCGCGCAGCAGCTACCGCCTCTACTCCCGCGATGTGGCCGCGAAGACGCCCGAGGGGCTTACCAAGCGCGGCCATCGCCTGCATGTGGTCAAGGAATTCTTCTGGGCCGTTCTCGAAAAGCTTTCACCTGCGCGCCGCGTGCTTCTGCTGGCGGCGTTGATCATGCTTGTCCTTCCAACCGGCGGTTTCAGCTATCACGACGCTGGGCATGAAATCCACGCGATCGAACTCGACTTCCATTTCTGGGGCGGGCTTCTGCTTCTTCTGCTGCTGATGTTGGAGATTGGCGACCGCGTCGTGATGAAGCGCGATTTGCAGATTGCACGTGAGATCCAGACCTGGCTGCTTCCCGGCGCTCCGCCGCAAATTCCCGGAATCTCAATCGCATACACCACGCGCCCCGCGAACACTGTTGCCGGCGACTACTACGATGTGTTTCCCCGTCCCGGCAAAACTAATGAAGAAAATCGCGTGGTCTTCGCCGTAGCCGATGTTGCCGGCAAGAGCATTCCCGCGGCCATGCTCATGGCCACGTTTCAGGCCAGCCTCAAAACGCTTTCCACTGCACAGGTCGCTCTGCCTGAATTGGTGGCAGATATGAACAAGTACGCCTGCTCCAACAGCCAGGGCGGATTGCGCTTCACCACTGCGTTTCTGGCGGAATACGATGCGGCGCGGCGCATTTTTCATTACATCAATGCCGGCCACAACAATCCCATCCTGCGCCGCAGCAATGGATCGATCGAGCGCCTCGATGTGGGCGGATTGCCCATCGGCATTCAGGCGGAGGCAAAGTATGAATCGGCGAGCGTCACGCTCGCGCCCGGCGATTGGCTCATCATCTTTACCGACGGCCTGGTGGAAGCGGAAAACACGCGTCAGGAGGAATACGGCGAGGCGCGCCTGCTCAGCGCCATCGCGGCCGGGGCGGCTACAACCCCGGCTGAAATGCTCAACCGACTGATGAAGGAGCTCGATCTCTTCGTCGGCTCGACTCCGCAGCACGACGACGTAACCTGCCTGCTGGTAAAAGCGGAGAATATTTAACGCCCGGCCCGTGGCGAACTGTTTGAATATCAGGTGTCCCTACGGAATCTGCGTCATAGCTTATCTTTCGCCCCTCCGGGGCTTGTGCTCATTCCACTTTCAACCCAGGGCTTACGCCCTGGGCTGCATTCTTGCGCCGCTTCGCGGCTGAACAGTAGTCCTCTAGTCCACCTTTGGCGCCTGAACTACCGCCCTTATTCCATCCACTCCGCATACATGCGATGAAACGCGTGCACGCCCGCTTCCTGCTTCACGCTGAAGCGTCCCCGCGAGTAACTGCGCGACCGCAAATTCTTCTGCACGATTTCGCAGATGCCGACATCTTCCATCTGAATCTGGTCGCTGAATTCCACTGAGGCTTTCGCCGCCGCGCTGCCGTGCTCTTTCTCCGGCAAGTACCACTCAAAAATCGCCCGCGAGCGCTCGGGCGCAAGCGGCACTACGATGTTCAGCGAAATATTATCGGGATAGCAGTTCAGCATCCAGTTGGGAAAGACCCAGAAATAATCCGTCGTCAAATCCTCGCGCGCTTCCCGATATCTCCGCGGAGTCGCATCTCCCGGCTGCGCCCCGCGAATGGGACTGAACTGCCGCACATACCCCGCATGCGGTTCGACCACGTAGGCGTTATAGTCGAGCTCGCGATTCAACCCCGGATGCACGCTGGGCAGGTGGTAG
>JBAPQU010000228.1:0-7961 GCA_049280795.1 Candidatus Sulfotelmatobacter sp.
GCCAGGGTTCCGGTCAGCACGAATGTCTTGCCTGCGAGCTTCGTGCCGCGCTGCTTCTTTTTGCCTGTCAACGTGAGTCCGGCCTCGCGCAGGCGCTCTACCAGTTTGCGATTAGCGGCGATGCTGAAGAACTCCACGATGCTTTCGGCAATGCGCGGGCCGACTTCGTTTACATTCTGCAGCTCTTCCGCGCCGGCGGTTTCAAGCGCTTCCATCGATCCAAAATGTTCGGCGAGAAATTGTGCCGTGCGCTCGCCAACCATGCGAATGCCCAAGCCGTAGATGACGCGCTCCAGCGGCTGTTCTTTCGACTTTTTAATCTCGTCAAGAATGTTCTGCGCAGATTTGTCGCCCATGCGTTCCAGGCTGAGCAGGTCGGCTTTGGTCAGTTTGTAAATATCGGCGACGTTCTTGACCAGGCCGCGATCGGTAAGCTGGGTCACCAGAGCGTCGCCCATGCCGTCGATATTCATCACGCCGCGCGAGGCGAAATGCAAAATGGTTCCGAGAAGTTTTGCCGGGCAGTCGGCGTTGACACAGCGGTAGTCGACCTCGCCCTCGATGCGAACGACTTTGCTTCCGCAGACCGAGCACACCACCGGATTCTCGATTTCTTTGATTTCCTTTTCCTCGAGCGGATGATCTCTATCGACCGCAACGACCTTTGGAATCACGTCGCCGCCGCGCTCAACGCGAACCCAGTCGCCAATCTTCACCTTGAGACGACGGATTTCGTCTATGTTATGCAAGGTTGCATTGCGAACGGTCGTTCCGCCGATCGGAATTGGCGCCAATACCGCAACGGGCGTCAGTTTGCCGGTGCGGCCAGTCTGCCAACGAACGTTTTCCAGTTTCGTGACCCCGCCGCGTGCGGCGTATTTGTAGGCGATCGCCCAGCGCGGGGCTTTGCCGGTGAACCCAAGTTCATCCTGCAGGGCGGTGCGGTCGACTTTTACGACAATGCCGTCGATCTCGTAGGGCAACGAATCGCGCTTGGCTTCCCACTCCTGAATGAAGGCCCAGACTTCGTCCATTGAATGGACCATCCGGCGGTGCTGGTTGACTTTGAATCCGGCGGTGTCGAGCGCATCAAGAGTCTTCGAGTGGTGATCGAAGAAAGTACGACCATCGACCAGCAGCATGTAGGGGAAGTAGTCGAGGCGGCGCTCGGCGGTGACGTTGGCGTCGAGTTGCCGGACGGTGCCGGCGGTGAAATTTCGAGGGTTGGCGAAAGTCGGCAGTCCATTGCGCTCGCGTTCTTCGTTGATTTTCTTGAACGATGCTGTAGGCATGAGCAGTTCGCCGCGGGTTTCGAAATTTGCAGGGATTCCGGCTTTCTTCAGTCGCTCCTTTGGAATCGACAACGGGATCGAGCGGACCGTGCGCACGTTGAGCGTAACGTCTTCGCCTATACTGCCGTCGCCGCGAGTGATGCCGCGCACCAGCTTGCCGTCTTCATAAATCAGGGCTAGCGACATGCCGTCGAGCTTCAGTTCGCAAACGTAGTCGACTTCATTGCGGCCGCTCAACTCGTGCACGCGGCGCTCCCAGTCGCGCAGTTCTTCTTCGCTGTAAGTGTTGTCGAGTGACAACATGGGCGAAGAGTGCGGCACCTTGACGAAACCTTCGCGCGGCTTGCCGCCTACACGCTGCGTGGGCGAATCCGGGGTAATCAGCTCCGGATGTGCTGCTTCCAAATCCTTCAGCTGCTGCATCAGCTTGTCGAATTGGGCGTCGCTGATCTCAGGATTATCGATGACGTAGTACAGATATTCGTGATGGCTGATCTTTTCACGCAGAGCTTCCAGCTTTTTTTCAACGTCTTTGTTCGAGGAAGGCATCGGGCAAATTATAGTCGGAGACAGGGTTGCGGAAGGAACTTGCAAAGAACATGGCAGAAGAGAAAACCGTTGATCCGAAACAAATCCTCGAGACGCCACGGCTCATTCTGCGCGAGTTCTGCGCTGAAGATGTAGACGCCCTTGCGCGCGTCATTTCCGACGCTGAAACCATGCGCTTTTATCCTGAACCGTTTGATCGAAGTGCGGTGGAGGAGTGGATTGAGCGCAACCGTCGACGCTATGCCAAAAATGGCCATGGACTCTGGGCAATGATTTTGAAAGCACGTGGCGAACTGATCGGCGATTGTGGGTTGGCGGTACAGGAGGTGGATGGGGTCGACGAAATAGAGATTGGCTACCACGTGCGCCGCGATGTCTGGGGTCTGGGGTTGGCTACGGAAGCGGCCCGCGCTTGTTGCGATTTCGGATTCGCCCGCCTTCCGGTCGAGCGGTTCATTTCGCTGATTCGTCCGGAGAACCTAGCTTCGCGGCGCGTGGCGGAAAAGAACGGCATGATTGTGTGGAAAGAGGTAGCCAGATTTGGCTTTCCGCATCTGGTGTATTCGATTTGTCGAGCGCACGGTCGTGACACCTGAAGTCGCCTTGCAAGCAAGGCGGGCTTATGCGAAATTGGATGCCTTGCGAAATCGTCTGTCGCAGCGAAGAAGCGGAATATGCGGAAAGCTAATACCAAAGACAGGAAGAATCCAAACCCAGAGCTCGACGAATCTTCGGAGCTCACGTTTGCCGCTCAACTGCCTGCAGCCTTACTCAACGCCTTCCGAACTAACAACCGCATCAATCAGTATTTAATCGAGAGCATCGCCCGGCAGCGTGGAAGACAAAAGCTCCGGACGGCAAGGGTCGCGCCATTTCCGCCATCGTGGCGCACATGCACAACGTACGCGTGATGTGGCTGAAGGTTTCCGCCAAAGGCAGCGAAATTCCCGCGCAGCTTAATCGTGCAACGGTTACACCGGCACAAGCCTGCGCGGGCTGGAGCAGAGCTACGAGGCCCTCAGCACGTTGATCGGTCGCGCCCTGGAAGGAGATGGGCGCATCAAGGGGTTTCGTCCCGATGTGGCGGGTTTTCTGGGCTACTTGATTGCGCACGATGCCCACCATCGCGGCCAGATTGCAATGCTGGCGCGGCAACTAGGCCATCCCTTGCCGCAGAAGGTCGTGTTTGGGATGTGGGAGTGGGGATCGCGCTGAATCATCCGCAGTAAATCTCGGTCAGGTACAATCCATCTTCGATCCCTTCATGCGTAAGGCAGCCTTGCTCTACAACCCCGATTCCGGTGGCAGCCGCGCGCGGCGGCGACAGGCGGAGCTGGAATCCGTGCTGGCGTTGCTTCGCAACGCGAAGGTTGAAGCACAACTCATCCTCTCCGACTCACGCGCTCACGCGGCGGAGAAGGCGCGGCAGGCGGTTCTGGCCGGATGTGACACGGTCTTCGCCTGCGGCGGCGATGGGACCATTCACAACATCATTCAGGTGCTGGCCAACACCCAGGTCGCGCTCGCAATTCTTCCCCTGGGCACGGCCAACGCGCTGGCACACGACCTGGGCATTCCGAATAAGCTGGAAGCCGCGGCACAAGCCGCTCTGCAGGCCGCACCCCGGCGGGTTGCGCTGGGCCGGATAAAATATGTGGATCTCGAAGGCAAACCCGTCACGCGCTTCTTCATCGTCGCCGCGGGGGCGGGAGTGGATGCGCATCTTTTTTACAAGCTCCACGCCGGGAGCAAGCAACGCATGGGCATGGCGGCCTACTACATGAAGGCGTGGCAGCTTTGGGTTACGTACCCTATGACGCGCTTTGGAGTTGAGTTTTCAGAGAGCGGATCAGAGCAGCGGCATCAAACCGACGTTACGGAGTTGATGGCGGTGCGCATTCGCAATTTTGGTGGAGTGCTGCAAGAATTGGCTCCGGGAGCTTCTCTGGAGCGCGATGATCTGCGGCTGGTGTTATGCCGCACCGCCAGCCGGATGGCTTATCTGCTTTACGTGACGCGAGGGATGCTGCGGCGCAGGTGGCAAGTGCCGGGTATCAAACTAGCGTATAGCGGGAGAGTTTCGTGCCAGTATCTCTCCGCAACAGAGTTGAGCGATGGCGCGAAGCGTCAACAAAAGGTTTACGTTGAGGCGGACGGAGAATTGGTCGGAACGCTGCCGGCAGAAATTACCATGGCACCGGACGCGCTCACGCTGTTGGCGCCAGCCCGCTAAATTCGTCAGTTGGCATTTACCAGTTCAGCCAAATAGAATCCCTAGACCTCGGAAACGTAGACTCGGAACTAGACCTCGGAACCCAGACCTTGGAACCCATCACCCATTTCCTGACCGGCGCCTGCATGGGACGCGCCGGACTTAATCGCAAGACCGCGCTGGCTACGCTCACGCTGACGCTCGCGGCAGAAGCTCCGGACCTTGACGTGATCGGCCGTTTTCGCGGACCGGCATTCGGCTTCGCGCATCATCGCGGCTTCACGCATTCATTCCTCGGCATCGTGCTCATGGCGGCAGTGGTCGTCGGGTTCGTGTATCTGGTGTGGCGTTTGCGCGGACGTAAGCTCAAGAATCCCAACCTGCCACCGCGCTGGGGACTGCTTTTTCTCTATGCCTGCATAGCCGGGTTAAGCCACATCCTGCTCGACTTCACCAATAATTACGGCGTACGGCCATTCTGGCCGTTCTCGGAGAAGTGGTATTCATGGGATATAGTTTTCATCTTCGAGCCGGTCATGTTTTCCTGTCTGCTGCTGGGATTGATCGTGCCATCTCTATTTGCTCTGATTGACGGGGAAATCGGAGCGCGCCAGCGTGGGCCGCGCGGACGCATTGCCGCTATGCTTGCACTGATTGCGGTTGTGTTTCTGTGGACCGTGCGCGACTTTGAACATCGCCGCGCGGTTAATGTGCTCGAAGCCCGCACCTACCAAGGCGCCGAGCCCGCGAGGGTTTCCGCCTACCCGTCTTTCACGGATCCTTTCCACTGGTACGGCGTCGTCGAAACTTCTGATTTTTTCGTCCTCGCCCCTGTGGATTCGCTGCGGCCGGAAGTCGATCCTGAGAACCGGTTGGAAATCCGCTACAAGCCGGAGGAGACTCCCATTACGCTGGCTGCGAAGCGCTCTTATCTCGGGCGCGTGTACCTCGACTGGGCGCAGTATCCCATTACGCAAACGGAGACGTTGGGTGAAGATGGCTATGTCGTGTATTTCCAGGATCTTCGCTTCGTTCAGCTACCCAGTTTGTGGGGACGCCGCGGGGAACCACGCCGGGCGCTCGGGGCAGGAGTGGAACTCGACCGCAACCTTCACGTTGTTGGAGATGTTTACGGCTCGGACGAAAAGCGAGTCGTGGTGCCCGATCGCAAACATTGAGGGGTTGCAGCCTTACCAAGGACTCCACCACGGGCATTCTCTGCTCAGAATGCTCGCAAAACTCTCGAATATCGACAAACATCGCCGTCTCGGGACAACTGTTACGATGATTACGAGAAAACAAACTATCAAGAGCAACGGGCTTACCTGGTCTACGACAAGCCCCATGCTCCACGATGGCGCAAAAATTGATTCTCCCTCTCGGCCTCCTGAGATGCCGCATAGAGCCGTGCAAATGGAAGCTGAGGATAAGATTGTTATAGCGTTCGACGAACCGGAAGTGGGACCGCCGCAAACTCTCCTGCTGGATGATCTGGTTTACAACTTGCCATCGTACATCTTTTACATCACCACCGGGTTTCAACAGTTCCTTAGCTGGCGAGATCGCATCCTCTAGCGACACACTCCCATCATTTCCCCCAGCGTGTTAAACTGCTGGAGTTATGGCGGGCATACGCTCATCCGGCCAAGGTAGAAGCGAACGACCCGTTGCGAGTCGAGATTTGAATCCATCCAAAGAAGTCGCGGCTAAAATGGCTCCAATAGCAAAGGCTTCCTTTCACGATCTACTACGACGGGCGGCAAATCCGCCCTCTCGGCAACGCGCTTCAAAAAAGCGTTGAAGATCAAATTCCCCTGATCCCTTCGATTGTACCGAAACGAATATTCATCCAAATAGGTTTGCAAATACTTCCGGCTCACGGAGTGGTAGACTCCGCCAATCCCGCGCTTAATCAGCGACCAGAATCCTTCGATGGTCTGAGTGTGAACGTCGCCCATCACGTAAATTTTCTGAGCGTGCTTGATGCGGCGATGATCGTAACGATTCTTCGGAGTAGCGAGCCGATCATAGGTTGAATACTCATCGCTGTACACGATGGTGTTCGGCAGAATCTTTTCTTCGATGATCGGGAAGAGAGTAGCGGCCTTGGCATCGGGCGTCACGTAGGCCAGCACACGGCCTTTTCCGCCGCGTTCCACCATGCCGAACACCGGAGTCTTTTCGTCGTTATCGCGTCCGCGCATTCCGCGAGAGCCGTTCCGATTCTTGCGTTTTCCGCCTACGTAGGTTTCGTCGATCTCCACCGCCGATCCCTCCAGTTGCATGTCTGATTCGGACAGCAACGAGCGAATCTGGCGAAACATCCGCCAAGCGGTTTTGTAGGTCACTCCGGTTTCGCGTTGAATCTGCTTTGCAGAGATGCCGCAACGAGTTGAGGCCATCAAATACATGGCGTAGTACCAGAGTCGTAGCGAAGTGCTGCTGTGCTCAAAGATTGTTCCAGCCATCGGGGAAATCTGAGTTCCGCAGTGATCGCAGGAATACACTGGACGCCCGTTGATACGGTAGTGTTTTCGATCCTGATTGCACTTTTCGCAGTGGGCGATTCCGCCGGGGAAGCGTCGCTCTTTCAGGTGCTCTAGGCAAGCAGCATCATCGGGAAACTGGCGGTTAAAGTCTGTGATCGTGTACCGTAAATGCTTCGGGATTGTCTGGTAGCGATTCATGGCTTCCACCCACAGACAGTATGCCATTTATTCTACGTGATGTCAAGGGATAATTACCCCTGCAAAATATCGGAGACAAATGAGTTAGAGGTCAAAATATAGACCGCAAAGGAGTTAGGGCAGTTGTTGCCAGGCATTTTTATACTGCCTTCGCCTCGACTATGAGGCGCGGATTTGTGGCGGGAGACAAGGTTAGATGTCACAGGGTGGGTGTGGACATCGATGTCTTCATCGCGGAACTGATGGCTGCTAGAGCCGCGTCGCTACGATCTTATCAGGCTCCGATTTCTAACCCCAAGAGGGATGGCATCGTGGAATCCCACGTTTCGCAAAGGACGCGAAACATGGGGCACCCGGCGACCCTCCCTTTTCTTGCCCGGTTTCACTCACGAACAGTGGTTCAAGCGATGTTACGGAGACTGCTTTCAATAAACTCTTCGACTTGGTCGATTTGAACCTGTTCGGTTCGATTACCCTGCCGACGAAAGAGCACGAATCCGTCTTTGCCCTTGAGGAAGGATAGTCTCTTTCTTGAAGCAACTTCCAGTCGTGCAACTAGTTTGTCGTCCAGGGACATGATCTGACAATCGAGGTAGTCGTTTATTGATTCCCCCTCTTTGAATCGACCCTTCACGTAGTCACGAAGAGTCAATTCCCAGCCGTCGGAGTTCTGGCGCTCTGGCTTATCGGTCATGCAGCGGAAGTCGAACTCTAGTCCAAGAATGGCCCCGCAATCGTCCACGCCCACATACAGGACACCCCCGCCGGAAGTCAGGAACGCTGCAACAGTTTTTAGACAGGAATGCAGTACCCCGTCCGACCGAAGGTCGGAGGCACTGGCATTCGGATCATTGGCGGCTCTCTTGTGGTCGAAAAGCAAGGAACTCTTGAGTTCTAGGTCCACAGCCTCGCGCCTTAGCAACTCCGATCTAGCGGTCTTTTCAGGGACGAGCTGCCGTTCAAGGAATTGGATACGTCGAACGGAGTCCAGTTCGCCACGATCAAAATCGGGCGTCATACGAAGGCCGATCCCGGCGATGCGGTCCTTCAGTACGATTACTTTGGCAAGAGTGGATTCCTCTGTCGGTAGCTCCAACGTGTCGAATAGATCGAGTATCGTCGTTTCAGCTGTTCCGCGGCTGACCGCTGCCAGCAGGGCGACGAGCCTGTTAGTCACAGACGATTCCATACGAACTCAGAGAACTCGGGTGGCGATCATAG
>JBAPQU010000229.1:0-3894 GCA_049280795.1 Candidatus Sulfotelmatobacter sp.
GCCTGGAACAACGTATTTATTCTCCAAATACAGCAAGCCCGGTGGCTGGATATTGCTGGCATCGATTTCGCCAAGATGATGGATTGCAATCGGCAGATGCTCGACCCGCACGTTGCATTCGCTGGAAAGTTTCCGTACCGCTGCAGGCTCGCCCATGTCCGCCGGCAAATACAAGACTGGAGCCTCCTTTATCTTCGGATCAACGATGCTTTGGCAATCTGTCATGGAACGGGTAAGCGTGCCCCACGCTGAGGAAATGTAATCGAGAACCGGCTTGAGCCGTGGTCCCGCCGTTTGATTGGCTACGGGAGTCTGCGCGTGCGCCCCGCACGCAACCACCAGGAGAATTATCGATCGAAAACACTGCGCCAACCTGCTAAACCTTATCGCAGGGCTGGCGCGCCTAGGTTTGAGAAACAAAAACGCCTCTTTCATATATTCATTGTAGAATCTAGAGCTTACAATTATGCCGCAGCAAGACAAGCCGGAAACCGCCACCGCGACCGAGACTAGTCGCCCCGATCGATCTGGCCAAGATCGATCTAACTCCGATCGACCCAGCGACGATCGCTACGATCCCCAGCGCGTAGAAACCAAATGGTTCGAGCGCTGGCAAAACGATGCGCAGCTCTACGCCGCCGAGCCGCACACGGCAAAAAAGAAATATTACGTTCTCGAAATGTTGCCTTATCCCTCAGGCGTGCTGCACATGGGACACGTCCGCAACTACTCGATTGGCGACGCTCTCGCGCGCTACATGTGGATGAACGGCTACAACGTCCTTCATCCCATGGGCTGGGATTCCTTCGGCTTGCCTGCGGAAAACGCGGCCATTCAGAACAACACGCCGCCGCGCCAGTGGACGCTCGGGAACATCGCGAAGATGAAGGCGCAGATGAAGCGCATCGGCTTCGCCTACGACTGGTCTCGCGAGGTCACAACCTGCTTGCCCGATTATTACCGTTGGAACCAGTGGTTCTTTCTTAAGTTCTACGAGAAGGGTTTAGCGTATCGCAAAAAGAGCCGTGTGAACTGGTGCCCGAAATGCTGCACCGTGCTTGCCAACGAGCAGGTTGTGAATGGCCGCTGCTGGCGACACGAAGACACTGTAGTTGAGCAACGCGAACTCGAGCAGTGGTTTTTGCGCATTACAAAATACGCCGACGAATTGTTGCGCGATCTCGATAAGCTCGACGGCTGGCCGGAAAAAGTCCGCACCATGCAGCGGAACTGGATCGGACGCAGCGAAGGTACGCTGGTCGATTTCAAACTCGACTACGCGGAGAACCACAGCGGCTTCGGTCCCGCGGGATCGACGATCACCGTTTTCACCACGCGCGTTGACACCATCTTCGGCGCGACCTCGGTGCAACTCGCGCCCCAGCATCCCATAGTCGACGACCTCGCGGCCGCCAATCCCGATCTGCGCGCCAAGGTCGATCAACTCATCGCCGAACAGCGCAAAGCCCGAGAACTCGGTGACATCGGCGAAATCGAAAAGCACGGCGTCCCCACCGGCCGCTATGCCATCAATCCCTTTAATGGTGAAAAGGTTCCTGTATGGGTGGCGAACTACATTCTTATGGACTACGGGACCGGCGCGATCATGAGCGTCCCGGCGCATGATGAACGCGATTACGAGTTCGCAAAGAAATACAAACTAGAAATCCGCCTTGTCATTCTTCCTATCTCGAACGATCCGGAAGAAACCATGACGGAGCCTCCGCTTCCATTTGCAACTCACAACGGGATGCTGATAAATTCCGGCGCATTCAGCGGCCTTGAGTGTGACGAAGCCATCAAGAAGATGTCCGCATTCACGGAGCAGAACGGGTTCGGCAAAGCTACGGTCACCTATCGCTTGAAAGACTGGGGAATTTCGCGCCAGCGCTACTGGGGCACGCCCATCCCCATGCTTTATTGCGAAAAAGATGGCATCGTTCCCGTGCCGGAAAAAGATCTGCCCGTCATCTTGCCGGAGAAGGTTGAGATCGCGCTCGCGGTTGGGTCGCCGCTGAGTGGCTTACCAGAGTTCGTTAATGCGACTTGTCCCAAGTGCGGTGGCCCGGCGCGCCGCGAAACCGACACTATGGACACGTTCGTCGATTCCTCCTGGTATTTTTACCGCTATACCGACGCGCACAATGACGACGCTCCATTCGATTCGAAAACTGCGCAGTATTGGTTCGGAGAGCGCGGTATCGATCAGTACATCGGCGGCGTGGAACATGCAATTTTGCACTTGATCTATTCGCGCTTCTGGAGCAAGTTCATGCGCGACCTTGGCCTCATCACTAACGACGAACCCATCGAGCGCCTTTTCACACAGGGCATGATTATCAAAGATGGCGCAAAGATGTCGAAGAGCCTCGGCAACATCGTCAGCCCGGATGAAATGGTCGCGCGTTATGGCGCCGACGCCGCACGTCTCTACAGCCTTTTCGGCACGTCGCCGGACCGTGATTTGGATTGGCAGGATGCTGGGATAGAAGGCATTCGAAGATTCTTGAGCAAGGTATACCGGTTTGTCGAGAAGCATACCAAACCACAGCACCCCGACTGGCGGAAGCCTGTGCCGAACGATCTGGGGACTTCTGCGCGCAGCCTTCAGCGCAAGCTTCACCAAACCATCAAGCGAGTGACAGATGACTTTCAAGGTCGCTGGCACTTCAACACTTGCATTTCTGCCGTCATGGAGCTATTGAACGACGCTAACCGGAGATCATTGGGAACAGAGACAACTCATCCTGTAACAGGAGAGCCAGTCGTTGCAGATGAGATTCCGTTGGCGTTATTCGCAGAGGTCCAACGCAGCCTAGTCTTGCTGCTCGCGCCTTTCGCGCCTTATCTCGCCTGTGAACTCTGGGAGATGCTCGGCGAAACAGGTAGCTTGCTCAAAGCTCCGTGGCCCAAATACGATGCCGCGCTTGCCAAAGAGGAAGAACTCGAAATCCCGGTACAGATTAACGGCAAGCTCCGCAGCCGCGTTGTTGTGCCCGCCGACGCGAGCGAAGATTTCGTAATCGACCGCGCGTTCGCCGACGAAAAAGTGCAGGCGGCCATCGCCGGTAAGCAGATTGTGAAAAAAATCTACGTCACGGGCAAGTTGGTAAACCTCGTCGTTAGGTAGTAGCGGTCGATAGCAGTCATGGCCCAGGTTTCGCCCACGCTCGAAGGTTTCCGCGCCGCCTTTCGCCGCCCTTCGTTCACGTTTGCGGAAATCTCCTGGCGCTGGACACTCGGCGCAACTGCCTGGGCGTTGTTTCTCTTTTCGCTTTTCGAATATCTCAACACGCTGCCGGTCACCAAGGGTGACACAGCTTTGCTTTCGACGCGGCATCCCGCACTTATAGGTCGCGCACTCGCACACATCTTTCACGGCAGCCTGAATCGCGCCGCGCTGACCGCTTTGCTCGGAGCGCTAGCGCTTGTGCTTCTATGGATTGTGTCCGCTTCCCTCGGCCGGATTGCCACAGTCCGTGCGCTGCTCGACTACTTTGGGGAACGTTGGGACGTCGACGGCAGCATTTCCGCGACGCGCGATTCGATCAAGCCGCAGCCGTTCCGTGCGCTCCTCGCTCTCAATTTCCTGCGGGTTGTCCTGGTGCTGGGCGCGCTGCTTGCGCTCTTGGGTGCGGCGATTCTTGTCGGTTTTGCATCGCCGGCTGCAACTCCTCGCCCCGGTCTGGCGTTCACTCTATTCTTGCCGCTCGCCGGTTTGATTTGCGTCGCGTGGGCGGCGCTGAGCTGGCTGCTTTCGCTGGCCACAATATTTTCTGTTCGCAACGGCGAAGACGCCTTGGATGCGCTTTCCACAGCTATCGCATTTTCGCGAGAGCGCGCCGGTCCAACTTTCGCGGTGAGCGTTTGGACCAGCCTCGCGCATTTCGTCGC
>JBAPQU010000230.1:0-1701 GCA_049280795.1 Candidatus Sulfotelmatobacter sp.
CTGAAGTCACGCCTCTGCGTGAAGAGGATGCTTTCCCGGCTGATCCCGAACCCGGTTACGGTTGGGAGAAGCTGTTCGCCGAGGAACTCTGCCGCTACTACTGGAAGGACTATGCTTTCGAAACCCGCATCGTTCGCTTCCACAATGTTTACGGACCGCTCGGTACTTACGATGGCGGCAAGGAAAAGGCCCCGGCGGCAATCTCCCGCAAAGTCGCACTCTGCGGCGAGACCGGCGAGATCGAAGTCTGGGGCGATGGCGACCAGACTCGCTCCTTCATGTACGTGGATGATTGTGTGGAAGGCCTGATCCGCATCATGGCTTCCGACTACCGCGATGCCTTGAACCTCGGAACCGACGAACTGGTCAGCATCAATCAACTGGTTGACATGGTCGCCAATGCGGCGGGAAAGCGCATCAATAAGAGGCACAATCTCACGGGTCCACAGGGCGTACGCGGCCGCAACAGCGACAACTCGCGCCTGCAGGATGTGCTAGGATGGCAACCGTCGATTCTGCTGGAACAGGGGTTGGCCATCACTTACAAGTGGATTGAGTCCGAAGTTCGCAAGTCACCGAAATATGACAGCCAGCGTGTCGAGGAGATGACGCCGGCTCGCTAACCAAATCCCGCCCCCAACCTCCCCCCAAATTTCAATAGCACTGAAAGTGTGTCTAGTTACCGCGTTCCTATGTCGACAGAACTGGGTTTGCCAAGCCGGTCGTATCAACAAGAGCAGGTTTCCCCGGAGCCCCCGGAAACCGCGACGTTCAAGGTGCTCGGCATTCGCGTGGACGCCGTGCAGATTCCGGACGTCATCGCGAAGGTTGAGCGTTGGATCGCGGAGCGTGGGTCAAGCCGTTACATCGCCGTCACCGGAATGCATGGGATCACGGAATCGCGCCGCGATCGCAGGTTCCGCAGCATTCTGGGCGCGGCAGATCTTGTGGTCGCGGATGGAATGCCTTTGGTTTGGCTCGGCCGCTGGCATGGCCATGCGATGGCTCGGCGAGTGTACGGGCCTGAACTCACGGAAGCCTTCTGCAGCGCCACCGGAAGCAAGTACCGTCACTTTTTCTACGGCGGTGCACCGGGAGTAGCGGACGATCTGGCCCGCACTCTCCAGCAGCGCCACGGCATCCGCATCGCGGGAACATACTGTCCTCCATTCCGGCCGCTCACCGAGAGTGAAGACAGGGAATTGGTGGACCTCATACAAGCCGCAGATCCAGATGTCCTGTGGGTGGGCTTAAGCACTCCCAAGCAGGAAACCTGGATGTATGAGCACCGCGACAAACTCAGCGTTCCAGCAATGTTCGGCGTGGGGGCCGCTTTTGACCTCAACACCGGCAGGCTGAAGCAGGCGCCGCGCTGGATGCGGGAGCACGGGCTCGAATGGCTGTACCGGCTGATTGCAGAACCACGCAGGCTGTGGCGGCGCTATGTGGTGTTCGGATCGATTTTTGTTTGGAACGTAACCATGGAACTACTTGGTTTGAAAGTTTTTGATTAGAGTTTCTCCCCTAACAACCAAAGCAGACGAGCTGTACGAGTAAGGTCACTTCGGATTTCGCCTGGCAACCTCCTCCCCCTTCGTCGTTGGGCCATGAATTTGAATACCAGAAAGCAATCGGAACGAGACCGATCGGGACGGACCACCACGGTCAATCTGAAAAATTTTGGAGACTAACTTTTATGAA
>JBAPQU010000231.1:0-2269 GCA_049280795.1 Candidatus Sulfotelmatobacter sp.
AAAGACCCGGAAGATCGCTTCCAGACAGTGCACGACCTAAAGCTGCAGTTGCGCTGGATCGCGGAGGCTTCATCGAGCCGGCTGGCGCTTCCAGCGCAGGTGCGGGCGCGGCGAGCGGTGCAGAAGCCACTTTGATGATTGCCGCAGGAGTGGGTTGGGTTATCGCGGGCACGGCCGTGATTATTTTTCTGTTGAGCCGCACGCAACTGGAGGATGCTCGACGGCCGATGACGGCCTCGTGGCTGCCGCCCGCCGATACGGAATATGCCGTGGTTACAACCGGCGCACTGACGCTTTCTCCGGATGGTTCGGTCGGGCGCTGTTTGAGATGGTGGTTGAGCCGGAGGACGCGACCTTGTCGCTCGTCTCGTTTGGTCCAGATTACGTTTGGAGCCTGCCCTTTTTCTACTTACAGGTCGCACCACGGTCAAGCCTGAGCAATGGGGGTCGCAGGTACGCAGTACTGAGAAGCGATGCTGTGTGGCGCGTAGATATGCCTCGCGAACTGGGTGGTACGTCAGGCTTTCGCCGGGTCTTGAACGGCCTGGGCGAGTGGCCTTCGCTCGGCCCAGGTTTCTATCAGAGCGACCTCGAACGGGGGGAGTTTTCGAAGGAGTTTGTCTTTGGAGATTATCGGAGGGCATACCAAATACAGCTCTATCGGGTTACTCGGAATTGGGGCTGGGCAGGCCGGGACTGGTCGCTTGACAACGTCACCGAGTACTATCAGTTTTACCGTCATTTGACCTTTAGATGGGCGCAGTCCGTGCTGCGCGAACACGTTGTTAGACAATTCAATTTTCTTTTTCGTGGGCTCGGCATTTCTGCGCAGATCGTCATCGAAGGTCTTTCGTCGCCCTCGGACATACTCAGAGTTCGCGATGAGATGAAGGCTGGCTCCTTGGATTTCAGTGCCGCAACGAAAGCAATCCGCTCTTGAGGGCCTCATCGCAGCGCTGAAGCGCTGCGCCACCCAAAATCACAATTTAGTCCGTAACAGCTTTATCCGTAATCTCCAGCCCGCGATCAATGATCGCGAACGCCTCGCGCAGTTGCTGCTCGTTGATGCAGAGCGGAGGGTTGGTGAAGAAGGTGTTCCAGCGGACGAAGGTGTAGAGGCCCTGCTCGCGGAAGAAGCGGCCGAGGGCGGCCATCTCGTCGGAGGTGCCGTTGAACGGGGCCATGGGCTGTCGCGTTTTGCGGTTGCGAATGAGTTCGACGATGCCGAACAGACCGATTGACCGCACCGCTCCCACCGACGGATGCCGGGCCTGCAACTCCGCTCCCAGCTCTTTCAGGATCGCGCCCATTTTTTTTGCGTTGTCGATCAGGCCATCTTCTTCATACACGCGAATGGTCGCCAGCGCCGCCGCGCAGCCCATGGGATGGCTGTTGTAAGTGAGCCCGCCGTAAAAAACCTTGTCCTGAAAATGCTGCGCGATGTGATGCCGCATGCCAACCGCGCCAAGCGGCAGATAGCTGGAAGTCAATCCCTTGGCCATGCAAAGCAGATCGGGAACAACTTTCCAGTGGTCGACCGCGAACCACGCCCCGGTTCGTCCAAAGCCGGACATGACTTCATCGGCAATCATCACGATTCCATACTTGTCGCAAAGCTTGCGCACGCCTTCGAGATATCCATCGGGAGGAATGAGAACGCCGTTCGTTCCAGTAATTGGCTCGAGAATGAATGCGGCGATGGTTTGCGGACCTTCGAGCTGAATCGTCTCCTCGATCATGGCGAGAGAAGATTCGGCCGATTCCCATCCGCGCTCGATGCCGTGATACGGATCGAGCACATGCACCACGCCCGGAATGCCAGGCTCGACGGCCCATCTGCGGGGATCGCCGGTAAGGCTGATCGCTCCCGCGGTCGCGCCGTGATAGGAGCGATAGCGCGCGATGATCTTGTGGCGTCCGGTGAAGAAGCGCGCGAGCTTGATGGCGTTCTCGTTGGCATCAGCTCCGCCATTGGTGAAGAAGAAGGTGTCGATATCGCCGGGAGTGATTTCGGCCAGCTTCGCGCCAAGCCGCGCGCGAACTTCGGTAGCCATGAAGGGATTCGCATAGGCAAGCGTGGCCGCCTGCTCGCTGATGGCTTGAATGACGCGCGGGTCGCCGTGTCCGATGTTGACGGACATGAGCTGCGAGTTGAAGTCGATGAAGCGCTTCCCTTCGGGCGTGTAGAAGTAAATTCCCTTGGCGCTTGCAACGGGGATCGGGTCAACCTTCGACTGCGCGGACCATTCATAGAGCGTGTGCTTGCGGG
>JBAPQU010000232.1:0-5785 GCA_049280795.1 Candidatus Sulfotelmatobacter sp.
AAGAACCGCACGAGAACTGGAAAGATGTGTGCAGCGCCGTGATCGAGGCTAAAGATCCCGATGAGTTGCTGAAACTCGTAATGCAGTTGAATCAAATTCTGGAACGCGACGAACAAGGGCGCCGTAACTTCATCCAGGCAGGGAATACCGCCCATGCTGCCAAGGAGAAAACATGCTAAACAGCACAACTTCGCCACAGATAATCAAGCCAAAAGCGACAATGCACCGCGAAGTAGCGACGGAAGAAGATGAACCACTACGCATGGAGGCGACCACGTGGCGATTCGTTCTGGGCGCTGCGATCGGCGTGGGCGTCGTTTCTTTTCTGGCGACCGAACTCATGCACTCCATTCTGGTGCCGGATATTGGCCGCTCCCACGAGAGACTGCTGGCGGAAGGTTTGTCGGCTCTCATTGTTAGCTGCCTCACGGCTAAGCTCGTGCAGATCAGTCGGGAGCGGCAGCGGCTCACCATGGCGCGGATGCAGGTGATCGCGGAGATGAATCATCACATCCGGAATGCTCTAAGTCCCATCTCGCTTTCGGTGGACGCAACCGAAGACCGGCAATTGAAGAGCATGATCTCAGAGGCGGTTGACCGCATCGACTGGGCGCTGCGGGAAATTCTTCCCCGCGAAATGCCGCTTGAGGCAGAGAAGCGGCACGCGATGGGATATTTTCAGAGGCGCAGGAGTTCTCAGGGCTGAGAGGCGGGGTCGCCAAAATCTTGTCAAGAGGCGGAGAGGTGTGATTTTTGATCAAGTTGTTGATTCGCTGGGAGAAATAAATGTAGCTAACATGTCACAGTTGGGGTATGCAATATGATATAATAGGCATATAGAGTCGAAACAGCGGCGCAGGCCTCACGGTCTGCGCCGTTCGTGTTTTTGGGCCAAAGCGGGATCATCCGAGCGAGAAAACTGGAGTCGTGAATATGGCGGTATTAGCGGCAAGAACAAAAGCGGAAACAGGAGCAAGATCAGAGACAACAGCAAGGTCAAAGTCAAAGGCAGCGGGCGGGGGTGCCCGCTCTACACAGGGCATGAACAGCAAGCAGCGCGGGGAGTTGGCGGAGATGATGTTTATGGTGAAGGCGACGCAGAAGGGGTTTGCCACGGCGAAGCCTTATGGAGACAGCCGTCGCTATGACTTTATTGTGGATACGGGGAGCCGGTTGTGGCGGGTGCAGGTGAAATCGTCGAGCGCGCAGCAGTATGGGTCGTACATGGTGAATTTGCAGAGGAATGCGAACGGGGAGGTGGTTTTTTATGATGCGTCGGAGATCGATTTTGTGGTGGCGTTCGTTTTTCCGTGCGAGGCGTGGTTTGTGATTCCGGTGGAGGCGATTTATGGGCGGAAGACGGCGAAGATGTGTTTGCATGGGAATCCGAGGAGCGGGAAGTTGGGGAAATATTGGGAGGCATGGGGATTGATGACGATGAGGTGGGCGGATAGTGGATGAGGGCCAGTCTTTCCGCCGCTGGGTTTCAAGAAATAGCTATCAACAGCATCACAGCCCACCCTTGCAAAAAACGCAAGTGCGGCCCACCCGCCCACTATTAGCGCACATCAGGGGGCACGAGTAGAATGTCCTGCATGCCAGCTCTAAATCCTGAAATCTTCGAGTGGGCTCGAAAAACCGCCGGATTGTCGCTCGATGAGGCAGCTCATGAAATAGATCTGAAGGAAGCATACGGCGTCCCCGGCGCCGAGAGGCTGGCCGCGCTTGAAAAGGGGAGGGAGGAACCTTCCCGAGCTCTTTTGTTAAGGATGTCCAAAGCTTATCGCCGCTCGTTGCTCGTCTTCTATTTGGAAACACCGCCGAAGACAGGCGATCGGGGGAAAGATTTCCGGACTCTGCCGGGGGGTAAGCCGCCTCTTTACAATCCAGTCCTTGACACTTTAATTCGCGATATTCGCGGACGACAGAGCATCATTCGATCCCTTCTCGAAGATGTCGAGGCAGAAAAACTTCCGTTCATTGGCTCGGCAACGTCGAACGTCCCCGCATCTACGTTGGCGGAGCGTATCGTCCGAGAAATCGACTTTGACCTAGCTAGGTTCCGCCAGCATGACTCCGTCGAGGATGCATTCGCGTATCTGCGTTACAGAGCAGAGGACACAGGTATCTTTGTCCTTCTTCTCGGAAATCTTGGTAGCTACCATACGAACATCCCTGTCAATACGTTTCGCGGCTTCGCGATGGCGGATGAGATCGCGCCAATAGCCATCATCAATGACAACGATGCGCGATCAGCGTGGTCCTTCACGGCACTTCACGAGTTGGCTCATCTGTGGCTGGGTGACACAGGTTTAAGCGGATGGGCAACCGAAATAGAAGTGGAGCAATATTGCAGCGATGTTGCTGCGCAGATACTGCTTCCACCGAGGGAGCTCGATGAGTTCGCCCGGCTGGGGCGTTTGCCCTTTGATCGACTTTTGGACGTAATAGGAAAGTTCGCGGACAAGCGCAAGATCAGCCGCGCTATGGTTGCGTACAGGGTATTTCGGACGGGAGGCATTTCTCACAAGACGTGGAGCGACCTGAATAAGGGATTTGAACAAGATTGGCTTGAACATAAGGAGCGAGAAGCGCTCAGGCAATCAACCAAGGAGGGTGGGCCTAACTATTACGTTGTTAGGCGACATCGAATAGGAAAGGCCCTTCTTGATCTCGCCGGGCGCTCATTGGGCGAGGGCCTTCTTACATATACAAAGGCTGGACGGCTACTCGGAGTGAGGGCCAGGAATGTCGAACCGCTATTGTCGGGCGGGCTCAAACGAAGGGGCGAGTAGTGCTATACCTCCTGGATGCTAACATCCTCATCACGGCTGCCAATACCTATTTACAGCATCAAGCGGATCCCTGAGTTTTGGAGCTGGCTGCAGTATCAAGCTGCATCCGGACGCGTGAAAATTCCCATTGAAATGTATGAAGAGGTGTTGGAGGGCCGCAAAGAGGACGACGAGCTCCTCGATTGGTTAAAGGATGACAAAAATCGGGCTGCTCTCGTCTTGGGCGAAGTGCCAAACCCGGAACTTGTCCGGCGGGTCGTAAACGAAGGCTACGCGAATGATCTCACTGACGACGAGGTCGAGAAGATTGGGCGCGACCCTTTCTTGATCGCATATGCCTTCGAAAATGCCGCGCGGTCCATTGTGACTACAGAGGTCTCGAAGCCTAAAAAGCAGCGGCACAATCGGCACGTGCCAGATGTGTGCCAGAGTCTGAAAGTGTCGTGGTGCGGACCTTGGACTCTAAATGAAAAGCTAGGCTTCACGACGGGTTGGAAGGCAGACTAAGCGCGGGTTGCCTCCTTCGCGCATTTTGCAAAGGATGGAATTTTCGTACTGCATGTCGGAGCCTCTCGACGCGCTTGCGTTCGCTCCACACATGAAGTCATAGAAGCAGCGACTGGGTGCCTCGCACCGGCTCGCTAAATCAGCAGATGGATGTGGTTTGGCATCGCCACATATCCCACTACGACGAAAGCATAGCGTTGCCGAACTTCTTCGAGGATTTGCAGGAAGAGATTGCGGCGGTGCGCCGTTACTAGCCAGGGCTGGCGATGGTAGCAACTGCAGGTGAGAAAGTGGAGATAGTCGTGCCCGTAAAAACGCTTCAGGCCTTTTGGCATGGTTTAAATGTAAGGGAGGAGTGGGTCGCATTGCGGGGAAATCAAAGTCAAAATTCTAAGTGGTTCGCAATTGGGAATGTCCCACCCTTTGCAAAAGGCGCAAAGGATGGGCCACCCTGGAGTAAAAAGCAGGTTCCTCACCGGGCTTTCAGCCCGGTTCGGAATGACATCCCTCTTTTACCGAATCACATTCCTATTTATCAAATGACGTCCTTTTACCGAACGACGTCCCTTTTACCGAATGGCATCCCTCTTTTACTAACCGACCTCTCTTTTACTCGAGAGCAGAGCTAGTCGATCCCTAACTCTTTCGCGAGCGCCTTCCACTTGCTATCCACCAACGCCTTCGTCTTTGCATCCATGACAATTTCATCGGGCCATGGACGCGTGAAGCCTTCGGTGGGCCATTTGCGGGTGGCGTCGATGCCCATCTTGGAGCCGTAGTTGGCCAGGCGGGAGGCGTGGTCTAGGGAGTCGATGGGGCCTAGGGTGAATTGGATGTCGCGTTCGGGGTCGATGTGGTTCAGGACTTTGAGGGTTACGTCAGGGATGTTCTGCACGTCTACGTCTTCGTCAACCACGATGATGACTTTCGTGAACATGGCTTGTCCCAGCGACCAGATGGCGTTCATTACTTTGCGGGCGTGGCCGGGATAGGATTTGCGGATGGAGACGATCATTAAATTATGGAAGACGCCTTCGATGGGTAGATTGATGTCGATCAATTCAGGGATGGTGAGGCGCATGAGCGGAAGGAAGACGCGCTCGACGGCTTTGCCCATGTAGGCGTCCTCCATGGGAGGTTTGCCGACGATGGTGGTGGCGTAGATGGGATCTTTGCGATGCGTAATGCATTGCACGTGGAAGACAGGGTAGAGGTCTTCGAGCGAGTAGAAGCCGGTGTGGTCGCCGAAGTGACCTTCGGTGCGGAGTTCATCGAGGTTGACGTAGCCTTCGAGGATGATCTCGCTGGTGGCGGGGACTTCGAGGTCGACGGTTTCGCACTTCACTAGTTCGACGGGAGCGGCGCGGAGGAAGCCGGCGATTAAATATTCTTCGACATCTGGTGGGGCGGGGACGATGGCGGAGAAGGTTACGGCGGGGTCGGTGCCGATGGCTACGGCGACTTCCATTTTGCCGGAGGGATTGTTTGAGAGGACTTGGCCGCCGGAGGTGCGGGCCATTAGATCTACGGCAGTGTGGTTCCCACCTTTCGCAAAAGACGCGAAAGATGGGGCACCCTTTTTCGTGATGGTGTCGGCAGATTCACTGCCGGCATTTCTTAGGGCCTGGCGGAAGTGTTCGGCGGCTACTTTCTGACGTTGCCAATGCATTCCCGTGCTGGTGCCGTCGTAGACTTGGAGGCGGTACATGCCTAGATTGCGTTTGCCGGTTTTTGGGTCGCGGGTGGTTACGCAGGGGAGGGTGATGAAGCGGCCGGCGTCTTGCGGCCAGCACTGCAGGATGGGGAAATCGAGAAGAGAAAAATTATCGTGCTTGATTACTTCTTTGCAGGGGCCGGTGGCGACGGTTTTGGGGAAGAATTTTCCGGCTTCGGTTAGGAGTGGAAGCATTTTTAGTTTGTCGAGGAAACCCTGGGGGGATTTGACGTCGAGAAACATTTTGATGCGGTCGGCGAATTCGTCGAATGAGCCGACGCCGAGGGCTAGCTTCATGCGGGCCTCGGAGCCGAACTGGGTGATTAGGAGTTGGGAGTTGGGGTGACCTTTGATGTTTTGGAAGAGTAGGGCGGGGCCGCCGGGTTTTACACGTTCGTGGTTCCCACCCTTCGCAAAGGATGGGGCACCCTCTTTCGTGATGATTCCTTTGCTGACGCGGTCGGTGATTTCGGCGATTTCTAAGATGGGATCGGCTTCGGTTTTGATGCGCTTTAGTTCGCCGGCACGGTCGAGGGCGGCGATCCATTGGCGGAGGTCGTCGAAGGGCAAAGGTGGTCTCCAGAGAAGTGATGATTATACCGAGTTGGCAGCAGTGAGTATTGGGTAGCGATAGCCGTACAAGGAAGCGAGCCAATCGCGCGATTATTGTGTCGCAAAAAACGCGACACATCGCGCGGCTCGCCCGGATCCTTCACTGCGCAAAAAGCGCTTGTTCAGGATGACAGCAGACTGTACTACTAAACTCAAG
>JBAPQU010000233.1:0-2274 GCA_049280795.1 Candidatus Sulfotelmatobacter sp.
CCAGCCTTCGTCCAATCGTCGCCCCGCGCCACATGCGCTCCCGCCGGAGAAAAAATGTCGCGCCCGTGGAACGTCGACGACATTTTGGTACCAATCATCCAGTCCGTATTCGTAATCTCATGCACGCCCTCAATCCCATCACGCTGCTCCACCAGCGTCAGCAGCCCGTTATCCGGCAGCACAAAATACTGCCCGCGTTTCGACTTGGCCACGATCGCCTTGCGCGTACTGCCCACGCCCGGATCGACCACCACCACAAAAACCGTCCCCGCCGGAAAGTAAGGCGTAGCGCCGTACAAAAATCGCGCGCCATCGAGAATGGAAAACGGCGTCACCTCATGCGTC
Source organism: Candidatus Sulfotelmatobacter sp. (assembly GCA_049280795.1). Classification (GTDB taxonomy): domain Bacteria; phylum Acidobacteriota; class Terriglobia; order Terriglobales; family Acidobacteriaceae; genus Sulfotelmatobacter. Next base: position 346 of record JBAPQU010000233.1, read on the forward strand.
AGGTCGACGATGCGCACATCCGGCATAATCGAATACATCACACCCCGGCACAGCGCTACGGAATCATCCACCACTCCAAAGTCCGTCATAAAAACAATCGTCTGCGGATACTTCGCCGTCTGCGCGACCGAAAGTATCGAAGACAAAAGCAACAGCGTTAGCAGCACGACAACATATCGAGATGAATGGACTCTGCTGTATTTCCCGCGACGAGACAAGGCAATCATGTGGGAGCTCTCCTGTTCCTCAATCGATAATCCGCAAGAATACCGGGATCGCCTCTATGCGGCAAATCAACTGTCGCTCCACTTTTACCCTTGCATCGTCCGGGACAGCCTGAGAGCATAGCGAGGTGAAAATCTTTTTACTCATTGTGGCCATATCGTCTTGGTGGCTCGCTTTCTCCTCGATTACAGGGGTAACAACACGAATCATTTTCGCAATCGTCGGAACGGCTGCCTTCATTTGGCTCAAACAGATTAAGCCAGGAAGGTCCCAGAGCTAACCATATTTCGAACTTAGAGGCGACCGACGGCGACGCCATCGCAAATCCTGCTCTGCGCAGCCGCGCCGATCTATAATGTCCTTTCAATTCCACGCCCGACCGCAAGGAGGTCTTCATGTCGCAAGTCATCCCCGAAAAATATCGCGATCTTTTTCAGAAGCGCGCATTCGCCAGCCTCGGCACGCTCATGCCCGACGGCCGTCCCCAGGTCACGCCCGTCTGGTGCGATTATGATGGCGAGCACATCATCTTCAACTCCGCCAAAGGACGGCAGAAAGACCGCAACGTTCGCCGCGACCCGCGTGTATCGCTGGCCCTCATCGATCCCGACAACCCCTACCGCTATATGGAAATCCGCGGCAGCGTAATAGAAATCACCGAAGAAGGCGCCAGCGCCAACATCGACAAGCTGGCCAAAAAATATCTCGGCGTCGATAAATATCCCTACGGCCAGCCCGGCGAGGTACGCGTGATCTACAAAATAAAACCCGAACACGCCCAAGTGATGGGGTAGCGCCGGCGTCCCGCCGGCAACTCTTGCAGACATTTCCTGGCGCGCAAAACAAGCGCATGCGACACCCTGGAAGAGCGGCGCTTCAGCGCTGCGTGAACGTCATAAATGGATCGGGGCTTTAGCCCCCGCGAGGACTCGCATTCGCACCTACAACCTCTGCTTCCTCGGCTTCGGCAATGTCAACCGCACCCTCGTGCAACTCCTGCACAACCGCGAATCCGAACTACGCGAGCGCTACGGAATCAACTTTCGCATCACGGGAATAGCAACCCGCAACCTGGGATGGATCGCCGACCCCAACGGTCTGGATCCCGAAGCCTGTGTGGAGCGGGCTCCCTCGCCCGCTAAAGCCGGAAAATCTGATCAAAAGCCAACACACGTTAGAGAATGGTTGAAGGCCGCCCAAGCCGACATCCTCTTCGAAGCCACCTCCCTCAACGTCCAAACCGGCCAGCCCGCCATCGATCACATCCGCGCCGCCCTCCGCCATGGAGCCCACGCCATCACCGCCAACAAAGGACCAATCGTCCACGCCTACCACGAACTCCGCGACCTGGCCGCCGCGCAAGGCAAACGCTTCCTCTTCGAATCCACGGTCATGGATGGCGTACCGATTTTTTCCCTGTTCCACCAACTACCCGCAATTCATCTGCGAGCGTTCCACGGCATCCTGAACTCCACAACCAACGTGATCCTCAGTGAAATGGAAAATGGCCTAAGCTTCGAAGAAGCGCTGAAGAAAGCGCAATACCTCGGCATAGCCGAAACCGACGCCACCCACGACATCGACGGCTGGGACGCCGCCGTAAAAACCGCTGCGCTGATCACGGTGCTGATGGATGTTCCGATGCGTCTCGAAGAAATCAGCCGCGAAGGAATTCGCAACCTGAGCGCAGAAGCCGTCCGCGCC
>JBAPQU010000234.1:0-3765 GCA_049280795.1 Candidatus Sulfotelmatobacter sp.
GCGGTGCGCGCTGCGCGGACCGCAGGCATATTTGCGGCGGCGGCTCCGTAGCGCTCGAGCAGAACCGGCGCCATGGCGTTTTCAGCTTCCTTGACGAAGATCATCTGATTTTCGGAAGCCATATCGACGCGGACGAAATCCCCGAGTTTTACCTGCGCTGTAGCCACGAGATTCGCGAGCGGGAAAACCAGGTGCCGTTCGATGGCGCGCTTGAGATGACGCGCGCCGTAACGCGGGTCAGTGCCTTCCTTCAGCAAGAATTCCTTCACGCCCGCGGTGCAATTGAACACGAACTGGTTGGTGCCGGCAGCCATGAGCACGCGCTGCTGGACCATGCCAAGTTCGATTTCCAAAATCTGCGCCAGATGTTCGTCGCGCAGCGTCTTGAAGACCACAGTCTTATCGATGCGGTTCATGAACTCCGGCGTGAATTTGCGGCGTGCCGCTTCCACAGCGGTGCGCTGAATTTTGTCGTCGAAGTTGTTGTCGACTTCCACGGCCTTGGGCGCAAAACCCAGGCCGCCTTCGACCAGATTGGTCATCTCGCTGGCGCCCAGGTTCGAGGTCAGGATGATGATGCACTGCGAAAGGTCGACGCGGCGATTATCGCCGAGCGTGAGCGTGGCTTTGTCGAGGATGCCGAGCAGCAGTTGCCACAGCGAGTCGCTCGCCTTCTCGATTTCGTCAAACAGTAGAATTGAGAGCTTCAGCTTCTCGGTAAACCACTGGTTGAGCGCTTCCTGCGTGAGCAGGGGATGAGTCTCGCGATGGCCAAGGTAGCCCGGAGGCGAACCGATCAGCTTTGCGATCTCGTGGGAGTGTTGGAACTCGGCGCAATCGATCTTGATGCAGGCATGCGCATCGCCGAACAGAGACTCGGCCATGGCTTCCACCACGCGAGTTTTGCCCGAGCCGGTCGGCCCCAGGAAAAGCAGGTTGCCCACGGGACGCCCGGGAGCATTCAGGCCGGCCAGGAACATCTGGTAAATCTCGGCGACCTTCTCCACAGCCTGGTCCTGCCCCACGATGCGGCGGCGAAGGGCGGCTTCAAATTCTCCAGCGTCGGCGCTGCGGCGGTTCGGATCGAGCACGGTAGCGAGGTTCGTTCTCATAAGATAGTTGTCTGTCCTGTCCCAGGCCGTGTCTGCGGCCTTTGCCTGCTTCTTACCCGAACTCGCCATGGACTCGAAGCTCCTCTGTTTCAGAAGTGACAAAATTTGTCACTTAAAACCAGCTTCTAGCCAGATCCCGTTGGCGCTTCCGGGTTGCCCTTGGAATAAGCAAGCGTCTGGCCACGTATGGCGGAGGGCTTGAGAACACGAAACCCCTGTATCTGGCTGGACTTAGACTGTTGCCGACAATATTAGAACAGGTGCCAGTGGAAAGTTAAGAGAGAGGAAGAGAAATAGTTTGCGCAGGGAAAAAGAACAGTACCTAGTACCCAGTACCTAGTTTCAAATTTAAACATCCAGCAAGCGCGCCATTGAATTTCCTCTGTGATCCCTGTGCCCTCTGTTTAAGTTCTTGACTTGAGCGGAACCGGAATGCGCCCGGCAGTTGGTAGCAAAGTGCAGAAAAGTTCGTACAAACGAGGGGGAGATGACCGGGAGTAACTAGCTCGAGGGTGAGGTGCGAGATAGCATCCAGGTTGGTAGGCCCTGGAGGAACTTTGCGCCGCTCGTCGGTTCTAATCATTGCTGCAATCTCGTGTGTTCTGTTCGCCGTGGCCGCGATGCGGCTGAATCCGCAATTCTCTTCCGCTTTAGCGGCGCAGCCGCAGAGCACGCAAGCGACGCCGGTTGTGGCTGCTTCTGCACCGCAGAGCGCTCAGCTAACGCCCGTGAGCGCGACGGTTTCCAGCATCGTGAAGCCGATGGACATTCCATCTTTGCGAACTCCGCCCTCGGCCGCTCCGGGCACCGAGACTTATACGGCGAAGCGCGGAGAAAGCATTCCCGCGGTTGCGCACAGATATTTGCAGAAGACCGGCTACCTTACTTCTTCGGAGCTGGCCGAGGCCATTCGTCAAGTAAACGGACTTGGTTCCAGCAATATTCTGAAAAACGGCGAGCAGGTCACGATCCCTGGAATTCTTCCGGCGCCGATTGTCGAAAAAACCGTTTCGGTTCCCAAAGATTTTGAAGTGCGCGCCATCTATCTTACTGGCGTGATGGCCGCGAGCGACCATGGAATGCGCATCGTCCGCCACTGGCGCGAAGTAGGCGGTAATGCTGTGGTGTTCGATATTAAAGATTCGGATGGCAGCGTGAACATTCCTTTCGAGCATCCGTTGCTGGGCAAGCATCAGGTTTATATTCACGACCTGCCGAAGTACGTGCATTTTCTGCACTCTGAAAACATGCATGCCATTGCCCGCGTCGCCATCTTCCGCGACGAGCGCATGGTGGTCGAGCATCCTGAACTGGCGGTGCAATCGAAGAAAAATAAACAGCCCTGGCGTGAGAACGGCAAGCTGGTGTGGACCGATTCTTCGAATGCCAAGGTTCAGGATTACAACATTGCGCTGGCCAAGTTCGTGGCGCAATCCGGAGCGGACGAAATTCAGTTCGACTACGTGCGTTTTCCAGCGGAAGGCGATCAGAAAGATGCGAGCTTCGTCTATCAGACCGAACACGAAAAATGGCAGCGTTCCGATGTTATTACCGACTTTCTGAAGAAGGCTTACGCTGAACTGCACCCTACCGGCGTGCTGCTGTCACTCGATGTGTTTGGCGTGATGGCGTGGCAGCGCTCGGTCGATCTCTCGCACACCGGACAGGACATCGTCGGCATGGCAAAATATTGCGACGTACTCTCGCCCATGATTTATCCCTCGCACTTCTTCGGCATGGATAACATCGAGCATCCCGGAGATGCGCCCGAGCACTTCATCGGCGAGTCGATGCAGCGCTTCGAGTTGATTACGAAAGGCAGCGGAGTGGTCATCCGCCCGTGGCTGCAAGCCTTCCGCTGGCGCACTAAGACTTATTCACCCGAGTACATTAAGGTACAGGTCGCCACAGCGAAAGAAAAAGGTGGCATCGGATTCTTGTTCTGGAATGCCGCTAATGACTACAGCAAGCCGTATGAAGCCATGCCTGAGATGCGCGCGGCGAAAGATAAATTCTTTCGCGGAGATGAGTTACCGGGTGTGACGGTGAAAGCGAGTCTGACGCCGGTAGCGATTCCCGGGCCAGCAGAAAACGGCAGCCACTAAGAAGGTCACCCGAAATTTCGCGTCGCGCGGCTTAGAGGCCAGGGAATAATAGTTCTTCGAGCGCCATTCGGCGTACTTGCCAGAAGTCGCGGGACTCGGCGTTTACGTTCAGCTTGCAAGCGCCGGTGTCGTCGAAGGTGAGAGTCACTTCAAACATGGGGCTGCCGATGCCGTCTCGCACTTGGATTGCGTGCTCAGCCTGTGTAAAGGTTACCGACCTTTGAACGTCTTTGGCTTTCAGGTCTTTGCCTTTTAGAACAACGGCAAAGCCGCCGTTGTTGTCTGCGACAGAAAATTCGTAGGGGGAATTGGCGGGACGCAGGCCGTTGCGGGTTTTGACGTCCTCTTCGACCTGTAATCGGAGCGTCTTGAATATGTTTGCCAGAGAACACGAAGAGCGCGCGGTTACCCAGTCGAACTTGGATGTGTCATTCTTCGCCGAGTCATTCTTCGTCGAATCAATTCTTTGACGTATGGCTTGTGGTTTCTTCGCTCACATTCCTCTCAGTTTTCCGTGGGTTGGATCCTGAACTGGCGTAGACAAAATC
>JBAPQU010000235.1:0-2645 GCA_049280795.1 Candidatus Sulfotelmatobacter sp.
GACGAACCCGGCCTCACCGCAGCCGCGCTCGGCGATTCCCAGCGGCTTCGCGTGGGACAGCTTGTGGTCGCAATCGGCAACCCGTACGGGTTTCAGTCGACGGTGACGGCAGGGGTGGTAAGCGCGCTGGGCCGTTCGCTGCGCTCGTATTCCGGACGCCTGATCGATGACGTCATCCAGACCGACGCCGCACTCAACCCCGGCAACTCCGGCGGCCCGCTAGTCGATTCCGCAGGGCGCGTGGTCGGCGTGAACACGGCGACGATTTTGCCGGCACAGGGAATCTGTTTTGCCATCGGTATCAATACGGCGAAGTTCGTGGCCAGCCGCCTGCTGCGCGATGGACGCATCCGCCGCAGCTACATCGGCGTCTCGGCGCAGACCGTGCCCATCCATCGCCGCGTGGTTCGCTTCTATGATCTGTCCAAAGAAACCGGCGTGGTCGCGTTGTCAGTGGAGGAGAAAAGTCCGGCGAAACGCGCAGGCATGCGCGAGGGCGACGTGATCGTCGCACTGGAAGGCCATCCGGTAGCCGGCGTGGACGATCTGCACCGCGTGCTCACCGACGTTCGTGTAGGCGTGAGTTGTGCGCTGACGGTGCTGCGGTACACAGAGAAACTGGAGATGAAAATCGTGCCGGAAGAAGCCAAGTAGCGCATTGCCATCATTCCGGCATGCAGCACAGTTACATCCGGAGTTTGTTATCTGTATTGCCAGCACCGGCCATTGACAAGGCCCACCCGCCGGAGTAATTTGAAGAAACTTGCAGTGGCTACCATGATGCGATTTCGGGCAGTGTTGGTTTTATTCCTGTTGGGAGCGGCGATCTTCGCCTCAGTTGTGCCGCGCGCAGACTCGCCCGAAACCACTTTTGATGAGTCGGATGTCCCCGTCATCGTCGCGCCCGCCGAACAGCCTCGTATCCAATTCGTCGTGCCCGCCCTTGACCTAACCGCACTTTCTCCTATGCCTTCGGTTCGTGTGGCGGATGGCCTTAGCGCTGTCGGCCGCCAGATCGCGCCTGTATCCAGCTCGCTCCATCGACCTTCTCTCCAGAATCTTCTCTGCACGCTTCTGATCTGAAGTAGCCCCACCTAAAGAACCCATTTTTGCGCGGCCTGAGTTCTTAGAGCATGACCTCTTAAGTATGACCTGTTAGTCAGGTCTCTTGTCACCTTCCGGCTGCGCGCGGTTAAAGCAATCAGATGGGCATGCAGGCCGCAACCGGCCTGACGTGCCAATAGGAGCCAGAAGCATGAATATCAACTTTCACAAGACTGAGCGTTCTCTCCTTCGCGCGGCAGTTCTTCTAGTGCTATTAGTCTGCGGGTTCTTAGTCTTGGTAGACCAATTATCGATTTATTGGGGATTCGGAATATTGCAGCGAGTCACGGACGACTTAACCGGCGGCATCATTGCGGCTTCAATCTTTTATTTATATGAACGCCGTACCAGGCGCCAGCTTCACGAACAGCTCCGACTCATCGACCTCATGAATCACCACATTCGCAATGCTCTGCAACCTCTCATGTTCGTGCCTTTCCACCCAGAGGCCGCAGTGCAGAAGCAACTCGTGGAGGAATGCGTCGACCACATCGATTGGGCGCTCCGCGAGATACTCCCCGGCAAATCTCACGAGCGATTCGTGGAGCAAGCCGCGGACATCGTGAATTCCCGGCATGAGCCGGAAAACGGCAAGCCCCAGACCTTCTTTGGCCAATGGTTCGAAACCTGGAAGAACCGCAATCGAACAGCCCTGGATGAACCTGTTGCCGGCGGCTTTTCCGATCATGTCAACTCCAGACCATGGAAAAATTACCGCGCCGCATTTTCCCAGCGCAAACAGAGAGGCCGCAATGCGTAAAATCAGGACGGCTTGTAACCCTCTATTCGCGCAGGATCGCCTCGATCGTTCTTTAGGCAAGGACGTTTCCACTTTAGATTTTCATGCCCTTGATGAGCGGCTGTCGCGCTTATTGATACTGTTACGGCAGTTGGTAACATCTCTGCCCGCACTGGAAAGAATTTCTGAAATCGAACTCACCGAGATCGTATACAGCGCGATCCACTTGTGTGGTTTTGTTGATCCCATTGAAGCCGAGTACGCAATTGAAAATATTTCGCAGGCTCTCGAAGCACACAGCTTGTCGGAAAGCCAATGTTCTGGCTGGAATGAACCCCGCCCTCCCGGAATAACATTTCATTCCGACAATTGAGGCCGGGAATATGGCGTAAGAGCGAGTGGGTGTGATGCGGCCACGCCTGCGTAATGCAGAAATCGGCGGTCACCTAAGGACTATGACTTTGGGAACGGCTAGTATTTGCCCTTTTGCCGATGAAGTAAACTATACTTACATTGTTTTTATGGCTAAGTCCGCCTCCAAGTCGCAGTCCGCACTAGACACGCTGATCGAATCCGTCACTCGTATTCGGGCTGAAGCGAAAGAGCGGATGTCAGAAGATGAGTTTCGTCAGGCGGATGAGAAGGTTCATCAGCTGGCTAACAAAGTCCGCGCTTCTCGCGGACGTAAACGCGAAACTGCATAATCGAGGTGAGCAACTCTTCCTTTCCGATCTCCGGTTTGTAGCTTTTCAACACCTCCACAAAATCATCCTCGGTTCCATATTCCAGAACGTCGCGCAGC
>JBAPQU010000236.1:0-1683 GCA_049280795.1 Candidatus Sulfotelmatobacter sp.
GCATAGGTCACGTTGTACTGCGGCAGGTCCTCGCTCGTCAGCATCAGCGGCATGAAGATTCGGATATCGTCCATGTCTTGCTGGGTAAGCTGAATTCCACGCAGCGTCGGCTGCGCAGCGAATGTTACTTCCTCCTGGCGCTTGCCTTTCTCATCGTAGGAGACGTTTGTCACTTCGTGAAATTCTCCCGTCACTTCTTTGCCGCTGAGCGTTTGCATCAGCGCATCTTGCTTGTAGATGTAATGAAGCCGGGCTGCCTTCGCGACTGCCTCCGCCGCGCCAAACTTCTGGATCACTTCCTGCACGCTCAGCGTTTTTGGTGCAGCGAGATCCAGCGGTCCGTTGCCCTCCTCGCAATTGGTCTGTCCCCACAACACTGCAGGCAGCAGCAAGCCAGATAAGAGAATTATGTGGCGTATCATGTCGTGCCCCTTCCACCCCGCCCCGCGAGCCGAAAACATACACCTCAAAGCGCATGGGAGCAAGTCCCACCCAACGGCTCCTGCCAGCTCCCAGGCCCAATCTTCCACATATGTGCAAATTCTTGCCCATGGCCTTCATCCGTGCCAACTAACTCGAATGCCCTCCGCCCCATTTTGGTATGCGGATTGCCCTTACCACTGTGGAAGCCGTGCCAAACGGCCATTCCACACGGTCTTTCACATTAAACGGAATTTTCCCCGGACTAGGATCAACCTTATGAAAACGACAATTTTCGCTCTCTGTGTGCTGTGCCTACTCTGCGCCACTTCAGCCTTTGGGCAGAGTGCTTCAATTCTGAGCAACACTCCCCAGGTCACTCAGATGGTCGAACATCCCGAGCATGCCTCCGTGCATGCCATGGCGCAGGAGACCACATTGCTCGGCCCCAATCCTTATTCCTACGCCAAGGGTGAGCAGCCGCTCTCGGAATACGGCTCTTCTCCCATGTATGAAACGCCTCTCGGCGACGTGGCCCGCGCCTATAGAAAACAACACGCCATCACGACGGCAAAAGCCGTGAAGTCTCTGGAAAAGTGATCTTCTGGAAGAGTGATGTAGTTAGGTAGCTTCGATGCTCGTGTGGGGACAGCCGCCCTTCGACTTCGCTCAGGGCAGGCTCCGGGCTGTCCCGCCGAGCGAAGCGAGGAGCGCGGAAAGCACTTTTATTTACTCGCCCGCGCCCATCATCACAATCGGCATCGTAGGCGTAGCCGCACCGGCTTCGTTCTCCACGGTAATCGCAAACGCCTTGGCCTCGGTTCCAGCCGGCAACGGAGGATTCACTACGCTCGCATTCCCGTGCGCATCAGGCTTGAACATTCCGGCCGGCATTGGAGCGCCGCTCATGGGAATCAGCCATAACTCGTAGGCCTTCTGCGGTGGCAGCGCTGGCATATTGTTTGCCAGGAAGACCAGACTGCCGCGGTTGCGCAGATAAAATGCCTTACCCTGCGGCTGCGGCGGAGCCTTGGCCGCCACCAGCGTTACCTGCTGTGCCTCGGGTTGAAGAATCGGAGCGGCAATCCTCCGCAGCTCTTCCAGTTGACGTGTGCTTTCTTCCGCCTGGGAACTGGCCGATGCCAGAGTCTGCTTCAGCGCGGAATTTTCCCGCCACAGTGAGAGCGCAAATATCACAACCGCAGCCGTAGCTGCCCAGCCCAGCCATCCCCACCAACTCCGGCGCGCAGCACTTGGTACAGC
>JBAPQU010000237.1:0-22570 GCA_049280795.1 Candidatus Sulfotelmatobacter sp.
AATCTATGCTTTGCCGGCGTTGTATGCAACTTTGTAGGGGTCGTGCTCATGCCAGAAAAACTCCACTCTTAATTATTTGCAGCATCCTAAAATGCGGCAGCTTAAAACATTGTGTAAATAAAAGGAGCAAGCGAAGAACTCTGGGCTACGACAATGAAGGCTCCCAACAAGAACAGGGTCACAATGATAGGCAGGATCCACCAGCGCCGACCCCCAAAGAAGGAAAACAACTCGCCGGCGGTCTTGAGGTTTCGAGTAGCAGTTTGAACAAACTTCATGAACGTTCTCCTAAGAAAAATAGTTCGGAAATTGTGGTGCGAATCGTTGTCCTGATCTAAGCGTGCGGATCCAAGCAGATGATACAGCTCCGCCCTCTGAGTCACATTTCGCGACTCCCCACAAGCAGAATCTCCAACGCAATCGCTCAACAAAAACAAAAATAGCGCTGCAAAAACAAATGGCTCTTTAAAACTCGGTTAATAGTGCGTTGGGGTCATTAGCTTTGTTAACGGACTTGGGGGGGACTGCCGGTCAGAAACATCTACTTCAGTGGCCCGAGATTACAAGGCATCGCAAAATCGTGCAAGAGGTAGGAAGTTAAGAGAATAAAGTCCCTAACTCCTTGCAGTTCTGTAATTTACACGACTAAGTTGATAGACTTTGTGGGCCCACTCCGGGCCGGTTCATACTACCCGGTAGTGCCATTTACATGGAGTCTAATTTCCCCTATGCTATAGCTCTTTAGCCCGGTTCCGGGCATCTCCCCGTTCACTATCGGGCAGAGCTTCGTTCACGATTTCCAATATCCCTATGGCATATCTAACTCCGATACCAAGTCCAGTTCGGTCGACTGTTTTGGCTGCCGATAATACGTCCATGGCTACTCAACTGCTTGTAGACGCTCTGGGGCGCGATACTCAATTCCACATGATCGAATCGCCCTCCACCGCTCCCGCCCTGCTGGCTTTTGTAAAGAAGGAGAAGCCGCAAATTGTAGTAATTAGTGCCAAGTTTGGCGAACCGGGCATGGCGGGCTTCGACCTGGTCCGCGAAATTCGCCTCCAGTCGCCCAGCATCCGCGTGATCGTGTTGCTCGATTCCTCCGAGCGCGTCGCGGTCATTGAGGCATTTCGGGCGGGCGCACAGGGTGTTTTCTGCCGCACCGAACCTCTACGATTGTTGTCGAAGTGTATACACTGTGTGGATGCAGGGCAGGTTTGGGCCAGCAGCGCGGAATTGCAGTTCGTGCTCGAGGCTCTCGCTCAGCCTCCACTTACTGGCTGCCTGAACATCAATGGGGGATTGCTTTCAGCCCGCGAAACCGATGTGGTGCGTTGTGTGGCCGAGGGGCTTACCAATCGCGAGATCGCGCAACGCTTGAAGCTGACGGAGCACACTGTCAAGAACTACCTCTTCCGCATTTTCGACAAGCTGGGAGTTTCCAGTCGGGTTGAGGTCGTACTCTATGCTTTCCGCAACGGAAGCGCGTCCGCCAACCACTCTCCTCGAGGGCTCTCGCGGGCAGGCAATTCACCGCGAGCGATTAGCCGAGTTCCTATCCGCAAAACCGGCACTTAACGGCGTCGCTGGATATCTTTACATCCGCGTTTCAGTGCGGCAGCCTAAAATTCAGGGTAACCCTGGTTTGCATCTCTACCGGCTGTCCTTTGACCGTTCGTGGTCGGAATCGCCACTGCTTCACCGCCGCAATCGCGGCTTCGGCTAGCGTAGGCTGGCCACTGACCAGCTGCACCTCTTTTATTGTTCCATCCTCGCGGGTGCGCACGTCCAGTACCACAGGCCCTTCGATCCGCTGCTGACGGGCTTCCTCCGGATAGTCCGGTTCGACGCGATGCAGTAAGCTGGTTTCCGCTAACTCCGCCGACACCTCGATGATCCCAGCCTGATTCCCGTCGGATACTACCGGTGGTGCCCGAAAGACTTCTTTTCCATTCTCATAAACCAGCAGACTGCCTTCCGGAGGGGAAGAATCCTTCGTGCCAACTGGCACAGTTTTCTTTCCGCCGGTCAGTACTGAGTTCCCCGCCCCGGCCGATGCAGGGGCGGAACCCACGGCGCCCGCCCCTGTTGCCGCTTGCGTCTGGGGTCCGCGGGCGCTGCCAGCAGAAGTTTTCACCAGGCTCCGCCCATGCTCACTCTTTATCCAGCCCAGACGAAATCCCGTCAGAATTCCAATCGTCACCGCGCAAGTTAACACCACAAGGCCCAGCGCGACCGTCACAAAGTCAAATCTAGTGCCCGGGCTCCGTCCCGGAACGTGAAAACCGGCCTCACTACCTTCTTCTTTCAGATTCACTGATTCTGGCTGCGAATCTTCTGGGGCTGTTGCCGTAATCGGCGCGACTGGAGTTGAGCCATTCTGCGGCGCAAGAATGAACGGCTCGCTGCCTCGTTCCAGGTTTTTCAATATGCGGGTGGCCAGCGCTTCAAGAGTAAGTTGATCGCGTTCTTTAAACGCACCCGGCCGCGACGAAAACACTTCCAGCACACCGGCCAACTCGCCATTTCTGAGCAAAGGCAAGATCATTACCGAACGCACCCCCAAGCTCCGTGAAGCCTCCATATCAGCCCGCGGATCGGCCTGCGCATCGTCGCAACGCTGCACCTGCCTTGTCTTGATACACTCGGCCGTCAAACCCGGTTCGTTGCTCAACCGCGCGCCTAACTCCGGAGCATTCATCCCGCTACTGGCCCGGCACACCATTTCTCCGTCGCGCTCTAGAATGATCGCCGCTCCCGTTGCAGCTGTAGCCAGGCATGCCTGCTCCACAATTTCATTGAGCACAACATCCAATGCCAGCCCCGCTGAGAGTTCCGGCGACATCCCTCGTCCACCATGGGCGGCAAATTTAGCTGCCAGCTCCGCCAAATCCGATTCCCTTCCTGTTCCCGCACCGGGCGATACCTCTCCATCCTCAGCATTTTTTTCAGCGGACAAGACTGGTTTTGCGGGATTAGGTCCGTATATGGGATGGTGCGACATACGAAAAGATCAACCGAATGGGAATATCTAGGTCTGTAGCGGAGTTTCGCCCCAAAGCATGGGGTTGTCAATATACATTCGTCTCCCGGCTAAAACTTCCAGCGGTCCCAAAATGGCTAAGAATTAAAGACTCCCAGCCACCGCGCCAGAGTTTTTTGTGTTCTCTCCTAGATGCAAAAATGTTAAGATCACTTAATCTTGGGGCTAGGTAGAATGCTTCTCCAAGCTTGTTTCGTTTGCCTCCTCCCAGTGGTTTTTCTTTCGCAATACCTCAAAACAAGGGCCGTTTCATCTTTAACTCGGGGAGTTTGAAACATGCGGATCGCTGTGGTTGGTTCCGGATACGTAGGGTTGGTGGCTGGCGCATGCTTTGCCGACCTTGGTCATGACGTGATTCTCGTCGATAACGACGAGCGCAAGTTGGCTGCCCTCAAAAACGGGCAAGTCCCCATCCACGAGAATTTTCTGCCCGAGCTGTTGAGCCGCCACCGTGGCCAGCGTCTCACTTTTTCTGACGATCTGCAGGAAGCCGTGCGCCTGAGTTCCGCAATTTTCGTCGCCGTCGGCACTCCGCCTACGGAACGCGGCGAGGCCGATCTTTCTTACGTCGAGTCAGTCGCTCGCGAAATCTCCGGTGGGATCAATGGGTACAAAGTCATCGTCGAGAAGAGTACGGTCCCGGTCTATACCAGCGAGTGGGTCCGCAAAATCATTTTACGCAACGGCACTGACCCTACATCCTTCGATGTCGCTTCCAACCCCGAGTTCCTCCGCGAAGGAACCGCCGTCACCGACTTTCTATTTCCCGACCGCATCGTCGTCGGCTGTGACACCGAGCGCGCCGCCGAAGTTCTCCGCGAGGTTTACGCGCCACTTACCGATGGCACATATTACGGGCGCGCCGACGCGATCCCCCAGCCCGACCGCGTTTCGATTCCCGCTCCCATAATTGTTACCACCACCAAGAGTGCGGAACTCATCAAGCACGCTTCCAATGCATTTCTTGCCATGAAAATTTCTTTCATCAACGCAGTTGCTTCCATCTGCGAATCTGTGGGCGCAAATGTGAATCAGGTCTGCCACGGTATCGGCACCGACTCCCGCATCGGGCCGCGCTTCCTGAATCCCGGAATCGGCTATGGTGGTTCTTGCTTTCCAAAAGATGTCATGGCGTTCCGCGCCGTGGCCCGCGAATGTGGTTATGACTTCCGCCTGCTCGACGAGGTTATGCGCATCAACGAAGATCAGCGCGATCGTTTCCTTCGTAAAGTACGCAGCGCCCTATGGACCCTCCGCGGCAAGCACCTCGGCGTCCTAGGCCTCGCCTTCAAAGGCGGTACCGATGACATTCGCGAATCGCCCGCGCTTTTCCTGGTGCAGGCTCTCCTGCAGGAAGGCTGCAAGATCACTGCCTATGATCCCGCTGCCATGGAACGTACCCAGGAAGTGATGAACTCTACTCTCAAATATGCTAATTCTGCCTATGAGGCGGCACGCGGCGCCGACGCCCTGCTCATCCTCACCGAGTGGGAGGAGTTTGCCAATCTCGATCTTAGCCGCCTCAACCAGGAACTCAAATATCCCATCGTGATCGACGGCCGCAATCTATATGATTCCGAAGTAATGGCGGCGCAAGGCTTCACCTATTACAGCGTGGGACGTGCCGCCTGTCATCCCGAAGGCGTTCCTGCCGCTTTGCGGAACGGCGTCAAGAAAGCATGAGCTCACAACGCGCGCTGGTCACCGGCGGAGCCGGTTTTCTGGGATCCCATCTCTGCGATGCCCTGCTTGGCGAGGGCTGGAGCGTGGTTGTCGTCGACAACTTGCTCACCGGCCGCCGCGCGAATCTCGCTCATCTCCAAAATGATTCGCGCTTCGATTTTGTGGAAAAAGACATTTGCGAACCCTTCGATGTCGGAAAGGTCGATTTCATCTTCCACTTCGCCAGCCCCGCCAGCCCCGTCGATTACACGATTCACGGCATTCCCACGTTGAAAGTCGGGTCGCTTGGAACGTTTCACGCCCTTGACATTGCGCTCAAATACAACGCAAAGTATCTCGTCTCCTCCACCTCGGAGTGTTACGGCGATCCGCTCGAGCATCCACAGAAAGAAACTTACTGGGGCAACGTGAATACCATCGGCCCGCGCTCGGTCTACGACGAAGCCAAACGCTTCACCGAGGCCGTCACCATGGCCTACCATCGCTATCACAAAGTGGATACGCGCATCGTCCGCATCTTCAACACCTATGGCCCGCGTCTGCAGTTGAACGACGGCCGCGTGGTGTCGAACTTCATGAAGCAGGCTCTGCGCGGTGAACCGCTCACCGTATACGGCGACGGCAATCAGACCCGCAGCTTCTGCTATGTCAGCGACGAAATCGACGGCTTCTTGCGTCTGGCGAAGTCGCACGAACATTTGCCGGTCAACCTTGGCAATCCCAACGAGTTCACGATTCTCGAATGTGCGCAGCATGTAATTAAAGTAACCGGATCGAAAAGCAAAATCTCCTACGAACCTCTACCGCAAGACGATCCCAAACAGCGCCGTCCTGACATCACCAAGGCGCGCACGCTGCTGGGCTGGGAACCGAAGATTCAGTTGGAAGAAGGACTGCGGCTGTCTCTCGAATATTTCCAAAAAGCGGTCGCACAGGAAACCACGCCCGCAAGCTAGCTCCGAAAACAATTTGCGCAGGAATTCCAGCCAAGCTTGACTTGGTGCGCGCCCATCGGCCTTTTACACAACGAGCCATCCCCGGGCCCAACGTGATAAATTGTTCCTTCGCTAACCAAGACTCCAAAAAACCGTCTCTTTAAAACGGAGAATCTCTTGAAAATGCGCGCACTCGTCTCAAAAATGACCACACTGAAAGTTGTCACACTCACAATCGCCATCCTCACCCTTTCGCTCATGCTTCACGCCCAGGCTAAAGACGAAACCTCGACCATCAAGGTCGAAGCCGCCAAAACCGAAAGCCCAAAGGCCGAACAATTTAAGCCTGAACAACAGGCGAGCAAGGGCTCGGTCACAATCGGCGGAAACGTCATCAATTACGACGCCTATGCCGGCACGCTGGTTGTGCATCCCAAGGGTTGGGACGATGTCCCGCAAAACGCCGACCCGGATCCCAAGAACAAGCCGGCAGAAGCCAGCATGTTTTATGTTGCCTACTTCAAATCCGACAACAAAGGCGCTCCACGACCGGTGACTTTCCTTTATAACGGCGGTCCCGGTTCCTCGACCGTGTGGCTCCACATGGGAGCATTCGGACCGAAGCGCGTCGTCACCGCCGACGATGCCCACACGCCAGCCGCGCCTTACCCGGTGGTCAATAATGAGTACAGCCTGCTCGACGTGAGCGATCTGGTGTTTGTGGATGCGCCCGGAACTGGCTTCAGCCGCCTCAGCGGCAAGGACAAAGAGAAATCGTTCTACGGCGCCTTCCCGCTGCATACATCGAGAAAGCCAACCTCCGCATCAATGGCGGAGAGTTCGAGAAGAATCTGCAGGACGATAACGACTTAACCACGGGCCGGCTTGACACGCGCTTTTCCGGTCCCTCAATCGATCCGCTCAGCAAAGAAGCCGATTACGACCCCCAATCGGCGGCGATCTCCTCCGCTTACGTTTCCGCATTCAACGATTACGTTCGCAAGGATCTGAAGTTCGGCGAGAACCGGGAATACAAGCCGGAGGTTGAGGTCTTTAAATGGTGGAGTTTTGCGCACCAAGCGCCGGGTGTTCCCTTTGCTTTTCCGGGAGCTACGAACGTCATGCTCGATCTCGCCGTTGCGATGAAATATAACCCGACGCTCAAAGTCCTTCTGAATGCCGGTTATTTCGATCTGGCCACGCCGTTCTACGAAGGCGTTTATGAAATGCACCATCTGCCAATTCCGGCGAATTTGCAGAAGAATATCGAATTCCAGTTTTATGAATCCGGTCACATGGTTTATGCACACGAGGCTTCGCTTAAGGCGATCCACGACAACGTCGCGGCCTTCATCCTCAAGAGCGAAGGTTCCAAGACGAAGTGACAGATAAGAAGATAATAAGAAGAAAGAAGGAACGGATGGCATCATTTATTTTGGTGAGAATCCACAGCTGGAGCAGACTACTGCGAGGTGAGAAGAACTGAGAACTTGTAACTGCTCTTAGGAGCTCTGAGTTGTGGCCGCCACAAAGTCGATCAACTGCTGCACCCCGGCGCGTTCATCCCTGGTATTCAGCCTGAAGGAAACGCCCATTCCGTAGCCTGGATGCGACGCTCTCACTTCACCGCTTACTCTCAATTTCATCTCGTGCGTGCGCACCACAATCTCAACTGGTGATCCAGCTGCGAAGGCCAGGGACATCTCGAGATAGCATCCACCCGGGCTCAGGTCGCTGAGATGGCAATAGTTCCGCACTGAACTTCCCTTCTGGTAAACCTCGGCTCCGAGGCGGCAGGCATAACGAGTCTGTCCGCGGCGATTGTCTGGCTCCGAGCGCAAGCGCACGACAGCTTCGCCATGGCGGCTCGGTTCCTGTTTCTCTTCTTGCTGCGTTTTATTCTGGCGGCCCGATGCAAACCTGTCGTCCATCGGCGCGACGGAGTGCTCCACTTCCACGGCATCTGCCGAGTCCAACGCTGGTTTCCGCGTCTCGACGGTGTTCAACTTCATCCACTCTTGTAAAACATTTCGCGACGATTTCGGCACATCCACGAACTGGATGCCTGCTCGCCCGTTCCAATCCTGCCAAACTACCTGACCCGAGAGCCGCACGCTTGCGGTTTGTCCGGGCAACTGAAACTGAAAATACACTTTGCAGGTCGGGGGCAATTTCTTGCCGAAGTTTACTGCCATGCCATCTTCAGCCAAATCCACCAGCGTCGCTCTCGCCTGCTCCACACCCGCGTAGTCGATGGTCGCGTGGGTATGCACAGGCGCGCGCGACTTGCGCCGCTTATCGCGGTGCAGAACACTTTGCGCCGCCCGCAGACTGCTCAACGCCCGGTCATAAGAGACTGGCTTGTACAACACAAAGTTCACCCCGAGCGAGAATATCTCGCGAATGTTCTCCTGCCCAGAAACCACCGCCACAGCCAGGGTTGAATCATTGAGACGCGAAGAACGGCTTTCGCCCAGCAAGCCAACCACGTCCGCCTGGGTTTCACAGTCAAGAATGAGCAGGTCAAAACGCTCTTGCGCCACCCTCACGGCCGCGCGCACTGCGTCCGGACATAGTTCCACGTGAATACCGAGTTCTTCCAGCACGCGCTTCAGCACCTGCACCGAAGCTTCATCCGCGCACACGAGCAGAGATGAGAGAGTCATACCTGCGACCATCCTAGGATCACGGCAGTTCGCCCGACAAGTTACCGCAGTCATCTCGGCTGCCCGGGTCTTCTGGGGCAGTTCTCTTAACTCCATTGCGGTCAACCGCGTGACCTGAGTCACCTTCGGCATTACAAAAGACCAATAGTCTTTCGTTGCACTGTAGTGCTTTGACGCTATCACCGCGCCTTCATACGATGAAAACTGCCACACCGTAACACGCCGGGTGGCTTACTCCCCAAACGGATACGGTTCCCCTTTACACGGTTAAGCTCTTGGAAATTCAAGGGATGAGGTTGGTTTGATTAATACCAGACGATACGAGACTTACCGCCGGAATGAACTTATGGCATCGCGCAACCAAAACGGGTTCTCCATGCTGGAATTGATGATCACGCTGACTATCGCCTTAATTATGGTGGGGGTCACGTTCATCACTTTGCAGCCTGCATTGAATCAGAATCACGTGAATACAGCTTACGACACCACGTTAATGGCCCTGCGCAACACCCGTAATCTGGCGATCACGCAGAGTAACGAATACTACGTCAATTTCAATCCGGCTGGTTTTCCCGCAGGCACCATTCAAGTCGAAGTGCTGCCCTTCAATGCCGCAGGTGTGGCGCAGCCCATTCAGCAAGTGATCACCTATTCCATACCAACGGATGTTAGCTTCGCCACACAAGGAACATTCCCGGCCACTGCGCCGGACTCTCCTCCCGCCCTTGTCACTGCGGGCGGTGCCCTTGACTTCGAATCCACGCCCGGCGTTGCACTGGGTCCTCCTGCCTACCTTGTGTTCTATCCCGACGGCTCGGCGCGGGACAGCCTGGGCAACTACGTCAACGGCATCGCGTACATTACCCGCCTCGGCAGCCCAATCTGGGGTTCGAAGGCGATCAGTGTATGGGGCGCGACCGGCAGAATCCGAGGTTGGACGCTTAGTAGCCCGGGCACTTGGGTACAACAATGACACAGAAAAACAAACTCGTGAAAACGCCTAAATCGGAGAGCGGCTTTACGCTGATCGAAGTCATGATCGCCACCGTCGTGATGACGGTGGGCATTCTGGCCGTGATGGCCAGCTTTGCCACGGCCATCGCCGCCACGGCGTCGGCGCAGGAAGATCTGGTGGCACGCCACAAGGCGCTCGATGCCATGGAAAGTATCTACACTGCGCGCAACAGCCAGCAGCTTCCCTTCGCTTCGATTAACAACATCGCCAACGGCGGGGTGTTCAAGAGCGGAGCTCAGCCATTGCTTTGCGCCGGACCCGACGGCTTGGTTGGCACGGCGGATGATGTGGCCTGCACGGCTCCTGACACAGGTGCGGCTTGTCCTGGAGGAGTGGAGTGTCTGGTGCTGCCGGGACCGGATGGCGTACTCGGCACCGGCGACGACGTCACTCAAGGCCTTAGCAACTTCACCCGCACGATCACCTTTAATACGGTTGATCTGCCTGCGGCCCAGGGGGGCGGAGTAAACGCGAACCTGATGGCCGTCACGATTGCCGTTACCTATACGAAACCGGGATGGCCCGCACGCACGTACTCGGTGAACGGGCTTATCTCCAGCTACCACTGATTGTGACTAATCCCATGAACATGCCCATCACAAAATCGCAACGCGGCTTCAGCCTTCTGGAACTGATGATCGCCTCCGTCATCGGCCTCATTTGCGTCATGGCGATGACCCAGATGTTTCGCATGGGCATGAACGCGACTTTTACGGTCACGCAGCGCGCCGAAACTCAGGAGAACATGCGCGCGGCCATCGAGTTGATGACCAAGGATATCAGCATGGCGGGCGCGGGACTGCCCTCCGGCGGGCTGCAGTTGCCCACCGGCACTGTGTCAAAGGTGGCTTGCAATCAAAGTGGAACCTGCTACGTTCCGGGCGACGTGTACCCGCCCAGCGGTTCAGGCGTTAACAATTACATGTATGGCATGCTGCCCGGCTTCGCCAATGGCGTGGAGGGCGGCGCGAGTATTACGAGCGCTCCTGCAGCGGTGAATGACAGCATTACCGCCATCTACTGCGACTACAATTTTCCTCTCAGCAATTTCAAGTTTACCTTTGCGAGTGCGACGGGAGTTACCTTGACCGTGGTGAACGCAGGGGCAACGCCCAATAACATCCTTTCACCCGGAGGCCTCAACGTCGGCGACCTGTTGCTGCTTCTCGTAAGTACCGCGGGCACTGGCGTCGGAAGCCAAGGCACTGCGGTGCAGCAAACTGCCGCCGTGGTGGCAGAGATTACTGGCCTTCCGGCTGGGGGAGGCGCCATTAATTTTGCCGGCGGCGACGCGCTCAATTTCAACCAGTCTGCGGGCACCCCAAACAGTTTCGCCAACCTCGCTACTCCCCTGGTGGGCACCACTTACGCGAGTTCCGGTTCGGCGACCACCATGAGCGTCTGCCGCCTCAATGCGGTCACCTATTTCCTGCAAGTTCCGCCCGCAGGCGGCACCGTTCAAACCCCGCGCCTGATGCGCCAGGTTAACGGCCTAACGGCTGTCCCGGTCGCCGACAACATCATTAACCTGCAATTCAGCTACGACATCATTAATTCCGTGGCCGGCAACATGAGTGCGAATCAGTCCAATCCGATCGCCGCTGGCCTTTCCCCCGGCCTGATTCAAAAGGTCAACATTTGGATCATGGGAGAAAGTTTGACGCGGGGAGGAACCCGATCCCAAAGCATGTATCTGGCGAGTTCGGTGAGCGCCGGCAACATGAGTTTCTGTAATTCCTATAGCAGTAACAACACATCTTGCCAATGATTGGCAATCTGAAGTCTGGCTGTCTGAGGTTCAGCTGTCGAGCTGGGAGGGGGAAAAGATCAATGAGGAACGGTAAACGAGATTCGCGAGGCTTTACGCTCATCGCGGCGCTTCTGTTGACGGTCTTGCTGTCGGCCGTGGCCGTAGGCCTGTTGTACCTGGTCAACAACGAACAGAAAATGGGCGGCAACGACTTGGAGGGCAATCTCGCCTACTATGGCGCGGAGTCAGGCATCGAAAACCTGACTGCCCAACTCTCAGTGCTCTTCCAGAGTTCGCAATCACCCAGCCCTGCGGCCATTACAGCCCTCACGAATCCTGCTAATTTTCCGACGATGGTGACCGGCTCGAATATTCAAAACATGAATTATGTCGAGAACATCACCTGGCCATCTACCGGATCCAATGGGCAACCTTGTCCCAATCCTCAGGCTCTGCCAACTGCGCCTCCGTGCGGTTCTTGGGACATCGTTGGTTCCGGCTCGGACCAGGGTATGGTCGCATCTCTCATCCCCTTCTATTTACAAGTAACTGCGACTCGCGCTTCCTCCGCCTTTGAGGCTACTACAAATACCGCCATCACTCCCACCGGCGCATCGGTTAACCTGACCCGCACGGTGGAAGTGGCTTTGCTTCCGGCTTTCGAGTTCGGCGTATTCTGCGACGGTGACTGCGATTATTTTGCCGGCCCTAATTTCAACTTCGGCGGCCGCGTTCATACCAACGCAAATCTATTCCTGGCTACCGGGGCCACATTAACTTTCACTGACAAGATTGCGGCCGTGGGTCAGATAGTCACCGACCAGCTTGAGAACGGATGGCCGACCAGCAATGGCTACACTGGAGCCACCTACGTGCCCAGCGCGGCTGGTGCTTGTCCCGGCGCTCCGGGTTCCGGACCCGCCACGAATTGCGCGGCGCTTCCCGCCGGCAGTTGGACGGGCGGATTTCCAGCCCCTCCGGCTCCGGCTACTTGCACCGCCGATTGCGGAGGTGCGGCCAACGCTGGATGGAAGGGCATTTCCACCACCAACTTCAACAGCTTCATCACCAACGGATTGACTGGCGCCACTAAACTGCAACTGCCTTTCGTACAGGCGGACGCGGTCGGGGCCATCGAAATCATTCGCAAACCGCAAGCGTCGGATAGTGCGCTTTTGTCCAGCTCGCGCCTGTACAGCGAGGCTTCCATCCGAATTCTGCTCGCCGATACACAGCTCGACCTTCACCCGGAGCGAGGGCTGATCGGTGATGGACAGGACGTGCAGCTCGGTGTCACGGCAGTCCCCGCCGGCGGCCCGACCGCGTCGGTCGTGCTAACCCAGGGCCCTGCCGGCGCTATTGGCCAGAACATGTATTACGGAGTTGCCACGGGCGGCACCAACGGATGGGTCCCCCCGACCAACCCGGCGACTGGCACTGCATATACATGGAGTAACTGGCCGCTTCTCAGCCAGATTACCACCAGCCCGGCGAGCGGCGCGGGCGCTGCCCCTAACACGGCACATGTGTGGCTGCGGGTCGAGTATCTGAGCAACGTGACGGGCAATTGGGTCGGCGTCACAACGCAGTGGTTGGGGTACGGATTCGGCCGGCCTTACGACATGCCTCCGACCGCGCCCTACATTGTCGGAGGAGCGAGCCCAACCTGCACGCAGCAGTTTCCGGCATTTCCACCGGGTCAATGCTACAACCCGATCAGTCCGGCTATTCTGATCCTGCAGCAGCTCCAGCAAGGGGTCGCAGCTACCGGCGGGTACGGCGCGGCTGCAACCGCCGGCAACTGGATCCCCATTAATTTCTATGACTCGCGAGAAGGCGAGCCACGGGATATAAACGTCCGGTCCAGCAACACGACCAGCACCAAGAATCAGACGGTCTATACTCCTTGCAGCCCGATCGGAGTGATGAATTCGGTCGAAGTGGATGTGGGCAACCTGTGGCTCTGGCTGCAGGGGAAAACTCCATACGCTGCAGGCAGCGGCCTACTGGCGAACAACGCCACCTATAACGGCTACATCCTCTATTTCTCAGACCGCCGGGGCATGTTGCCAGACCTCACTGCTACCGCCGCAACGCTTTATAATCAGATCACCGGGACCTCTGGTCTTGAAGACACGATCAACGCCGCCTCCGCCACCGGCGTACCCGATGGCAAACTGGAGCCTGCAACCTACTATTCCATCTCACCGGAAGATGTCAACGGAGACGGCTTCCTTGATGTCTACGGAGAGAAGAATCTGGCAGCAGGAAACGGCCTAACTGGAGCCTTCACCAGCACGCCTTACTTCCCGATTCCGGCTAACGCCGTAACCGCAAGCGCGAACCAGGTAAGCTGTAATTCCGACACCCAGACCAACACCAACCCCAGCTTCAACGAGACGTATCCCCCTGGTGCGGGAACGCTGGGTGCCACGCCACCCCCTGGGAATCCGCAGAATAATGTGGTCTACGGTCCGCGTCACTCGCTGCGGCTTGTGGATGGCGGAATGAGCGCTGCAGCGATTAGTTACTTGCCGCAGCCTCCGATTACCGTCCCTCCGTCGTCCGGCTACGGTTTCACCGTCGGATCGGAAGAACCGGTATACGTGCTGGGAGACTACAACACAGGTATAGCCGACCCCTTGTGGACAGCAGCAGGCACGGGCACAACTCCGCACTCGGCGGCATCGATTATTGCGGACTCGGTGACTCTACTCTCGAACCCTCCGTCAGCGGCCTCAACCCCAACGGCGAATACTGGCTGGACCGATGCTGAGAGCTTCCTGCAACCAGGCGATGCAGGTAACCGGTCGGGAAACACCAGCTACTACCGGATGGCAATCGCTGCCGGCAAGAGCGTTCCGTTCCCCGAGCCAAACTGGGCCACTGCTGACGGATTGAAGGATTTCGGCACCGATGGCGGCATGCACAACTTCCTGCGCTATCTGGAGAACCGGGGAGCGAACGGCGCAATTGTGAACTATGCCGGTTCGCTGATCAGCATGTACTACTCGCAGTACCACACGGGCGTATTCAAGTGCTGCAACACCGTGTATGGCGCTCCGACGCGAAACTATTTCTTTGACACGCAATTCCTGAACCCAAATTATCTGCCTCCCGGAACGCCTATGTTCCAGGACGTGGTGAGTTTGGGCTTCCACCAAAACTTCACACCACAATAAATTCGCAAATTGTCATTCGGCCCCGGTCCTCCACGGACCGGGGTTTTAATTTTTTTATACTATTCCCTTCGCAACGTTTCTTCGGGTAGAGTCACGGGCTGGAATTGTTCGAGCATTTTCAGCTTTGAACCATGAGCACATCTTCGCCAACGACGCAGCATCAGCAGGCACAGAAAACTGATCGCCACATGACGCGTCACGCATCGCGCTGGATCTGGGCCGCATTCACCACCTGCGCGCTCGTCGCCATCGCACTCTTCTTTATTCCAGCCTTCATCATCCGCCCCTTCAGTCACCAGGCTCCGCGGGCGCTTTGGCTTGCCATGGCGCTGCGCCAGCGCGCTCCTCTCGACACTCTGATCGCGGGTTTCGCCTGTCTCCTCTTCGCTTTAGCCCTGTGGAGAACCGCCGGGCGCTGGCGCAAAGTTCTCCTTGCCTTCACGATGCTCGTCGTGACCTTCTCCGCGGTCATGGCGCGCCTCAATTATTTCGAATGGATGTTTCATCCCATCGCCGGCGCACAGTTCATCCCTCAATCCCAGAGCAAACTTGACGCCAAGGAAATGATCATGGCCGTCAACTTCGGTGCAGATTCCCGCGCCTATCCCATCAGCCAGATGGCTTACCATCACATCCTCAACGATGTGGTCGGCGGCGTGCCGATCGCCGTCACCTATTGAACGCTCTGTCACACCGGTCTGGTGTGGACGCGGACTATCAACGGGAGAGCCTTGCATTTTTATCTCGCCGGCATTAACAACCAGAACTTCCTTATGCGCGATAAGGAAACCGGAACCTGGTGGCAGCAGATCACCGGCAAAGCCATCTACGGTCCGCTGCAAGGCGCAATGCTCGAACTCGTCCTCAGCGATGAACTTACCTTCGGTGAGTGGAGAACCGAATCGCCCTACGGCCAGGTGCTTGCACCGGTCACCAAATATACGAAGGAGTACGACCCCAACTGGGAGCCCGACGTAGCCAAGCTTCCCGTCGTCATTAGTTTTCCTGGCACCGAACTGAAATCGCGCGACGTCGTCATCGGGCTCACCATCGACGAAGTGGCGCGCGCTTATCCCTGGGAAACGTTCGCCAAGCAGTCTCCGGTTCTCGATCGCGTCAACGGCACGCCGCTGCTTCTGGTGCTCGGGCCCGACGGCAAATCTTTCCGTGTCTTCGTAAGCCGCATTGATGGCAGCGACGCCGAATTTTTTCTCCAGACCACCGCAGGCGCCGATGCCAAGCAATGGGCCCTGATCGATTCGACGACCGCCAGCCAGTGGAACTTTCAGGGCTGCGCTACCTCCGGTCCCGCGCAAGGAAAATGCCTCGCTCGCATCCCCGCACTGAAAGACTACTGGTTCGACTGGCGTAACTACCATCACGACACCACGGTCTACAAACATTAGCGCGAATTGATCTACACTCGTGATCAAGAGGAGGATTCATTCGTGTCTGAAATTCACGCCATCTTTTGGGACGTTGGAGGAGTTCTTCTCACCAACGCCTGGGACCACAATGAACGTGACGCTGCGCTTGAACACTTTCATCTCGACGAAGAAGAGTTTCATTCGCGGCACGAGATGGTGGTCTCGTCGTTTGAACGTGGCGAGATCACGCTCGACGAATATCTGGGTCGCACCGTTTTCTACGACAAACGCTCCTTCACCCGCGACGAATTCCGAGATTACATGTTCTCTTTGTCGCAGCCGATGCCGGAGGTTCTTGCCTTCGCGCGTGCGCTCGCCGATTCTGGCAAATACTTCATGGGCACGATCAACAACGAATCCCGCGAGTTGAACCTACAACGCATCGAGAAGTTCGGCTTGCGGAACATCTTCCGCCTGTTTATCAGCTCCTGCTTCGTTGGCCTGCGCAAGCCGGAGAGCGGCATTTATCGTATGGCGATTGAGATTACGCAGATCAATCCCGAAGCGTGCTGCTTCATCGACGACCGCGCGGCGAATCTGGAGGGCGCAGCCAAACTCGGCATGCGAACGATTCAGATGCAGACACTGGAACAACTGCGCGGAGAATTGGAGAAGTTGGGGGTAAGGGAGTGATAAGGAAGCGAGCCAAACGCGCGTTATTGTGTCGCAAAGAACGCGACACATCGCACAGCTCGCTCAGATCCTTCGCGGCGCAAAGAACGCTTGCTCAGGATGACAATCAACTTCTAACCCCTTCGCGGTTGTGGCTTGGTCAACTGAATCACAGGCTTTGGCACGTCGGATTCCGCTCCTGAAAGCGTAAGGTCGCTTGACCAGCATTCCGAGACCAACTTCCAGTCTCCGCCACTCTGCTTGGCGAAGACCCAGAGATATTTGCCGCGCTCTTCGCGGCGCTTGCCGGCCGTTCCAGGAACCAGCGCGCTGTAGCGTCCCACTTCGTGAGCCAGATCTCCAGCCACTTCCACACGGATGGGTTCGAGCGCGACTTCTCCCAGCCCGGATTCGAGCGCAGAGAAGAAGAATTCGCGCACAGCCGCCGCGCCCCGAATGGGAGGAAGATTTGATCGCAGCACGAGGGCATCGGCAGAGTAGAGTTCGATCAATTCATCGAGCTGTCGGGTGTTACAAGCCAGCACCCATTCCTGCGTGAGGCGGCGGACTGCAGCCTCACCGCGGCTCATGGGTTCGCCTTTTGCAGCGGAAGCAACCCGCAAGCGGTCGGCCTCCCGCGCACTTTCGGGAGCGTTGGAGCGAGGTGCGAGTGCTGAGGATTCCTGTCCGCCCTGGAAATAATGGTGGTGGTAATGGTGGTGATAGTGATGCGCGCCGGCAGGAGTGCCAGTTGACGGGTGCACCTCATGCGCCGGATCGGTCGCTGGTGGCGCAGTTTGCGTCAGACCTCTGGCAAAATCCGGCAACTCAAGAGTAGGGGATTCAAAACTAGGTGATTCCTGAGCGTGTGCCTGACTTTCCTGAGATTCATTGGGCGCAGCTTCTATCGACAGTCCGCACATACCGCAGAACTTGTTGCCTTCGCGATTGTGATGTCCGCAGATCCGGCATGCCGTGGAAGCGCCGTGAGCAGTGTGCGGAGCAACATCCTCCGCAGCGATTTCAGAATCGGCTTCCATGGTGAGGCGCTGCATGGCCTGCAGAGCCGCGGCAATGGCTTCCTGGTTCGGCTTGGGCCGCTTCATTTCCGGATAAAGACGCTGATAGATCTCGCCGAGCGCTGGGTTATGCGGGCCAATGAGCGGCGCGTCTTCGGAATCCTGCGCCGAGGCTGTTCCGGAAGGCTTGGCGAGTTTCTTGTCTCTATCCACGGTTCAAGTCGCGTGCTGCTGGGGTGGGGCTTGCTGTTTATTCTAGCCCAAGCCGGCTTAATCTCAACGCTGAGAAAACTCAATCTTACCTTCGGCTTCGGTCGGAACTCCGTTGCAGGTTGCGGGACGATACCGCCATCCGCGTACAGTTTGCAGGACGTTGCGATCAGCCACCGTGCCGACGCTCTGCAGGATCAGCGGGCTGTGCACGCGCCCATCTGCACCGATGATAAAGCTCACCTTTACTTTTATACCCGCAAGAGCTGGAACCATTAGGGGATCGGGCGTAGTCAGAGCTTCGGGTGGCTGCGTATCTTCGCAGCGGGACCGTGCGCTTACGTGCGGCACTTCGCTGAATTCTGAGGCGCGAGCGGGAGTCTTCCAGATTTGATGTTCACGCTCCGACAAAACTGCCCCGCGCCGCTGCGGAGCAGCCTGCACAGATGCAGCGGCTGGAAGTGCGAACAACAATAAACATGGCCAGAGGCGACGAAGCATGTGGTGAAACCCTCCCAAGTCGAGCGGGGGTTGTTACCTTATGGCTCTCTATCGGCAAGTTGGGGGCCAGGTTAAGACTTAACCAACACATTTATTATCAGTTAGTTACATTGCGTCTCTGATGGTTGTAGATGGCCTATGTGAAGGTGGTTGCATATGTGGCCGCGAATGCGGGATTTTTGTCAGCTTATGGCGCGCCGAAGTGTCAGGAGTGTAACCTCCGGCGGACAATTCAACCGTGCCGGAATCCCGATCGTTCCCACACCTGCAGTGGTGTAGAGCGGCAGCGGGCCTACCTGGTAGGTACCCAGAATATACTTCTTCGCCAGTTGGGGAAGGTAAAGCGGAGGCAGCAGCGGGAACCTGATCTGGCCTCCATGAGAGTGTCCTGAAAGCTGCAAGTCAACCGGAAATCGCGAGGCTTCATCGGCAAAGTCCGGCTCGTGCGCGAGCAGAATGACAGGTTCGTCGGCGGGGACGCCGTGCAACGTCTTTGACAAGTCCGCCGACTTAGTGAGGGCATCGTTTATGCCCGCGAGCCAGAAGCGCGTGCCATCACGCTCGATGGCTTGGGACTGGTTCACCAGGACATGAATATTCTCGGCTTGGAGCGCCCGCGTAATGTGTTTGCGGTCGGTGTCGACATCGTGGTTTCCCATGATGGCCCAGAGGCCGAGCGGCGCAGTCATCTGGTGCAGAAGGCGCGCACATGGTTCGGACGCAAGCGCCGCTTTTCTGCGGCTTCCGACCAGCGGCACGGAAACGAAGTCTCCTGCGAGAACAATTAGGTCGGGATGCAGACCGTTAACCATGCCAATTGCGGCACGCAGCGGATGGACGGAAAACCACGGGTCGTAGTGGAAATCGCTGAGCAGAGCGATGGTGAGATCGTTCAGCCGCTCTGGCCAGCGCGATAGGAAAAAGTCCTTGCGGACGATGCGCGGACGGTTCGCCTCCAGCAATACGGAATCTGCTGCGAGTGCAACGATGCCTGCAGAGGCGGCCCTGCGCAGAAACTGCCGTCTTGTGGTGGGCGTCAAGGACAAACGAAACTACTCTGCATTTCAGGCATTAGCGTCCGCACTTCCAGAATAACCGAATGGAGGGATTCGGTGCAGGCTCATTCGCGTTACCAAATACACATTCAGAGCGATCAGAAACTAAACGTCGCCACCAGATCGACGCGGCGAACGGCCGCACCCGTGGAGAACGGTCCGCCTTGAAGCCCATTTGGTGTGTCGAAAAACCGTGAACCCAAAATACCACTCGGATCTCCCACGTTCACCTTGTTGAAGATATTTCTGCCGGAGACACCGAGCGTCAGGTTGTAGCGGCGGTCGGAGCCACTGGGCAATCCGGTCGGGCCGCCACCGAAGAGTGGCCCGCCGCGCCGCCCATGGCCACCACCGC
Organism: Candidatus Sulfotelmatobacter sp.; assembly: GCA_049280795.1. Lineage (GTDB taxonomy): Bacteria > Acidobacteriota > Terriglobia > Terriglobales > Acidobacteriaceae > Sulfotelmatobacter. Next base: position 19,454 of record JBAPQU010000237.1, read on the forward strand.
CACCGTCACCTTGATTGCCCGCGCCACGGGCGATCTTGGGGCCAAAACCGAAAGTCTTGGTGAGCCGCAGATTCATCGTCACATGCGATGGCCCGGTACCGAAATTGATGGGAGCAATCTTTTCGCTGGCAACCGCGGGGCTGGCCGGGTTGGCATCGAATGTTCCCAGCGGCGTGCAATATATGTTCGCGGCTGTACAACTCGCACCCGGTGCGAGCCCCGGGCGATCGTTAAAGATGGAATCGTTATTGAGATCGTTGGTTGTCGTGATGTTGAAGGGAGAGCCCGAACTCGCGATCAGGAACGGGCTCAAGCGGACGTTGTAGGGGAACCCGAATGTGCCGCCGAAAAAAAGCCGGTTGCGCGTATCGAAGGAGGCGCGCCCGTAGTCGGCGCTGATGTTGTAGGAGTTCGAGGGAAAACTGGAAACGCCCGACGTATCGCTGTTGGCATAGTTGAGCACGTAGTAACCGAAGAGCTGAGCCTTCGAGCCAACGCGCACGTTGGTGTTCGCGATCAATTGATTCTGCCGGAAGACAGCTTCGGAAACGTAGCGGTAGAGATTCTCGGCGGGAGTCGCGCATGTGGGGCTGCATGGAGTTCCCGGAAACGGGGCGTTGGCGTTGACGGTGAGCAGTTGGTCAAAGCCGCGGGAGCTCAGATACGTTACGTTCAAGGTAGCGGACTTAGTAAGTTGCCGTTCCGCGCTAATGGCCGACTGCAATGTGTAAGGCGCGTGCACGTGCGGGCTGATCTGGTAGATCGCCGGGGTAGCAGGGATCACCGCGCCGGTGCAGGCGGTGATATCCGTCAGGGATGGGCATTGGGGATTGTTGATGACGAATTGTTCCTGCGTGATGCCGTTCAGTCGCTCGGCTTCCAGAATCTGGGCTTCCTGAAAGCGATCGTAAAAAATTCCAAATCCGCCGCGCAGCACGACCTTGGGTGGAGCACTCTTGCCTCCAACTCCCCAGGCAAACCCGAAGCGCGGCGCCCAGTCGTCGTGATCCTGAATGCCGGTTTGGGTTTCGAAGCGCAGGCCGTAGCTGAGAGTAATGTTGGGGCGCATCTTCCAATCATCCTGGTAGTAAAGTCCGGCATCGAAATTTCCGACCACCAACGGCGGACTACCTATCGTGTAATCGAGTTGCGTGGCAATTGGGACGGACGTATTCCCCGCGTTCTGAATTGCGGTCTGGTAAGAGACGGGACACGGCGCCTGGCCCGGCGTGGGCACGCAAGCGGTTTCCTGAGGCGTGGTGAGCAGCGATGAGAACGTAAATTCTCCGTTGAAGCCGGAGGTCTGGCTGTTGGCGTCGCGAATGCCGCGCAGCCGCGCGCCAAACTTCACGGTGTGATTCCCGTGAATGATGGAAGTGTAATTTTGCAGTTCGTAGTGGTCCTGGTGATCGAGAATCGTGCCCTGGTTATTGCCTCCGCCACCGAATGACCCCAGGACATTGAGCGTCGGCTGGGTGCTCAACGCGTACTGATTATCGATCTCGCGAAGGTATTGGAAGCGGGTCTCGTTAACAATTTTTGCGCCAATGATCTGGGTGTCGCTGATTTGAAACGTGTGCTCCGCGGAGCCGGAATTGTCACCCTGCGAAGCCAGAGTGAATTGGCCGATGCTGTCGTTATCTTCAATGTCGCGGTAGAACTGATAGCGCGCAGTCAGCGTGTTGTTCTTGCTGAGCGCATAGTCGATCCGCGGGGTGATGTTGGTTCGATGCCGTGGAAACGGCACGGACTGGATGATGGGGATCTCGGTCAGAGTAGTGGGATCGAGGGTGAAAGCGTTGACTGCGGAGAGATCGTTGATACTCCGGCGCTGAGCATCGAGGAAAAACGAAGCGTTCTTGTTGATTGGCCCGCCGATGTTGGCGGTGATCAACGTGGAATCGTAATTGGGTTGATGGGTCCCACCAAATGGATTTGGCGTATTGAAGGCGGAATCGTTTCCGTCGATCATCATTTGCCCGTGAAACTTGTCGGTGCCGGGCTTGGTGAAGACTTCGATGCGGCCGTAGCCCAGCTTGTCGTACTCCGAGGAAAACGGGTTTGAATTGACCCGAATCTCGCGAATCGATTCCTTGGGCGGAAGCTGGCCGGCGGTGAAGCCGTCGATGTAGAGCTGGCCGCCGTTCGGTCCTGCGGAAGGGCCGGCCAGGGCCTGCAAGTCGGTGAGCAATTCGTCGGGATCGTCGGGCAGGGCTTCCAATTCCTTGCCTGATATCGTGATTGCGCCAGCGTTGTTTGAGGGATTGACGTCGACCGTCGGCGCCGTGTCGGAAACCTGAATCTTCATCTGTTCGACTTCGATCGCCATGGCTACGTTGAGGCGCAGGGGCTGATCCACGGTGATGACGACGTTGTCGTTTTCGTAAAGCGAAAATCCCTGAGCGATGACGTTCAGCGTGTATTGGCCTGAGGCCAATCCTTTGAGTTCGTACTGACCTTGTCCGTTGGTTTGCGTCTTGATGGACGTCGAGGATGCGGCCGCCGGCGTGAGCACTACGTTCGCACCGGCAATCGCAGCTCCGGAAGGGTCGGTCACCTGCCCGCGCAGGACGCCTGTAGCCCCCGTAGCAGACGTCTGCGCCGGAGCTTGCGCTACCGCGAGCGTCGCACACAATTGCAACGAAACCAAAATGAGTATGAAGCAGATATACTTCCGCACCGTCATTCAATATTCCGTTCTTTGATTAAGAGTCTTTACACTTGCCCACTGAGGAATTCGGTTGTGTGGAGAGCAAACGCTATGGACCACCGCTGTCGCCGGAAGGCGCGCCCACGGACCAGGGAGCAAGCATGGCGGCGCTGCTGGCGCTGGGTGCGGCTTGTAGCATCGGTTCCACACCGCCGACCAGCGTTATCACCGTGCCTACGCCTCCCGTGCCTTCGGTTGCAAGAATGACCACCGCATCGCCCTTATGCAGATCGGCCACAGCAACAGCGGGCAAGCGGCTCAGCATTTGCTGAAAATCGGGAGCCCCACCGGGGCGTCCTCCCGCAGCATTTCCTCCCGTGCCGGTTCCTCCAGGAGGCCCCGATGAAGGCGCTGCGCCCGCTCCAGACGCAGTCCCGGGAACTCCTCCCAAAGCCGCGGCTTTCAGT
>JBAPQU010000238.1:0-2079 GCA_049280795.1 Candidatus Sulfotelmatobacter sp.
AGGCAGAGCCACGCGGATGCGCTGCGCGCCTTCGACGACGTGGGCGTTGGTCATGATATACCCGGCGGGATCGACGATGACTCCCGAACCGACGGCGTGCTGGCGCACGATGAGAGCGGTCTCGGAGCGGCTTTCCTCGTGCAGCGGGCCGTAGCCGGTGACCAGAATCTGAACCACCGCGGGGGAGACTTTGGCGGCGAGATCTTCCAGGGCATCGTTAAATTGCGCCAAGGTCTGGCGCGAGGCGGAGGCGGAATCGTCCGGGGCGGACTTCGGCTTTTCGGGCGCGGCCTTGGATGCGGGAGTTGGAGGCTGCTGGGCTGCGAGGAATGTGGTTGAGAGCAAGATGAGCGCGGCTATTGGAAAGATTACGCGAAGCGACTTGAGACGCTTGTGTGCGCGGAAGAAGAATGAAGCGGGCATGAATTGGGTCTCCTGAAAAAGAAAGACTCTTATCAGACGGTATCACGCGGGGTTCGGTTGCAATGTTAAAAGCGGGATGGGGGAGCAGAGCGTAGGGGTGAACGGGAGAGCGATGCAGTTTGGCTTACGCGTTGGGCCAGTTAAGCGGGAGATCCTTCGCTACGCCTGAAAACCGGCTCCGTTCAGGATGACAAGTCTCTTATGGTTTCGCTTTATTGATACACATAAATGTGAAATACTTACACATCAGGAGATATCCATGCGCACAAATATTGATATCGATGATCGCCTGATGCAGGAGGCTATGCGGCGCAGCGGAGCTCGCACCAAGCGGGCGGCGGTGGAGGCAGGACTGCGGTTATTGGCGGAGACGCACGCCCAGGGCTCGATCCGGCGCCTGCGGGGAAAAGTGATTTGGGAGGGTGATCTTAGCCAGTCGCGGCTGGCGCGGGTGCGGGAGTAGGCCGGGCGATGGTCATCGTCGACACGACGGTGTGGATCGATTATCTGCGAGGCACGGAGAATCCAGAGACACGCTGGCTGGATCGGGAGCTGCAAAATCAACGTCTCGGTCTGACCGATTTGATCCTGTGTGAGGTACTGCAAGGGATTCGCGAGCAGAGTGCCTTCGCGCGCGTGCGGGCCGACCTGTTGAAGTTTCAGGTTTTTCAGACGGGTGGAAGCGAGTTGGCCATCGCCGCCGCGCAGAATTATCGAGAGTTGCGTCAGCGCGGCTATACCGTTCACAAGACCATCGATTGCCTAATTGCCACTTTTTGTTTGCAGGCCCGGCACCAACTGCTGCATCGGGATCGGGATTTTGATTGCTTTGAGAAGGAGCTGGGGTTGGGGGTGGTGCATGCGGAACTCTCTTAGGCTGTTCCTCCCTTGAAGGCGTCGAAATAGTGGTTTTCGCCTTCATCTTCGTACTCCTCCGTGACCGATATACCAGCGGCTCCGAGCAGCTTTCTGTACTGCTCGGCCCCAGGGAGATTGATTCCAACCCTGTCATTGCATCGTTCCAAACGGCGGGTTTGGCGGTTGAAGTGAATAGCAGACGGCCGCCCGGCACGAGTATCTCGGCGAATTTCTGGATCAGGCGATGCTGATCTTCGACTTGGAGAAGGAACATCAGCCCCCACGCCAAGACAGCATCGAAGGTCCGACTAAACAATCTCGACTCTAGAACAGATTCGCAAACGATCGGTGTGCCGGGCAGGTTATGTTGGAATGCCGCGACCAAGGATGGTGCTGCATCCATCCCGAAAACTCGAAGTCCTTCTTCGACCAATACCACCGTAATGGGAAAGCCAGGCCCGCAGCCCAGATCAATAACGCTGCTGCCGCACGGCAGTGTTTTCGCCCACTTACGCACTTCCTTCACACCGATTCCAACAGACCGAATACTACTGCCGCGACACGCAAGAAATTCTTTCGAGACTGCTTCGTATCCGTTGGATCGATCCATCGGTTAATGGTAGCAAGACGTCCAACTCTCGTTCCTTGTTCTGACCAGCGGACAAACTTTTCAATCCCTAGATGTACGCTTCACGAATTCCCACCCTTGCGAAGAACGCAAGGATGGGGCAGCCTCACCCGTGGGGGTGCACACCTAATTTAACCCCAAAACAACGTCAAAAGCGGCGGCCGGGGGTG
>JBAPQU010000239.1:0-3253 GCA_049280795.1 Candidatus Sulfotelmatobacter sp.
TTGATTTACGTTCAGAGCAACAGAAAAAGGAAAGCGCCCCAAAACTTGCGGAAAATTATGTCTCTGGTTTGGCGTCTTGTCAATCTGCAAGAAATTGCAACCAGAGAACGCCTCCCACCCCACAGGATTACCCGAGTTTTCACAGAGCAGTAACCCACCCGTAATATTCTCCGGCTAATACTCTCGTGGAGGTTTCTCATGAACGCGAAGAGGTTAGTAATGGCGGGAGTTGCGGTGGTGGTAACGCTGGCGTTCTCGACGTATGGAAAAGCGGCGGATACCAGCACCGTGGGCTCGGGAAAGATCAAGCATGTGCTGCTGTTGAGCATCGACGGCATGCACGCGGTGGATTTTTATAACTGTGCCAACGGCATTGCCGGCGTAAACGGCGGCCAGCCCTATTGCCCGAACATGGCAGCGTTGAGCCAGACCGGCATCAATTATGTGAACAGCGAGTCATCGAAACCCACGGACTCTTTCCCAGGCATGGCGGCGCTGGCGTCCGGCGGCACGCCAAAAACTACGGGTCTTTATTACGACGTAGCCTATGACCGGTCGCTCGATGCGCCGGAAAAAGCCACAGGCACGGGTCTGGCTGCGGGAAAGTGCACGCCCTACGCAACGCCAAACGGAACCACCACCGATAACGACCAGGGCGTCGACCTTGACGATACCAAGCTGAACGGTGGCGCACCCGGCGCGGGACTCACCGAGGGCGGCATCGCTTCCCTCGATCCGAAGAAGTTGTCGCGAGATCCGCAGGCGGGCTGCGCGCCGGTGTATCCCTGGAACTTCATTCGGGTAAACACGGCCTTTGGCGTAGTCCACGCCGCTGGTGGATATACCGCATGGATCGACAAGCACCCGTCGTACTCATTTGTAGGCGGTCCCGGCGGCAACGGCTTGGACGACTATTATGCGCCCGAAGTCAGCTCGGCCGTTGTCCCGCTGCCCGGTGTAAAAACTCTGCTGGGCGCTGCCTGCGATCCTGTCCGCGACACCATTGGCGCGTCGGCGTGGAATGCCAGCTTCGAAAACATTCAGTGCTATGACGCAATCAAGGTGTATGCGTTGCTGAATCAGATTGCCGGCAAAACGCACTCCGGTGCACGTGCAGTCGTTCCCGCAGTCTTTGGCATGAATTTTCAATCCGTTTACGTCGGACAATCCACCAACGAGACGGGCGTGGCCGTGGGCGGTTACCAGAATGCGGCGGCATTGCCCACCGCTCCGTTGCTCGGGGAAGTCGAATACGTCGACACTGCGATCGGTGAGATTGTCGCTGCGCTCAAGAGCGCCGGCATCTACAACAACACGCTGATCATCGTCACAGCCAAGCACGGCGATTCGCCGATCGACCCGACCCGCTACGTCGCCAACGGCGCCAATACGCCGGCAACGCTGCTGGGGAATATGATTCCGCCCTCGGAATCACCGTTGACCCCGGGTGGCATTGGCGCCACCGAAGATGACGTCTCTGTCCTCTGGCTGAAAAAAGGTGTGAGCGTGACTGCAGCTGTGGATCTGCTCGAAAGCAATGCAGCCGCAATCGGGATGGGAGAGATCTACTACGGTCCGAGCCTGGCGCTCAACTACAACCTGGGCGGTCTGGAGCCGGGTGACGATCCGCGATCTCCGGACATCATCGTGACCCCGAACGTAGGCGTGACCTACTCGGGCAGCACCGCGATGATCGGCGATCACGGCGGCTTCGCGCATGACGATACCAATGTCATGCTGCTGGTCGCGAACCCAACCTTTACGGCGCAGACAATCTCGTCTGTGGTGGCAACCAGACAAGTCGCACCCACCATCGTGAAGGCGCTAGGCCTCAATCCATCGGCGCTGGACGCAGTCAAAGCCGAAGGTACTCCGGTGCTGCCCGAGGTTAATGCACAGCTCGCAAAGCAAAGGTAAAGTAGTTAGCAGGATTAAGAGGAGCCGCGCCAGCGGCTCCTCTTATGTTTTAGACATGGCGCATCTTCATTTTATGCTGATATTGATAAATCAAGATTTACCTTGATATGCCGTTCCAATCGGGTAGAATACAGATTGAGGGCATCCGCCATGCCAGCTACAACCAAGAAGTTCACCCCGGAGATCGACGCCAAACTCTACAAAGAGTTCGTCGCTACCGCCAGACGCAACGGCCAATCGCAGCGGCATGTGTTAGAGGAAGCGCTGAAGTTTTACCTGAAAAACGTGGTTCCGTCACAGCATCTGGTCCGTCCCGAAGTGATGAATGACTTTGAGAAGTCGGTGGCCGGCAACCGTGACCTGCTTGAGCGCCTCGCCAAGTGACCTCAGATTACCTGACGGTTGCGGAAGTCTACCAGATGCAGCACCGGCTCATCGATATATTCGGCGGCTTGCACGGTGTCCGCGACAAGGGCGCTGTTGAAGCCGCCGTTTTTCGTCCGCAGACCGGCTACTACAACTCACTTGAAGAAGAGGCAGCCGCGCTCATGGAGTCGCTCGGCAACAACCACGGCTTCTTCGATGGCAACAAGCGCATTGCCTTCACTGCCGCCGATGTCTTCCTGCGCCGCAACGGCTTCCACATCAAAGTCGAAGCTGCGGCCGGATACGAGTTCATTAACGGCTCGATGGAGCGGCACCAATTTCGCTTTGCCCAAATTCTTCAATGGCTCCGCCAACACACCAAGCCTCTTCATGGTGAGAGATAGGCGGAACTTCGCCATTCTCAAATCCTTCCACTACTTCCCCGCGACATCTAACTTTGGAACCGCCCTGACGGCTAGCTCAGGACTTAACCTCGTAACTACAGACACAACCCTAGAGAACATCAATAAACAGTTCTCATTCCGAAGGATCAAACAAAAAAGCTGACCGAAGCCAGCACGGCTCCGGTCAGCTAAAAGTTTCAGCTTCATTGTTCTGTTGCAACTACTGTTTGTTGTCTTCTCTCGCTTCGGCAACGTGGGACTGGTGTCCTGCTTCAGATACAGCCTTCACAAACGCCGCTCCGCTCGCGGGAGTAGATGCCTTGCCCGAAAGAATGCTGCGGAACATCATGTGATGGCCATAGATCGCGCGCGTCGAATCATTGTCCTGCTCGATCACAGCGCCTTCCAGTGTCAGGCCGGCGAAAACGCCTTTCGAGCGCGAGTAGGTGAGCACTTCGGTATTCAGCAATACGTCAGTTCCGGCGGAAGTGTGACGGCCGACTGGGCCCGCTGCCACGGATCCTTCACCGGTAAGTTCAAACTTGGTCGAAAGCAGATGCTGCAAC
>JBAPQU010000240.1:0-3639 GCA_049280795.1 Candidatus Sulfotelmatobacter sp.
GTGGAGCGAGGCACGCACGAGCAACTCTACGCCGCGCGAGGCCGTTACTACGATTTATACACCCGGCAGCATGGCGTGGAAGATAACCTGTTTCTCGCTCCCGGCGAGGGAGACACACTTGAAGCAAACGTGACCGGCAACGGCAGCTCAGGCCCGGCGCGCAACGGCGATGTGAAGTCAGCGGACGCGTTGCGTGTTCTGAAAGGAGAGGTTCGTTAGCGCATGAGCAGTATGGATCGATCTCCTCAGAGCAACGCTGCGTCGAATAACGCTACGACGCCCGGCGCACCTGCGATTTATGCGGAGCAGCTTTACCGACACTACCGCATGGGCGAGACCGTCATTCGAGCGGTGGATGGCGTAACGCTTAAAGTGAGCGCCGGTGAATTCGTCGCTCTGCTCGGCAGCTCCGGCTCAGGAAAATCTTCGGTGCTGAATCTGATCGCCGGCCTGGATCGGCCTACTTCGGGCAGCGTGGTGGTGAACGAACGCGATCTCGCACAAATGTCCCGCGAGGAACTTGCCAAACATCGGCTGCACACCGTCGGCATCGTTTTTCAATCGTTCAATCTGATCGCCAGCATGACGCTCGCGGAAAACGTGGAGCTGCCCATGCGCTTTGCGGAGCTCGAGCGCGGGAAGCGCGACACTCTGGCGCGCGAGGCCCTCACACGTGTGGGCCTGCAGGCGCGCATGAACCATCGCCCAAGCGAACTCTCGGGCGGCGAACAACAACGCGCAGCTCTGGCACGGGCGCTCATCAACCGGCCGCAACTTCTGCTGGCGGACGAGCCCACCGGAAATCTCGATAGTCGTACCGGAACTGAAATCATGAACATGGTCCGCGAATTCAACCAGCAGCTCGGAATGACGGTGGTGATGGTAACGCACGAGCGTGCGTTGGCCGAGCGCTACGCGCAACGGCTCATCTTCCTGGCGGACGGCAAGCTGGTTGGCGATGAATCAAATTCGGCGCGGTCTGGGCAGGTCACAGCAGATGGAGCGCAGCAATGAAGCTCCCCGACCTCACCGAACTCGCCCTGCGCAACTTGCGCGAATCTCTCTTAAGAAATTCGCTGACCACCATCGGCATCTCGGTGGGCGTGGCGTCGCTGGTCGCGATGCTGTCGCTGGGCATCGGACTGCAACAGATGGCATCGCGACGTTTGCTGAAGTCCGGCTTGTTCGACACCGTGGTCGTCACATCCCGGCGCGATCTGCGCAACTTCGGACGCGAAGAAGAACGCAACGGGCCGGCGCCTGGCGAAAGTCGTGTCCTTGACGAATCCACACGTGTCGAAATCGAACATCTGCCCAACGTGCTCGAAGCATATCCCGATATTCGTTTCATCACCGAGCTACGATACGATGACAAGCCGCATCTGACCATGGTCTCTGCGCTGCCGGCTTCCGCGAAGTCGAACGACGCTTTTGATACCGTGCAGGGACAGTTCTTCTCATCCGACACCGCGCCCGAAGCGATTCTTCAAAAAACATTCGCCGAAGAACTGCTGGGAAGAACTCCAAAGCCCGGTGTCGACGAAACCAACGTGGCGGAAGTGGCCGGTCCGCTGCTGGGTAAGGAATTGACCATGCGCTATGCTCAGCGCGAAGCTGCGCAGAGTGCGCATGCGGCGACGACAGCCTCCGACCATGAAACTGGATCGAGCGCTGACAATCTTGCCGATGCCGCCTACTCCGTAGTTTCGCGCGAGCTGAAGCTGAAGATTGTCGGCGTCGCCGATCTCGATCCTGAAAGCATGCGCGGACCAACCCGGGCGCGGGTTTTTCTTCCGCTCAAGCTGGCCGAGAGTTTGCACGTGATGCAGCCTACTGACCTGCGCGAGATTTCCCGCGCCGCCAGCGATCAGCCGGTTTATTCCTCGGTGAGCGTTCGCGTGAAGGACCCCGGCGAGGTGCGCAAGGTAGAGGACGCGATTAAAAAGATGGGATTCAACACTTTCTCGATTCTCGACGCCAGCCGTAGTATTCAACAGTTTTTCAAAGTGTTGTACGCGTTTCTCGGAATCTTCGGCAGCCTCGCGCTGGTCGTCGCTTCCATCGGCATCGTGAACACGCTGGTGATGGCCATTCTTGAACGGCGCCGCGAAATCGGCATTATGAAAGCTATCGGCGCGAGCGACGGTGACGTGAAGAAACTTTTCTTCGCCGAAGCGGGCGCCATGGGCATTCTCGGAGGAGTTGTTGGAGTCGCCCTGGGCTGGTCGATCGGCCAGCTTATCAACTTCGGAACGAATGTCTACCTCAAGAGTCAGTCTTTTCCGCCGGAACATTTCTGGGCGGTGCCGTGGTGGCTGGTAGCATTCGCCATTTTCTTTTCCTTCGGCGTAAGCCTGATCTCAGGCCTCTATCCGGCTGCACGTGCGGCCCGCCTCGATCCGGTGCAGGCCCTGCGTTACGAGTAAACTGAAATTGTGAAATCGATCGAGCGCTGTGTTCGAATCATCTTATTGTTTGCACTTTTGGCTGTTACGCTCCGCGCTCACGCTCAGAGCCGGATCGACTGCAATGCGCTCGACAGCCAAATCCTGAAACATCCGGTGCACTATTGCGTGTATCTCCCTCCGAGCTACGACGCGAGCGCGCACCGGCATCCCGCACAAAAATATCCCGTACTGTATTACCTCCACGGCCTGGGTGACAATGAGCGCTCGTTGTTTAATAGCGGGGGATGGACCCTGCTCGACGATCTCCGCCAACAGCACAAAATGGGGGAATTCTTGATCGCCGCGCCCGAAGGCGGGCGAACGTTCTATGTGAATTCCTCCGACGGCTCGGTGCTTTACAGCGATTTTTTTCTGCAGGAATTTATTCCGCTCATCGAATCGAAGTACCGCATCGGCAAAGGGCGAGGCAACCGTGCGATCAGCGGCATTTCCATGGGTGGCTATGGTGCGCTGCGCTTCGCGTTCGCTCATCCTCAAATGTTTTCGGCCGTCAGTGCCCAAAGCGCCGCGCTAATCACGGAGTCGCCGCAGGAACTCGATATGGCGGTCCGCTCCGGGACTCAGCTCGGGAAGTTACTCGCGCCGGTTTTTGGAAACCCTATCGCGGTACAACACTGGAAAGACAATAATCCCGTCGTTTTGGCGGCAAGAAACCGGACCGCTCTGCCGCAGCTTGCCATATATTTCAACTGCGGCCAGCAGGACAACTACGGCTTTGAAAAGGGTGCGGCCGCATTGCACGAGGAGTTACAGAAAGAAGGAGTGAAGCACGAGTATCATCCTTATCCTGGCGACCACAGTTTTTCCTATTTCATGGACCACTTCGCCGAGGTTATGGAATTTCATTCCCGAGCATTCGGCCTCATTCAATAGGAAGTTGTAACTCTGATGGCAAAGCCGTTAGCAAATGCCGGGCCCTGAGATTTGGTTTCTCAGTTAGCCGGTAGCTTCCGTCCGGGTCGAGTGTAAAATACTACATAGTTCGCGTTCGCTATCCGGAGGGATGTGTGAGTGGTTGAAACAGGCGGTCTTGAAAACCGCTGTACCTGAAAGGGTACCGGGGGTTCGAATCCCTCTCCCTCCGCCATTCCCGGTCTGATCCGGGCGAAGTTCGAACCTCTCTATCCCACTTTGGTTGCCCCAAAAGTGGAGCAGTCATACCACAAAAGGG
>JBAPQU010000241.1:0-3186 GCA_049280795.1 Candidatus Sulfotelmatobacter sp.
GGAGAGCTTTGATTGTAACAAGATGGCTGGGTGCAATAGTTTTCAGTTCGCAAGATTCGAATAATCTCCCAAAAACTGGAGCAGCCCAACCTCGGATTATCTCTAATATTTGACAAAAAACCGGAACCGGTTGAGGAAAGCTGTGATAATATCGCGACCAATTGGGGTGAATATGTCCCTCTTCGATGGGTGCCGGCCATCTCTCCCACCGGCCCTGGATTGGATGTTTCCCGTGGGTCGACCCTGGAATCGGACTCTTCTTCACCTGCACAGAATCGCGGCTTCCCCTCTCCTCCGGATATCGCTCTTGGCGCTAGGCATGGCCGGTTTCTTGGCGGCGCCGGCTCTCGCTCAGACCGACGTGAACGATATCCACGTCCAGCCCCGCGAAGTGGATAAGCCAAAAGCGGAAGAAGCAGCCAATCAGAGCATCGTCTCCTCATCGATGAATACCCACATACGTCCGTTGAAGGTGGGCGTCGATCTGGTGCTCGTGCCGGTGACGATCACAGACCCGATGAACCGCTTGGTTACTGGGTTGGAGAAGGACAACTTTCAGCTTTTTGAAGGCAGCACCCCGCAGGAGATCAAAAGTTTCTCCAGTGAGGACGCGCCTGTTTCTCTCGGCGTGATCTTCGATTCCAGCCGCAGCATGAGCAGCAAGATGGATCGGGCGAAAGATGCGGTGATGGAATTTTTCAAGACCGCCAATCCGCAGGACGAATTTTTCATGATCACGTTCTCGGATGAGCCCGAAGTGGTTAATGACTTCACAAGTTCGGTGGAAGATATTCAGGGCAAGCTTGTCTATACCGTGCCGCGAAGGATGACGGCGCTGCTCGATGCCATTTACATGGGTGTCAGCAAAATGCGGCAGGCTAAGTACGCCAAGAAGGCGCTATTAATCATCTCCGACGGCGGCGACAATCACAGCCGCTACACGGAAAACGAGATCAAGTCTCTGGTGAAAGAAGCGGACGTGATGGTGTACGCCATCGGCATTTATGACAAGTATTTTCCCACCGAGGAAGAGCGGTTGGGCCCGGCGTTGTTGGGAGAGATCGCGGAACTGACGGGTGGACGGGCGTTTACCGTGGAGAACCCGAACGATCTGGCCGATGTAGCCACTAAGATCGGAGTCGAACTGCGAAACCAATATGTTCTGGGGTATCGTCCCAACAAAGTTGTCCGGGACGGCAAATGGCGTAAGATCAAAGTGAAGTTACTGCCGCCGAAAGGACTGCCACCGCTCCGAGTGTATGCCAGGACCGGATATTACGCGCCCGAAGAATAAGCGGCCTGCCAGTATCTTTATTTTTCTAAGGTGCGTCATCTGGGCCGGAGTGGCTCTCGCGTTACTGGCGCAGCCTTTTTCCGGAAGCGCGGAATGGAGGAGTTCGGACCTCCAGTCAAGCGCCGCTCAATCCCAATCAACCCCACCACAACCTCCTTCTTCTCAACCGCAATCTTCTCAGCCGCAATCAGGTGCGCCTCCGCAAACACCTGCGCCCTCGCCCCAGCAACCCACAGATCAGAACGGAACATTCGTAATTCGTACCGATGTGGACGAGGTCTTGCTGCACGCCACGGTAGTGGACGACAAGCAGCACATTGTGACCAATCTCGACCGGAATGCGTTCAGCGTATTCGAAGACGGCAAACCGCAGAGCATAATCTCGTTTCATCATGAAGACATCCCCGTGGCGATGGGGATCGTGATTGACAATTCCGGCTCCATGCGGGAAAAGCGGGCCAAGGTCAATCAGGCGGCCCTGAACCTGGTGCGGTCGAGCAATCCGCAGGATGAAGTGTTCGTGGTGAATTTCAACGACGAATATTATCTCGACCAGGATTTCACCAATGACCTTCTGAAATTGAAAGAGGCGTTGGAGAAGATTGACGCTAAGGGCGGTACCGCTCTCTATGAAGCCGTGGTGGCCTCCGCCGACCATCTGGCGCGAAATGCCAGGCTGGAGCGAAAAGTGTTGTTCGTGGTGACCGATGGAGAAGACAACGCCAGCCGCGAAACCCTGGAGCAAGCCGTAAAGCAATTGCAGGACGAGAACGGTCCGTCGGTGTATGCGATCGGCATGCTGGGAGATGAAGACCATCCCAAGCGAGCCCGGCGCGCGCTGGAGATCATTGCGCAGCGGACCGGGGGGCTGGCATTTTTTCCCAAGACCCTCGATGAGGTGGATGAGATCAGCCGGCAAGTAGCGCACGACATCCGCAATCAGTACACGATCGGCTACAAGCCGACGAATCCGAAGACCAGCGGCGGCTTCCGGACGATTCGCGTGGAAGCCAAAGGAAAGGGGCACGGTAAGCTGATGGTGCGGACCAAGAGCGGGTATTACGCGGGTGCGGAGCCTGTGGCGGGAGCTAAGTAAGATGACGGCGGTAACAACTGGCCGGCGATTTTAATGTTCGGGCGATTGACGACTTCGAACTCTGACCCTTACCCTATAACGTGCACCTGAAAAACCATGAAGTCTCCCATCTGGGAGTCGCCGACGACATCATGGATCTCGTCGGCGGGACTCCCGTGCTTCGACTAAGACGGCTGGTTCCTACCGGTTCGGCCGACATTTTCGCCAAACTTGAATACCTCAATCCCGGGGGCAGCGTAAAAGACCGCGCCGCCATAGGAATTATTCGTCGAGCCGAGCAGGAAGGAAAACTCCTGCCCGGAGGCACGATTGTGGAAGCCACCGCGGGGAACACAGGTATCGGGCTCGCGCTGATCGGAGTGAATCGCGGTTACAAAGTGAAGCTGTTCGTGCCGGAAAATTTCTCCCAGGAAAAAGTAATCATCATGCGCGCGCTGGGAGCTGAAGTTACCCGCACGCCGGACGAAGAAGGCATGCAGGGAGCGATCCGCCGAGCCAAGGAAGTTGTGGCCAGCGAGCGCGGCGCGTTTATGGCAGGACAGTTTGAGAACATGGCGAATCCCGATTACCACTACGAAACGACCGCCGTGGAATTGTTTGAGCAGATGGGTGGGAAAGTGGATGCTGTCGTCTTGGGCTGTGGGACCTGCGGAACTTTTACCGGCGTGGCGCGCTATATGAAGGAGCATGTGCCGGGAGTGCTGGCGGTTGCTGTGACCACGCAAGGGTCAGTGCTTGGGGGCGGAGCGCCCGGGCCGCATAAAGTCGAAGGCATCGGGAATAACTTCATTCCAGA
>JBAPQU010000242.1:0-39819 GCA_049280795.1 Candidatus Sulfotelmatobacter sp.
GGATGGCCCGGTCAACAACCCATTGAAGGGGCAGGCAGCAGCTTGCCTGGCTGGCCTCGGCGCACGCTACCGCGCGATTGGTACCGGCGAAGAAGTAAAGTCGGTTCAGAACTCCGGTGCTAACTACGGTCACGATGGCATCGGCTATACGTTCTTCAGCTACGGGAACGTGAGTTCGATCGCCAACAACACTGCTTACGGCTACATCACCCTGAACGGTGTCGATCCGATTTTCCAGACCTACGGTTCGACGCTCGATCCTGGGCAACCCGCGACTGCCGGCACGTTGCCGGGAGCCGCAAATCTGCCTGCGACTTGCGCTGGTGGGGCCGGTTCGTTCCCTTGCTCGGAACACGACATCTGGAAGAACGGGTTTTCTTTCCCGAACCTCCGCAATGGAACCTATCGCGCATGGTCGGCACAGCGTCTGGTAGCCACTGGTACGGCTGGAACCAACGCCTCAGTGCTGGTGAAGGCCTCGAATGTTTACGTGGTCAACGATATTCCTGACTACGTGCCAGCCACGGCGGTTACTGGGACCAATGATCTTGGTCTCAAACTGGTTCACTCGCACTACCAACAGAAGAGTGGATCGGGGGTGGCTATTGGATCAGTTGCGGCTAACAGTCCGGAAAAAGGTGGCGACATGGGCGGCTTCATTATCCCGACCCTGATCGGCACGACGACAGCTGCGCAGACGCAGCTTATTCAGAACGCCAACTCGGAGAACACTAACCTGGGTCCTGTCGAAAGGCAGTAAGATGGACCTAGCGGATACAATCTGTTTCGATTGAGGACAAAGGGCGGACCGCTTTCATCGGGGCCGCCCTTCTTCTTTGATTAGACCGGCCTTGATCGCACGGGCGCGGGAGAACACCAAGACTTTCGGGAACATGGAAAGAATGATATCCAATTTTTCGCCGTCAATATTCGTTAGAACGCTCATCCTGGGGATCGCACTCTTGTTTGCAGCGCCGGGCGCTCTCGCCCAATTACTGCCTGCTTCTCCGCCTATCGCCAATCCGAACGATCATCGTTTTGAGGGCGTGACGGAAGACTGGACCACGCCGGCATTGAGCACCAGTCACCTGATGTCTGTTGCTCCCGTCAAATTTGTCGATGACCATCCGGGGTACACGGTTGAACTGCTCCAGTTGCAGTGGCGGTGGGGGGATCCGATCGATGTTTACGTAATAAAGCCCAAGGAGGTTAAAAATCCTCCGGTGATCTTGCATCTGTACGGTTATCCTGCGGACACAGACGCGTACAAAAATGAAATATTCCAAACTGCTCTGACCAAGGACGGCTTCGCGGCCGTGGGCTTTGTTTCTGCACTTACCGGACATCGTTATCACGACCGGCCGATGAAGGAATGGTTCATCAGCGAATTGCAGGAGTGCCTTGCGACCTCGGCGCACGACGTACAGATGATATTGAATTATCTTGCTACGCGCGGCGATCTCGACATGAACCGGGTGGCCATGTTCGGGCAGGGGTCGGGAGCAACCATCGCCATCCTGGCATCGGCAGTCGACGCGCGTATTAAGGTACTGGACGTTCTGGATCCATGGGGCGATTGGCCGGCCTGGATGGCGACCTCTCCTTTTGTACCGGAGGACGAACGCGCGGCATATGTGAAGCCGGAATTCTTAAAGAAAGCGGCCACGCTTGAGCCTCTCGACTGGATGCCAAAAATTCAAGCGAAGAAATTCCGGTTTCAACAGACAGTCTTTGAGACCGACACACCAAAAGCCGTCAAAGAGAAGCTGCGATTAGCGGTTCCAGCCGGAACACCCATTGTCATTTACAACTCCTTGCAAGAATTCAAGGCAGCCTTCCCCAACAGTACAAACCTGGACTGGATACGGCGCGAACTGAAGTCGCTGCCCGAGAGTGCGGTGGCTAGCGATGCCAGCCCTCAAATACAGCAGAAGAAATGATTTAGAAATTTTCTCCGCTCGCGCCTCCCTCACGCCGCTTTGGCAGTTTCCAACACCCTCCGAATCGCCTGCTGCGTGATAAATTGCAAGTGATGAGATTAAACATCGGCGCGGATTATGCGAAGATCATCGGAAGTGGGTGCCTGAAGTGAAAATCAATGCTGTGATTCTGGATTACGGCGAGGTCCTTTGTCATAGGGCATCAGACGAGGAATTCAATCGCCTGGCAAAAGTTTTCCGCGTAGACGAGAATTCGTTCCGTACTCTGTGGGAGAAAAACCGCGGCGCGTTCGACCGTGGAGATATTTCAGCCGGAGCTTATTGGACGGCGCTGGCGACAGATGCTGGCGCAGGAATCAGTGACGAGCAATTGGAGCAAATTTACAAGTGGGATATCGAGATGTGGGCCAATGTGAATGCGCAAATGGTGCAATGGCTGCGGCAACTTCGCCAGGCTGGAATCAAAACTGGACTGCTATCGAATATGCATCCCACGATGATTTCGCATCTGCGCGATAATTTTGACTGGCTCGATTTGTTCGACTTCATAACGTTTTCGGCGGAAGTGCGGTTGATCAAGCCGGATGCAGCGATTTACCAACACACTCTGCGCGGGCTCGGAGCCAAGGCCGAAGAGACGCTCTTTGTGGATGATCGGGAGATCAATGTGAAAGGCGCGCGAGATCTTGGGATTCATGCGGTGCAGTTTCGATCCCTGGATCAGCTTCGAAACGATTTGGACGCGATGGGGTTCCCCATCTTGCCCGGTATTCGGGCTGGCTGTTGACAGGAGTCAAAATAAAGGGACGGACGGGAGGGTCCGTCCCTTTCTTGTATTTACTGAGCCGGGGCTCCAGCGAGTGCTGGTGGGACATTTGTTTTAACCTCGGCATTGACTTCGGGAGTGACCGGAATCATCTTGACCGTTGCCAGAAGTTTTTCCAAACGCTGGAAGACTTCATCGCGGTCGACGTGTTTGGTAGTTGCGCCCTCGGACGTGGTATCGGTCTTGGTTGCAACCTTCATGGCGAACTCGTAACAGGCCCCGTTTTCGAAGACGTGGTAGTACTTCGACACTTCCTCGCGGCTATCCTGCGTAGCACTCGTTTCAGCCGACTGAAGTTCCATGTCCCCAATCATTAATTTGGAAATGGGCGGCGTTGCGACCTCCGCTTTGGCTTCGATGGCCGGATCGGCAGGGGCCGCTGGATTCGGCTGCGGGACCGAGAATTCTCTGCACTGGTCGGCGGTAAGAGTTTTGTTGACACTGACATTGAAGAAGGCCGAAGCCATATCCGAGTTCGCATAAGTGGAATCGGGAAGAGCGACGGCTGCGAGTGCGATTCCGCCGGGCTGTACGAAGTCCATGGGAATGGAGGTGGAGGCGACGAGTTCGGTGGCGGCGCCGCCAGTTTCCAGCGCGTACTTGCGCGGATACTCAAAAGAGACGCCAAAGGTTTTGTCAGTATAGGTCACGGTTGCGGGAGCTTTGCGAACAACTTTCCTGTGCGGGGGTTTGGCGGTGGCTTGCAGCACGGGCGCGACCGGGCTGGGCGCGGGGGACATCGTGACGGGCTGTGCGATGGGCGGCTGGCTAGTGGTAACAGGTTTGGAGTTTTCGCTGGAGCATCCGACAGCCAAGGAGCAGGCGATTAGGAGCGCCGCGAAAACTAGTGTGCTAGCGGTGGTATCGAAGTTGGTATTCGTGTGATTGGTTCTTTCGAAATTGGTTTTGTCGTAGTTACTTTTGCCCCAGGAAACGGAGCTCAGAGTTGATGGGGCGATGTAAGACGGCTTGGCGAGAAATAGGTTGATACGGGTCATGGTTGGTCACCTCCTGCTGCTGAGCAGCGCATTGGAAGAATGCACGGAGTGGACCAGATGGACGGGTGTTGATTTTACGGGGGTTAGGGTGCTGCGAACTGCGCCGGGTCGTGCTGTGGTGGACACTGTGTGGGGCGCGGGACACGGCTGAACGGCTCCGACTAGCGAGCCTCAACCTAGCGCTGCGCCCGGAGAACAGCCGAGGGCGGCTGTCCGGACTCAAACAAATCTCCTCAACCTGCTAGTTCCATCACGCGTAG
Source organism: Candidatus Sulfotelmatobacter sp. (assembly GCA_049280795.1). GTDB lineage: Bacteria > Acidobacteriota > Terriglobia > Terriglobales > Acidobacteriaceae > Sulfotelmatobacter. Next base: position 4,025 of record JBAPQU010000242.1, read on the forward strand.
TGCGCAAGCCGCATTATTCGAATTGTTTCCGGAAGGCGGCTAGTTGCTGCTGCATTTCGGCGACTTCTTTTCTTAATTCCTCGACTTCGTTTTCGAGATGTGCGAAGCGGTCGGTATTTTGCATAGCGCTAGCGGACACGCGCGCCGGCGCGGCTTCCGCCGGAGGTGCGTCGCCGGAGAACAGATGCATGTAGCGCGACTCTTTTGTGCCGGGCTGGCGTGGGAGTACCGCAGTAAGCGGAGGTTGGCGTTGGCTTAGGCGATCGAGCGTAGAGATTGCGTCGTCGAGCGCTTCGAAGCGATACATGCGCTCGGTGCGGCCGCGAAGTTCTCCGGGAGTTTGAGGGCCACGGAGCAGAAGAACGCAGAGGATGGCAATCTCGCGCCGATCGAAATTGAAAACTTCCTGCAGGCGATGCTCGTATTTGGTGACGCGGCTGTCCGCGCCGCTGGCCGGGCTTGCGAGACGCTCTTCCTGCAAGGTTGCGAGCGCGTCGCTCACGGAACCTTCATCGAGAGCCATCACCGGTTCGCGATTGTTTTTCTGGTTGCAGGCGTTCACCAGCGCGTTGAGCGACAAAGGATAATAATCGGGCGTGGTGATGTCTTTTTCGATTAGAGAGCCGAGCACGCGAACTTGAATTTCGGTGAGTAAAAGATTCATCGGCTAAAGAGTCTCGCGCAACTGAGAGTGATTGTAACGCTGGCGATGAGCGGACGGCCACGTCCGCCCCATCGCCTTCAGTGAGAGATGACCCGCACGATCTAGAACAGCGCGGTAGAACGGCGCTTCCAGGGCCTGCCTTTTTCCTGTGACACTTTCTCCACGTCGTTGACATAAGCGCCGACTTGGGTGAGAAGGTGGTGCAGGTCGTTGCCGAGGCTGAAGAAGGAGAAACCTTTGTCGAGGAATTCGCCGACGCGCGGCGTGCCGAACAGGAAAAGACCGAGGATAACTTTGTTCTTGTGCGCGTGCTCGATTAGTTTTTTCGTGGCGGCATCGAGTTCGGGCGAAGTGTACATGTGGGGAAATTCATACTTGTTGTAGAGGCCCATCGACATGCAGAGATCGTTCTGGCCAAGGAAGAGAATATCGACGCCTGGAACGGCGGCAATCTCGGCGATATTTTCGATGCAGGAAGCGGTTTCAACCTGCAGCGCGACGATGCCCTCATTGTTGAAGGTGCCGGCGTAGCCAAGGAGCCCGGCCTTGTTCATGCTGCGCTGCGGAAAATAAACGGAGCGTGTGCCCACCGTGGGATACTTGGTGCAACTGACGGCCTGGCGGGCTTCTTCGGCGGTGTTGATGTAAGGAATGAGGACGCCGTCAGCGCCGAGATCGAGCGCCTGCTGAATCCCGGGACGGTCGCTGTAGGAGCCGACGCGCACCAGCGACTTGGCGCCGCCATTGGAGATGCCGCTCAGCATCGCCGAAAGCTTTTCGTTCTGCATGGGGCCGTGTTGGGTATCGACCAGCAACCAGTCATATCCGCTATGGGCCAATTGCTCGACTACGGTTGGGCTGTGGGAATTGACGAACAAACCGACCTTCGGAATTCCCTGGTGTAATTGCTTCTTGAATTCGGAACCGCTCAGAGCGGGATCAGGCATACGCAGTCTCTCCTTATTTTTGGGAGCAAGATGAATGGTGTAGTTTACAGCAGATGGCAGGAATGACGGTGCATGCCACGTTAATTATTTGCAAGCTGTGACCCGGGGACAGTGGATGACAGGCTTGGTGTAGTCTTGCGAGCAACAGTTTGTTGTTCATGAGTGAGGGACGCGGGGAGCAAATATGAGGATGCTGCTGAACTGGGTTTTGAGTGCGTTGGCGGTGTGGATCGTATCACGAGTGGTGCCGGGAATTTCGGTAAGTGGTCCGGCGGCGGCGTTGATCGCGGCGCTGGTGATTGGGTTCATCAATGCAACTGTGGGAGTGGTGCTGAAGATTTTGACGTTTCCTCTGACGCTGATCACACTCGGCCTGTTCTGGCTAGTGATCAATGCGCTGATGCTCGAGCTCGCTTCAGTGCTGCTGGCTCCGGGATTTCAGGTGCACGGGTTTGTTGCGGCGTTTGTTGGCGCGATTGTGTTGAGTCTGGTGAACATGATTCTGAAATGGTTGGTGCGGCCGTCGGGAGAGCACAGGTAGGTCCAAGCGCCTGAAGACGCAGACGGCGAGTTGCGCTCACTTATTAGTTTTCTTCGCGGGCTTGAGGGCTTCCCAGTCCGCGTTCGTGAGGGCGCGGCCCAAATTGCTGAATTCTCCTGCGCCTTGCAGAAATTCTCCGCCGTCTATGCGAACGACTTCGCCGTTGATGTACCCGGAGCCGTCGCTCACCAGGAACGCGGCGAGATTTGCCAACTCTTCCACCGTACCGAAGCGATGCATGGGATTGCGATCTAGCGCGAGCGCTTCGAGATCAGGACGTGGCAGCATGCGTGAGAAAGCGCCTTGTGTAGGAATAGGCCCGGGAGCGATGGCGTTCATGCGAATTCCACGATTGCCCCATTCCACCGCAAGACTGCGGGTGAGAGCTTCGACTCCAGCTTTCGAGATGGCGGAGGGAACAACATAAGCCGAGCCGACCGGAGCATAAGTCGCGGAGATGCTGAGTACGGTTCCCTTGTGGCTGGCTTTGAGCCAGCGGCGTCCGCACGCCATAGTAGCGTGCAAAGTTCCGAGCAGCACGATGCCAATTACCGATTCGAAAGCACGCGCGGAAAGTTCTTCGGTGCGAGCAATAAAATTTCCTGCGGCATTGTTGACGAGAATATCGATCGGGGCAAATCGCCAGATGGAATCGATCATGGCTTCGACCGCGTCGAGATTGCGAACGTCGCACACGAGGGCGTGAATCGGGCCGTGGGCGGAGAGTTCGGCTACGGTTTCTTTCAGGACTTCTTCGCGACGGCCACAAATATAAACGGTCGCGCCTAGTTCGAGGAAGCGGTGAGCCATGGCTTTGCCGAGTCCGGTGCCACCGCCGGTGATGAGGATCCGTTTATTAAGGAGAAGATCGTCGCGGAACATGAGTGAGTAACTCCAATTCTGAAGCGATGCCCGCAAACAGCAGGTTCCTCACCCAGGGTTGCGCTCGGTTCGGAATCACAGATTATATGAGAGTTTGCGGTGGCCGGATGCGGTTGCGACGGGTCGCGGGACACCGGCGCTACACGGCCACGCGGAAACCGTAGTCGGCATAGTGGAAGTCGGGAGAGATGCTGGAGCGGGCGGAGCACCGCGAGACTTTGACGTGATGACGCCATGATCCGCCGCGGGAAGCTTTGCGCTGGCCGACTCCTGAGTGAGGTTCGGGTCCCTGCGGATTGCGCTCAGGTGAAGCGGCGTAGTAGTTGGGATCGTACCAGTCACTGCACCACTCGTGGACGTTGTCGCACATGTTGTAAAGGCCGAAAACATTGGGCGCGTATTGAGCGACGGCTTCGGGTCCGGTTTGCCATCTCGTAGCATAGTCTGGCAAGGATTGTGGCGGTTCGTTGCCCCAGGGAAAATCGTTTTGCTCGAGATCGCCGCGAGCGGCGCGCTCCCATTCGGCTTCGGTAGCAAGGCGGTAAGCGCGTCCGGTTTGTGAGGCGAGCCACTGGCAGTAGCGGTATGCATCGAACCACGAGACGCCAGTGACGGGCTGCTGGGGATGATTAAAATTCGGGTCCTGCCAAAACGGCGGCGGCTCGCAAGCGGTCGCGTTCAAAAAGCGTTCGTATTCGACGTTCGTGATTTGCGTGGCGGCGAGGAAAAAAGTATCGATCCAGGCGCGATGGATGGGACGTTCGCAATCCTGACCGGAAGCGGAGCCCATGAGGAACCATCCTTCTGGAATGCAGACAAGGCGGGGCTCGATTGGGGTCTCAGGGCCGGGTTGGGAGTTAGGATGAGCCGCCACGGGTTCCGGCCCGTTGTCGCGTGTTCCGAGCCGAGATAAGTTTATCAGTATGCAAGTCATGGAGGACTGGCCAATGGCAAAGCGGCAGTTGAAGTTCACAGTGAAGATCGATGGAAAAGAAGCGGGCGTAGTTGCGGCGATCACTCCGCCGGTTGATGTGCCAGAATTTTTCGGAACGCGTGCGCGGGTGCCGATACGAGGGACGATCAACGGATATCCTTTTCGATCGTCGCTAATGCGGATGGGTGGCTGCCACATGATGCCGGTGAACAGCACCCTATGCAAAGGCGCCGGTGTGAAACCCGGAGACACGGTCGATGTTGTGATGGAACGGGATGAGGAAGAGCGTACGGTCGATGCACCGCTGCCGCTGAAGAAAGAACTAGCGAAGAGCAAAACGGCGCGAGCGAACTGGGAGAAGCTCTCGTTTACGCATAAGAAAGAGATGGCAATTTGTATCGTGGAAGCGAAGCGAGAAGAGACACGAGAGCGACGGCTCGCCAAAGTTATGCAGATTCTGAAGACGGGCGCGAAGTGGACAGGATAAGCATTCTTTACAAAGGCTAGAAGTCTCGTCTGCGAGTTAGGCAAATCGTAATCACTGCGCTGAAGCGTTGCGCTATCCAAAGCCAAATAGTTCTCCAGGAGCAATCCTAATGTTCCCTCAGTCTGCGGACGATCGCGGCGATGTCGTTTTCCTGGAAGAGACGGATGGCGGCGATCCCGGCAGCGCCTGCGTCCAGGCAGGATCCGAAGTTTTGCAGAGTTACTCCTCCAAGGGCGAGCACGGGAATTTTAGCAGCACAGGCTTGACGAAGAAGATCGATGCCGGTTGCACGGACACCGAGCGCGTCTTTTTTCTCGAAGACGGGACCGAAGACGGCGAACGTGGCGGCGCTCGCCGCTTGCGCCACTTCTTGCGGGGAGTGACACGAGACGGCGATCAGTGGTTTTCGTGGTGAGCTTTCGCGCGTAAGCCGGTTGTGAACAAAAGTTTGATGCCACGCGGCTCGAACATCCCCCGGCGAAATGTCGTCGGATGGGAGGTGTACACCGTCTGCCGCGGCGGCCAGGGCAACGTCGGTGCGGGAGTTGGTCAGGAAAGCGGTTCTTGATTCCCGGCTCTCAGTTCTCAGTTGCTGAATGATCTGCATCGCTTCGGTGGCTAGCGATTCGAGTTCGCGAGCATGCAGATCTTTTTCGCGAAGCTGAATATAGTTGACGCCGGCGCGTGCGGCCTCGGCGATTTTTGCGAGGAGATGGCGGCGGCGTGCAGATTCATCGCCGGGGAAGGCAGCACGATCGGTGATGTAGTAGAGGAGACAGCTTTCAGCCATCGGCTTTTAGTGTAGAGCAAGCGGAGATTGCGCTTGGGCGGGTAGTTTCTTAAGTTTTTTAAACACAGAGGGACGCGGGGCTCACAGCGTGAAGTTCGCGGCTCTCTTGTTTCTACTACGGCCTCGTCTTTGCGATCTCGGGGAGAACTTCCTGCTCTTTTTCTTTCTTGGGCGGACCGCCGAGGTGATATTCGGTGAGGCCGTCGCGCAGGAAAGTGAAGGCGTCTTCGGGGGTCTCAACGAACTTGAACAGGTTAAGGTCCTGGGGAGAAACTGTGCCGGCATCGACGAAGGCCTGGAAGTTCATGATGCGGTGCCAGTATTCGCCGCCGTAAATGACCACAAGAATTTTCTTGGCCAGCTTATCGGTTTGCGCGAGCGTAAGGATTTCGAAGAGCTCGTCAATGGTGCCGAAGCCTCCGGGGAAAATTACGAGCGCTTTGGCCAGATAGGCGAACCAGAACTTGCGCATGAAGAAGTAATGGAATTCGAAGTTGAGCGCGGGCGTGATGTAGGGGTTAGGATATTGCTCGAAAGGCAGATGGATATTAAGGCCGATACTTTTGCCGCCAGCCTCGTGAGCACCGAGATTGGCGGCTTCCATGATGCCGGGACCACCGCCGGTAGTGACGACGAAGCGGCGGCGGCGTGCGGGGATCTGAATCGACCACTCGGTGAGCATGTGCGCGAGGCGGCGCGCGTCTTCGTAGTAGCGCGCCATGTCGACCGCGGCGCGGGCGCGTTTCAAGCCCTCCTTCTGCTCGGCAGCGGCAAGACGAGCGTCATTTTTTTCAGCGGCGACGAGATTTTTCCTGGCTGCATCTCCGCCTTGAAAACGGGCGGAGCCGAAGAAGACGACCGTATCCTGAATCTGTTCGCGGCGAAAGCGCGACAGAGGTTCCTGGTACTCCGCGAGGATGCGGAGAATGCGTCCATCGGGACTGTTGATGAAGGGTTGATTTTCGTAAGCGAGAGGCGCGGGGTTGAGCTTATCGACCATGTAGAAGACTCACGTTCTTCAAACTAATGTTTTGAGTGCAGTACTGTCAAAATCAGCGGTCGTGTATCACGGCAACTACGTTGCAGCTATTAATGATCGTGATAGTGGAGGGCTTCCCAGAAGCCGATCCAGATATCGAGTAATCCCAGGCCGGTGCACAGGCCACGAAAAAATCCGGTGGATATTAGCGTACGAAGCCAGGGATAGGAAAGCAGAAGATAGTTGTCGGTCCACTCGGGAGTCCAGGGAAGAATCACAAGCAGGACGCCGGCGACGGCGCTAATCAGCACAAATAGAAAGACGGAGGTGCGGTGCAGCAAAAGTTGCAAGCCAGTATGCCTCTGGGGCGAGACGACCACAGGCGGATCGAGCACGGCGGTAGTAATTTGCGTTTGCGCAGGCGCAGACTGGGCCGGTGAAGCGGCGCTGTGTCCAGGCAATTTTGGATCGACCGTCACCGGGCGCTCCGCTTGGGATGAGGGACTCGCCGGCAATAGCGAGCTTCCCCGGAATAGCAAGCGTGACCGGGAAACAATGTTTGAGGGATAAAACCCATCGGGCTATTCTACGACTTCAGGGCCTTGATGCGCTCGGCGACGTCGCGGTAATCGATGTTGCGACCGTAGACTTCCATGAAGTGCTTGAGCGCGGAGGCCTTGTCGCCGGAGGTTTCGTAGGCGGCGGCGAGTTCATAGTGGAGCGCAGTGCGTGTTTCTTCGTCGATGCCTGGGGCCGTGAGAGCTTTTTGATACCAGCGGATGGCGGCCTCGGGAACGCCTTTGTCGAGAAAACATTGGGCAAGCCACGTATACGTCTGCATGACTTGCGGGAAAGGATGTCCGCGATCAACGGCCTGGCAGGTCTTTTGCAGTTCACCAATGGCTTCGTCGAGCAGACCCATTTCACGGAAGGCGATGCCGAGATTGTAATGGGTTTCGGGATCCTCTTCGGTGGTGGAAACGCCGGACTCGAGATCTTGCTTAAGCTCGCCGAACATTTCGGCGAGATCCACGCCAGCATCTTCGCCAAATGGAGAAGACTTGGCAGGTGCGGGCGCTGCGTTGGGAATGGCCGGCGCGACCTGCGGCTTGATAGGCCCAGGTACGGCAGGCTGTACTGCAGACTGCTGCGGTACCGTGGCAGTCGCTCGCGACGAAATTACCGGTGCACCGGAGGAGGCCGAAGCGGCCGCGGCGCTCGCAACTACTGGAGCACTGACTGGTGGTGCGGGCCGAGGCGTAGGCATAGCATGCCGCGGCGGAGCTGAAGCGATTGGATCCGAGGCCGCCGGAACTTCAGTTCGGACGGGCGGAGCCTGCGTCGCTGGCTCAGGTTTAGCAACCGGAGCACCTTTGAGGAAATCGTCTCCAAGAGAAGCTTCGAGATCGGCGACAAACTCACCCATGACCTCAGCTTGTGGAACACCGAAGGAAGTGGGCGCGGCTTCGCCAATGGGTTCAAGTTCAGGGACGTGGCCTCGAGGACGCTCGTCCGATTGAAGTTCGAACTCCGAGCTGGGCGCGCCAGAAGCATGTTCGACCGCAGGTTCGGCTTCGTGCGAAATCGTTCCGGGCAGGAAGCTGTCGCCCAGGGAAGACTCGAGATCGGAAACGAATTCCTGAAGAACGCCGGGCGCCGCTGTCGGCTCCAAAGTAGGCCCGACTACCGGAGCTTCGATTACAGGCGCGGGTGCGGGTGGCTCAACGTGAGCCACAGGCGCAGCGTGGATCTCCGCTACGGGCTCCGGTTCCAGAGAAATTTCTTCGACGACAGGCTCGGGTTCGGGCGCAGCCGGAATCTCGTCGATGGTCAGTTCAGCAACGGCTTCCTCTGCCGCAAATTCGGAAATGTTTTCGACGGCGGAAACTTCTTCCGCTTCCACCGGAGCAGGTTGCTGCGAAGCAGCTTCAATCTCGGCACGGACCGTTTCCAGAGTCGTCTCGTCGCTGGTGAGAGCTTGCAATTTTTCGTATGCAGCGGAGGCCTGCTCGGGCATGCCGTGCTCGAGGTAGAAGCGGACCTCTTCGATGGTTTCCTTAAGTTTCTCGGGGTCGACGGCTTCCGTCGTGGGCGCTTCCTGGTGGAGAGAAGCGGGTATGGCGTGGTCGCCCACGGCGTCGGAGATTGCCGTTTCAGCCGGCGCAGTGTCGCCTTCGACGGTGAGCGAGTCATCCCATTCGGAGGAGAGATCGATTTCCGCCGCCTCTCCCTGAGCCTCAGCGACGGGCAGTTCGGGGATCTCCGGCTCCGCCTTCTGGGCTGGGCTTTGATCTGGTTCGCCGACGATGGCGAATTCTGTATCTGCCGTGGACTCGGGCGCTGCAGGCCAGGGAGCAGCGGCTTCAGCCTCGACCGGAATTTCCGGTAAAGATGCTTCTTCGAAAGTTGGTTCCGCTGAAATTGGCTCGTCAACCACAGAGTCAGATACGGCGGGAACCGTCGCGCGCTGTTCGTAACGTTCCGCCAGCTCACCGTAACGAGTCGCTTCTTCCGGATGGTCCGCTTCGGAATAAACGCTCTGCAAAGTGCGGCAGCAGACTCCAGCTTCGGCGAAACGCTCCGCGCGAGTGTGTAGTGCTGCAAGCCGCTGGTTGAGGCGAAGATCGGTGGGCGCCTGCGGCAGGGCTGCCATAAGCGGGCCGAGAGCCTTGGCAGGCATGTTGTAAGAAATAAAAAGTTCAGCGTCGGTGAGCGCGGAGCGAACCGCTAATGCCACTGCGTCAGAATAGTGCTGGTGGATCGAAGGAGCGGTCGCCTCAAGCTCGTCGATCATTACAGCCGCTTCTTCGACGGAAATCAGTCGCGTGGCAGCGGGACCTCCGAGCTGGCTTACCACCTGCTGGTAATTGTTCAGATGCAGCGGATTGCCAGGCTCCACGGTGGCGAGCTTCTGATATAGATCGCGCGCGCGGGGCAGGTCACCGGACTGAACCGAAGCGTGAGCCAGCAATTCGGTGACTTCAGTGAGATGCGTGGACTCGCCCGCTTTTTGAAAAAGATCGAGAAGCTTTTCGAGCGAAGCGGGATTGTCCCGCACATGCCCGATGATGGAGTGCAGGTTCTTTAGAACATTGTCTGAATTTTCCGCGAGCAGGCGGTCAGCGTGCTGATCATAGACCTGCAATGCGTTCTCATACTGTCCAGCCTGCATCAGAGCGTCGGCGAAGACGGAGATCGATGCCAGGTCATTGTGGACAGTGAGGAGCTTGCTGGCAAGAGTTCCGGCATCCGAGAGACGGCCCATTTTCAAATAAGCTTTGAGTAGATCGCGTAGGCCGTCAGGATTGGAATCGAGATCGGAGACTTTCTGTAGTGACTCGATGGCAGCCTCGGCGTCGCCGGCCTCCAGCTGATTGCGGCCCTGCATGAGCAAGGCATAGCCGTTGCCAGGGTCGAGCGTAAGCATGCGCTGCAGAACTTCTTCGGCGCCGCTGGTAGAACCCTTGGAGCGTAGCGTTTCGGCAGCGGATGAAAAAATTTGCCAGGCGTCGGTCTTCTTGCCTAGGCGAACATACACTTCCGCCAGGCGGACGCGCATGTTGGTATTTTCCGGATCCATCTCCAGAATCTTCTGGAAGATGCGGACGGCGTTTTCCAACTCTCCGGATTTCAGGAATTCTTCGGCGACTTGCAGGTACTGGGCGCGGGCATCATTGAAGAGCCCTTGCTGGGTGTAGAGTTCGGCCAGCTTCAGCACGCTCTCCAGCGAAGGCTTGAGCTTGCTGATTTTTTTGTACATCGCGATGGCCTTGACCGTGAAACCCTGGCTGGCATAGGCATCGCCTACAATCTTGAAAGCTTCCGTGGCTTTATCGGCATCGCCGAGGCGGGAGTAGAGGTCGCCCACCGTGTTGGTGACCGTGAGATCCTTGGGATCGGCCTTAAGAACCTTTTCGTACTCAGCGATGGCATTTTGCATCTTGCCCTGCTGGACATACTTCTCCGCAGCGCTGAGGACTTTTTGTTTGTTGAACCCGAAACCGAACGCCATAAGAGTACGAACTCCAGACCCTGGTTTACAGCGAAGCCTACATCGATGAAGCCTACGCCGATGAAGCTTGAACTAGAACCTATGACGCTCCTGGGAAGTGTTGCCCGGGGGAACGTCACGTGGCCAAACTCCCGTGAGAGGCATGACCGGTCGGACAAGGGCAATTGTACGGCTGGGAGGGTGGAAGTGCATGGTTACCAAGGGTTACCGAAAGGGAGTGTACGAACGGGTTACCTTGGGAATCAGCGGATGAAACGAGTGAGTATGGCCACTTTGCACGCTATCTCGTGGATAGGGTGGGAAGGACACGACGTTAGTCGTGCGGTATGCCTTAGCCGATAGGGGATATTTGGCGCCCTCTACGCGTCAGCCCGACGCACGTGCGGTTCTTCACTTCTGCTACTAAACTTGCTAGAGGCAAGGCTCTATTCTTTATTCTATGGCCGAATCATTGGCAGAGTTTTTCATGATGAACTCTCAGGCGCACCTCGATGAGCGTGCCTATGGGCAGCGTCGTGGGTATCGCATGGAGTGGTTCACCTATGGCCAGGTTCTAGAGATGGCATTTCAGTTCTGCCGGGAGCTTGAGACGCGAGGGATCGGCAAGGGCGACCGGATGATGCTCTGGAGCGAGAACTCCGCGGAGTGGGTTGCCGCGTTCTTTGGATGCGCTTTGCGCGGCGTGGTCGTGGTTCCGATCGATGATGGCGCCTCGGCAGAGTTTGCCGCGCGAGTTTCGCTGCAGGTTGAGGCTAAGCTCTGGGTTTGTTCGCGGAAGCACGCGCCCGAGGGTATCGCTGGAACTCCTATATTCGTCCTTGAGGAGATCAAAATCCCGACTTCTCGTAAAGGAAGCGAGAAGTGGGGCGCCCCCGCCCCATCGTTTGCGGCCGTCGGTCGCGACGATACGCTACAAATCGTATTTACTTCCGGCACTACCGCTGAACCCAAAGGCGTGGTCATCACGCATGGCAACGTCCTTGCCAATATTGCGCCGCTGGAAAAAGAAATGCAGCGGTATATGAAGTATGAACGCTGGGTGCATCCGGTACGCTTTTTGAATTTGCTGCCATTGAGCCATGTGTTCGGACAATTCCTCGGGATGTTTCTGCCTCCGCTTCTGGGCGGGACGGTGATTTTTCAGGGGGAGCTGAAGCCGTCGGAGATTGTCAGCACGATTCGGCGAGAGCGGGTGTCGGTGCTGGTGAGTGTGCCTCGAGTTTTGCAATCGTTGAAACAGAAGATCGAGCGTGATCTGGAAGATGACGGGAAGTTAGAGAAATTTCAACGGCGGCTCTGTGAATCAGAGGGGAAACATTTCCTACGCCGCTGGTGGATTTTCCGCGACATTCGCGGCCAGTTCGGTTGGAAGTTTTGGGCGTTCATTTGCGGAGGCGCCGCGCTGGATTCCGCGACGGAAGAGTTCTGGCACCGGCTGGGCTATGCGGCGATTCAGGGTTACGGTCTGACGGAGACTACATCGCTGATCAGCGTGAATCATCCATTTAAGTTGGGGAAAGGATCAATCGGGAAGGTGTTGCCCGGTCGCGAGCTGAAACTGGCCGAAGATGGAGAGATTTTGATTCGCGGCGGGGGTGTGGCGGCGGGGTATTGGAATAAAGAAGGACAACAGCGCGCGGCTAGCAAGGTTACGAATGCGGCTGGCGAGTTTGCGGATGGCGTTACAGATAAAGACGGCTGGTATCGCACCGGAGACGTGGGCGCGCTGGATGAAGCCGGGAATCTTTATTTCAAGGGACGCAAGAAAGATGTGATCGTGACGCCGGGCGGGCTGAATATTTATCCCGAAGATTTGGAGGCGGCGCTGCGGCGGCAACCGGAAGTAAAAGATTGCGTGGTGGTGGGAATCGAGCGCGGAGGAAATGCGGAGCCGTGCGCGGTGTTGATTCTGCGTAATGAACTGCGCGGGCAGGAAGTGGTCGAACGCGCGAATCAGGCGCTGGCGGAATTTCAGCGCATGCGAATGTGGGTGCAGTGGCCACAGGAAGATTTTCCGAGGACAAGCACGCAGAAGCCGCGGCGGAATGTGATTGCAGAATCTGCGGCAAGACAGATTCTGCAATCTGAGGAAAAAGGCGCGAGCGAAAGTCCGGTGATGGAGCTGATTGGGCGGATCACGGGTCGAAGCGTTGCCGGATTGCAAGCCGAAGCCGCTCTCGATTCGGACCTGGGATTAAGCTCGCTGGATCGTGTGGAATTGATCAGCGCGCTGGAGGATCGATACCAGGTGGATTTGAGCGAAATGCGTTTTAGCGCTGCGCGTACAGTGCGCGACGTGGAGAAGATGATAAGTGGAGAAACGCGGCAGCGCGCCGAGTATCACTATCCGCGATGGGTTTTGCGGTGGCCGGCGACGTGGTTGCGATGGCTGGCCCATTATTTCCTGATGAGGCCGGCGATGATTCTGCTGGGCTGGCCGCGGATCGAAGGAAGAGAAAATCTTCGAGGCTGGAGCGGCCCGCTGCTTGTGGTCTGCAATCATGTCTCGGATGTGGATGTAGGATTCGTACAAACTGCTTTGCCACTACACCTGCGGAATCGGATTGCAACCGCGACCGGCGGCGAGGCGCTGGAAGCGTTACACACGCCCGCTCCCGGAACAAATTTCTTTGTGAAAATGTACGCTCGCACGCAGTGGGTGCTGGGAGTCTCGCTGCTCAATTTGTTTCCGCTACCGCGCGAGGCTGGTTTCCGGCAGAGTTTTGCTTACGCGGGTGAGGCCGTGGATCGTGGTTACAGCGTACTAGTGTTTCCCGAGGGGCGGCATACGGTGGATGGCAAGATGAACCCGTTTCGTGCAGGGATAGGGTTGTTGGCAAATAATCTGGACATCCCGGTTCTGCCGATGCGGATTGTCGGGTTATATGAAGTGAAACAGGCAGGCAAGAAATTTGCGCGGCCTGGGAAAATTTGTGTGCGCATCGGGCAACCAATAAAGTTTGCTCCGGACAGCGATCCAGAGCAGATCGCACGGGATCTGCAAAACGCGGTCGAAACGTTATAGCGTTTCCGATCTAGATAAATTAAAGATAACCAAAAGAACGCCGGGATTCGATTGCGAATCCGGCGCCCATCCAGTCTTCTCGAGATCAGAAGCTATTCAATGGTAACCGCGACCGCAGTAGATGGAATGCCGTTCGCGACCACTTCCAGTGTGCTCGCGCCGGTTCCGATGGTTGCCGGAATATCGAACTGGGCATGCACTCCGGCAGTTCCAGTAGCCACTCCCATCGTGCTGAAAGTATGTGTCTTGGCATAGACTACGTCTCCGGTCGAGTTGTTGGTGATCCGCACCAGTGGAAAGTTCGTGGCGCTCTGGTTGTCATCGCCATAGGCGGCGCACTGCGACAAGCCATTTAACTGAGTGCCCCGAATGATGTTGTTGGTGCTGCCATGAGTAAGAGTCTTGGCTACGTAGGTGATCTTGGGCTGCCATTCGGCGTTGTACGTGCCGCCGGGTGTGTAGATCTCAACGTCCGATGAGAAATCGGTGAACATAATCTGGCCAGTAGGAAGGCAGACCATGTTTCCAACATAGGAACTGTCGATGGATGCGTTCGGTGGGGCCGTGGTGGGGTTCAGGCTAGTGCCATCCCACTCAAAGAATTTGCTGCCGTTGGCGTAGACACCCGGGCTCGCGTTGAGCAGCACGTTGCCATCGGGCAGCAATGCCGCCGGACCGTCGGCGATGTCAAGAATGTTCGGGAAATTTGGACCAGCGGACCAGGTTGCGGTTGCCGTATTGAAGATCGCGGTGTGGCCGGCGGAACAACCATTCGCTCCGGTGGCGAAAACCGTTCCATCGGGCCGGAGAACCGCAGGCCCTACTTCATACGAGGCATCCGCTGCTCCGCCGCAAAGTGCGGCAGAATCCCAGAGCTGTTCGATGGTGCTTCCCGCGCTGGCCCACGTGCCGGTGCTGGTGGTATAGATTTCAGAGTTTAGCCCCGCCTTATTGTAAGAACCAACGTAGGCATCGACGGTAAGCACGTTGCCGTTGGGCAGCAAGTTCCAGCCTTCTTCGTCATTCTCGTCGAACTTGTCTTTGCCGGTAGCGGCCCAGGTTACCGGGTTGAGGCTGGTTAAGATGGCTTGTTGAGTGGTGCAACAATTCGCCAGCATGAATTTGCCATCGGGCAGCACCGCGCTCGAGGCGTCGCCAATCGTAGCCCAGCCGGGGGGTGATGCCAGCGCTGCCCATTTATTGGTGGTCGGGCTATACATCGCGCCTTCGGGGTTGAAAAAATCGCCGCCGTTGTTGTATTCACCGCCGAACATAACTACTAGGCCGCTTGGCAGAACGGCGGAAGCAAAATAGAGCGGGTTATATCCGCTCGGCAAGGTTCCTGCACTTACCCAAGTGCCGTTGATGTAGTTGCCGGTGCTGTCCGGAATCAGCCGGTACCATGCGTCCGCGTGCTGTTCGAAGAAGAAACTGTTCACGAGGACGGAACCGTCGGTGAGCAGCAGCATGTGGGCGACAGCGGATGGAGGAGCGGTCGCTACTCCTTGCCACGTGCCGGCTACGAACGGTTCCTGGGATCTGGCGATCCCCGACCACGCCAGTAGAGTCAAAAGTCCGATTGCGAATGTACGGAAAACCTTCATTTACTTCCCCTCGTTTTTCCTGATTTGTCTCACGTGAATCTTATGCGGCGTTTCCAGAGTGCAGCACCGCGAGGACGATTGCTTGCCTTGAGTTTCTGCCTGGAATCTCGAAGCCGCCAGATTATAACTTGCTACGAGGGATTCCGGCCCAGTGGCACACAGATTTCAGCGATTAATTTTGTGCATGTCTGGTAAGGTGCGAAACGATGCAAGATTTTGCGCACGGCTGCCCAACCGGGCGAACGAGATTGCTAATTCGTCGACAGGACAAACTCTCTACTGAAGAAGAAATAACCTGTGCCGTCTACTCTTCATCCGTCATCATCTCTTCTTTGTGCTCGCCGGATTCTATCCGCACCTGCGGCAGATTTGCCTCGCTGAGAACGCGATTGAGCGCCGGGAGATCAACAGTCTGGATTGCGTGCCAACGATTCATTACGTCCAGCCCATCGTGTTCGGTGATCGCAACGGCTTCTGATTGAAGGGAGGTCGGTTCCGCATCGGCCTGCCACACCTGGCCATATAAGGTAGAGACTTGCCCGTTGATGCGGGTCAGAGTGATATCCGAGGTAAGTGGGGCCTGCGTCCCAAGAACCGCAGCGACTTTATTTTGAAAAGCCACAACTGACTCGCGTGTTGCGCCGGTGGCCTGCTCGCTCAGCTTCCGCAAGGGGTCGCTCACTGATCCCGCTTGCAATACGGCTTCGGAAGTCTCACTGAAAAGCTTTGCCAGGCTCATCTCCATACGGAATTTCTTCTCAAGTCCGGCGGCCGAGATCTTCACGCGAGGGTCCATCTTCACGGTGAAAGATGCGGTATAGCTCTTGCCATTCACGATGAGCCGTGCTGTGTAGGAGCCTGGCAAAGCGTTGGGGCCGAGTGGGTAACGAGGTGTATCTCCAGGAATTGCGGAGATGGGATATTCATGGCGGGTGGAATCGGGTGCAGGATAGTGCAGATCCCAAACCCAGCGGTGCATGCCCGCATCGGTGGAGAGAGAGTGGAAAGGACGCAGCCAGTAGAGCGGGATGAGTTGCTTCTTAAGGTCTTCATCAGTGGCATCTGGTTTGTCGGTGCTGGAGAACCGGCGAACAAGTTGGCCGTGAGCATCGAGAATTTCCAGAGTGATCGGACCAGAAGATGCGTGCGCGAGATAGTAATCGATGACTGCGCCATCGGGCGGGTTAGCGGCAAAGGGTTCGTCGGGAGGAAGCGGTGTGTCGGTGTAGGTATCACGCTGAACGCGATAGGCGGACGCTGGAGTAAATAGATGAGCGTCGTTGCCGGCGAGGGAAGCGGCTGCTTCGCGCAGCGGAGTAATGTCATCCAAAATCCAGAACGAGCGGCCGTGCGTTCCAACAATCAGATCGTCATCGTGAATCCAGAGATCGCGCATGGAAGTATGCGGCAGGTTCAGTTGCAGAGATTGCCAGTGATCGCCGTCATCGAACGAGACCCAAACGGAATTCTCGGTGCCGGCAAATAGGAGACCTTTACGCACAGGATCTTCACGAACCGTGTCTGCGGGACCGATCTCTGGAATACCGTTTGTGATCAGCTTCCAGCTCTTGCCGCCATCGTGGGTGCGGTAGATGTAGGGCTTCTCGTCGTTAATGCGCAAGCGGCTCACAGAAGCATAGGCGGTGTCGTCATCGAAGTGCGAGGCGCTGATTTGCGTGACCTTGCTCCATGGCGTCAATTCTGGTGGAGTGATGTTGTTCCACTTCTTGCCGCCGTCGCGTGTCAGCCAGATCAGGCCATCGTCCGTTCCAGCCCAGAGCGTATTAATGTTCTTGAACGAAGGCGCGAGCGCGTAAATCACTCCGCGCTTCTTCTCAGCGTCTTTGGGAACCAGATTCCCCACGCTGGCGGGAATTCCGGGACTCTCGCGATTGAGATCGTCGCTGATGGTCTGCCAGGAATTTCCGCCGTCAGTAGTTTTGAAGAGCACATTGCTGGCGTAATAAAGCACGTGCGGATCGAGGGGCGAGAACATCGTGGGCTCCGTGCGGTCGGTGCGGTATTTCGCGTTGCGAACCGGAATCGGTGTGATGTTCTGCACCTGGCCGGTGGACCAGTGAAACTTCGAAACCTCGCTACGACCGCCGCCATAAATAATGTCAGGGTCGAGCGGATCGGGAGCGACGTAGCCATATTCGATCACGCCAATGGGATGCCATTCGCGGTAAGTAATGGCGCCGTCATTGCCACGGCTGGAGATGCAGACCGAACCACTCTCCTGCTGGCCTCCGCACACGCGATAAGGAAAAGTATTGGTCACCGCGACGTGATAAATCTGCGCAGTCGGCTGGTTGTACCAGGAACTCCACGAGGCCCCGCCGTTGACGGTTACGAGCGCACCCTGATCGCTGACTAAAAGAATAATGTTCGGGTTGTTGGGGTTGATCCAAAGATTCTGGTAGTCATCGCCGCCGGGCGCGCCACGAAACCCGAACCATGTTTTGCCGCCGTCGATAGATTTCATCGTTACAGTGCTGACGCAGTAGACGGTATCTGCGTTTTTGGAGTCCACGCGGGGAATTGAGAGATCTCCGCCGCCGATGCGTCCGGAGGGACGCGGGTCTTCCGTTATCTTCGACCAGCTTTCTCCGGCATCGTCGGATCGGTAAACGCCGAGCGCACCCGACGCGCTGCCGACCGTGGCATAGAGACGCTTTGAATCTGTGGGTGCGATGGCTACATAAAGTTGAGAAAGATCTTTCGGAAGGCCATTCGTCAAAGGTCGCCACGTACCTCCTCCGTTGGTGGACTTAAACAATCCACCACCGGTTCCATTCACTTCGTTACCGTCCTCCCAGGGCCCCTCACGCACTTCCCACATGGAGGCGTAAATCACGTCAGGATTGGAAGGGTCGATTTCAACGTCGGAGGCTCCGGTATTCTCATCCTTATAAAGGACCTTTTTCCAGGTTTGGCCACCATCGGTTGTTTGAAAAAGTCCGCGCTCTTCATTCGGGCCATAGGGATGACCGAGCACGGCGGCAAATACGCGGTTGGGATCGCGAGGATCGATGGCGAGGGCGGGAATCTGGAAGCCATCGCGCAAGCCGAGATGAGCCCAGGTCTTTCCGGCGTCGGTAGACTTATAGATTCCATCGCCAACCGATAGATCGGGGCGATGCAGGCCTTCGCCGCTGCCTACATAAATAATGTTGGGATCTGAGGGAGCTACCGCGATAGCGCCAATCGATTGCGTGGATTCGTGATCGAAGATGGGTGCCCACGTTCGGCCATAGTCGTCGGACTTCCACACTCCGCCGTTGACCTGGCCCATATAGAAAACGTTTGGCTGGCTGGGAACGCCGCTAATCGCGCGGGTGCGGCCTCCGCGAAACGGGCCGATCATGCGCCAATGCAGCTCCTGATATACGTTTTCGGGAACTTGTTGTGCGGCGATTGAACCGACGGACATGAGAACCGAAACGCAGACGAGCAGACGAGCGATTGCCTGGGATATGGTCACTGGGCCCCCTCAAACATGAAACATCAAACTAAGCAGCATAAACTAAAACCACAGCGATGGGGCGGGACTAACCAGGGTGTCCGAACCTCTGCATGGAGAGGCGAGTCCTATCCGATCTCGGCCAAGGTTTGCGCCAAACCGCCGGGCTTCAACGCAGGTGTCGCACCGGACTGGCTGGCGACCCATGCCCCCATGCGGTTGGCGGTTTCGTTGATCTCCCTGAGCGATCTTCCGCGCAAATATCCATGTACCATGGCCGCAGTGAATGCGTCGCCTGCGCCGACGGTATCGGCGACCTTTACTTTAAAGCCAGGATGTTCCTCGAATTCATCGGCGGATGCCAGGAGGCTGCCGTTATCGCCGCGAGTGACGCAGACCAACTTCAGCCCATACTTTGAGAGCAAGCTGCGGACTGAGTCTTCATCGCTGCGATGCTCGAGCCCTAATACACGCATGATCCGTGGTAGTTCTTCATGGTTCAGCTTGACCACGGTTGCCAGCTTCAGCGATTCGGCGAAGACTTCCGTGGTGTAGAAATGTTGCCTGAAGTTGACGTCGAAAACTCGCACTGCGCTATGCGAAGCCGCGAGGAAACTACGAATGGTGGAGCGGCTGCGCTCCGATCGCTGGGCCAGCGATCCGAAACACACGGCATCAACCTGTTCAGCAAGCTTCTTCCATCGTGGCGTCCACTCCAGAAAATCCCACGCGACCGCCTCAGAGATTTCAAATCGCGGCTGGCCGCTCCCATCCACTTCAACCTTCACAGTCCCCGTGGGATGATCCCCGTCCTTCTGAATCAATTCGGTGGAGAGCGCGAGTTCGTTGAGGCGGTGAATCGCTTCCTCACCGAGAGGATCTTCGCCTAATCGGCTGGCTGGAATTCCGCGATCACCGAGGAGGGACGTGATGTAGGCGAAGTTGGCCGGGGCTCCTCCGAGTTGTTTGCCGGAGGGGAGAAGATCCCATAGCAACTCGCCCAGGCCCACGACTATGCGTTCTTGGCTAGCCATTGTTTGGTCTGGCTTCGAATGCGGTGGTCTTCCCCATGAATTCAAATCGACGAATACAAGAGTAGATTCTATCCCTCGCCAGGTGCTCCCATGATTTGGCGGAGATCGCGTCATCCAGCGCTTTCGCATACCGTTTCGCGCCGCGAACAGTCTAGCAAGGATTGAGGTGTGGCTCCGAACTCACGCGGGGGTTGCTCTTCCCGGGAAGGTTCCTGAAGGCGCAAGAGTAAGTGATATTTGTCATTATTTTTACTTGACAGGGAGGGTGGGGGCTGTAAGATAGAAGAATATTTATTCATTTTAGTGAATAAATATTCATAATGAATAAAGCCTTGCGGCACAGAGCGGTTTTAGAAACGCTGAAGCATGGGCCCGTAGCCAATCAGGAGGATTTGCAGCGGGCGCTGCGCAAGCGGGGTTTTAAAGTGGGGCAGGCCACGCTCTCGCGAGATATTCGCGAGTTGAATTTAAGCAAGACGGGCGCCGGTTACGCTTTGCCCCAGGGCGAGGGCTCCGCGGGGTTGGTTTTGCCGCCGGTGCAGCGGTTGGTTCGGGAGTTTGTTCTCGATGTGCGGCCGGCTCAGAATTTGTTGGTGGTGAAGACCATCATTGGCAGTGCACAGCCGGTTGCGGCTGCGCTCGATGAACAGGAATGGGATGGTGTATTGGGAACAATTGGCGGGGATGACACGATCTTGATTGTTTGCCCTGACAAGGAGGCGGCCCGGAAAGTTGCGGCGCGGATCGAGGGGATGCTCGGCTGATGTCAGTGTCCACCAAACTCAAAACCGCGGTGCTGGGTGCCGGCGGCTATTCCGGGCTCGAGTTGACTCGCATTCTCGCGCGCCATTCACGCCTGGAAAAACCTTTGCTGCTGCGACGTGAGAACTGTAACGCCCACGTCACGGACTTAGCGGAAGTATTTCCGGAGTTATCCGGCAATGGAGGCTATCCGCTGCTGCCGCTATCCTGGCCGGAACTGAAGCGTCAGGGTGTGAAGTTGTTGTTTCTGGCGACGCCGCATGAAGCGTCGCGTGCATTGGCACCGGAGGCTATCGCGCAAGGTTTACGAGTAATCGATCTAAGCGGTGCGTGGAGGCTGCAACAGGCGCAGCATCGTGCCATCTATTCGTTTGAGGATGCGGACGCTGTCACAGCCGCGGAGCTCACGTCGAAGGCGGTGTACGGTCTGCCGGAGGTGAACGCCAACCGCATCGCGGATGCTCAACTGGTTGCGAACCCGGGCTGTTACGCGACCACGGTGATTTTGGCTTTGGTTCCGCTATTCAAGGCGGGACTCGTCGATCGTGCACGTGGACTTATTTCGGACTCGAAGTCCGGAGTATCCGGTGCGGGCAAGGCCGCTACGTCGCGGACTCATTTTGTTTCAGTGGCCGATAATTTTTCTGCTTACTCGGTATTCAATCACCGGCATCTGGGAGAGATTGTGGAGCAGCTCGGACTGGACGACGCGGAGATGATTTTCACGCCTCATCTGTTGCCGATTCCGCGCGGGATTTTGTCGACGATCTACGTGCATCTGAACCGGGCGATGAAGCCGGCGGAAGTGGAATCCTGTTTACGCGATTTCTATTCAGGCAAGCAGTGGGTGCGGGTATTTGCGACGCCGAAGTTGCCGGAGCTTCAGTTTTCGCTGCACACAAACTACTGCGATCTTGGATTTTGCCTGGCGGAGGACGGACGGCGCCTGGTGCTCGTTTCCTGCGTGGATAATCTGCTGAAAGGCGCGGCAGGGCAGGCGGTGCAGAACATGAATTTGATGTACGGATGGGAAGAGCGGGAGGGCCTGCAGTGACGATTGTGGTGAAGGTTGGCGGATCGGCGATTGAAGATGCGGCGACGCTGCGCAAGTGTGCGCAATCGATCGCGGAGTTGGCGCAGGACGGGCATCGCGTCGCCGTGGTGCATGGAGGGGGCAGCGCGCTGACGCGCATGCTGGAGCGCATAGGGAAGAAGAGCGAGTTTGTCGACGGCCTGCGCGTTACTGATGCTGAGACTCGGGATGCGGCGCTCATGGTGTTGGGCGGGATCGTGAACAAGAAGCTGGTGGCCGCGATTCAACTGGCGGGTATGCCGGCCATTGGATTCTGCGGTGGCGATGGCATGACATTTCGCGCGCGGAAGAAGTATGTTCATGGCCGCGACCTGGGATTTGTCGGCGAGATCTGCTTCGCCGAACCGTGCTGGATCGAAGCGCTGTGGCAGCAGGGCGGAATTCCGGTTCTGGCTTCATTGGCGTTGGGCGCGGATGGCGAATATTACAACGTGAATGCCGATGAAATGGCGGCATCCTGCGCCGCCGCTTGCCACGCCGATGCCTTGATCTTCCTCACCGACGTGGACGGCGTAAAAGATGCAACCGGCAGGGTGATGCCGTGGCTGAGCACGAAGCAGGCAGCCGAACTGGCGGCCGGTTCGATCATCAGTGGTGGCATGTTGCCCAAATTGCAGGCCTGCGGGCAGGCACTGAAACAAGGTGTGGGGCGCGTGAGAATCTTTCCCGCTAACGAGGCGCAGATCCTGCCGCAGTTCTACATCACCAAGTTGTCGTGCGGTACGGAGGTCACGCATTCATGAGTCAGTCAGTCGCCGCGCGGCGCGCATCACAATCCCCGCGTGCAAAGTCCAGAACCAAGGAGTTACAGTTGAATAATCACGTGCAAGTTTCGGCGGACGCTCCCGCGAGAGTGCCGCAAGAATTCTGGTGTCCCGACCTGGTTTCAACACGCGACCTCGGGCCTTCTGGTGTCGACGCGGTTTTGCGCCTGGCCGGGATTATGAAAGCGCGGCCAGCAGATTTTCGGAATACGCTCGCTGGCCGGCAGATGGTGATGTTTTTCGAGAAGCCCTCGTTGCGAACCCGGCTGACGTTTGAGGCAGGAATGGTGAGCCTGGGTGGCACGGCGATGTTCGTCGATCAGACTCACGAACGGCTCGACGCTCGCGAAAAGTTGAGCGACGTGGCCCATAATCTGGAGCGCTGGGTGGACTTGATCGTGCTCCGAACCTACTCGCAGCGAACCATCGATGGCATGGCGCAACATGCTTCGATCCCAGTGATCAATGCGCTCAGCGATCTGGAGCATCCTTGCCAGGCGCTGGCTGACTATCTCACGCTGGCGGAGCGTTTCGGAGATTTGAAGAACCGCTGCCTGGCGTACGTGGGGGATGGTAATAACGTGGCACACTCGCTGTTGCTTACATGCGCGTGTTTGGGGTCGTCAATTCGCGTGGCGACGCCGCCGGACTACGCGCCCGATCCGGAGATTGTCGCCGCAGCTCGGGAAATTGCCGAAAAAACCGGTGCCGAAATTTATTTGCTGACCGACCCGCACGAAGCGGTGGCCGGGGCCGATGCGATTTACACTGATGCCTGGACCAGCATGGGGCAGGAGCGTGAGGAGAACGAGCGGGCGAAGATTTTTCCGCCGTATCAAGTCGACGAGGAATTGATGGCGGAAGCCGCGCCCCACGCGGTATTCATGCACTGCCTGCCCGCGCATCGCGGCTTGGAGGTGACGGACGCGGTCATGGACTCGGAACTGTCTCTGATTTTCGAGCAGGCGGAAAACCGTCTGCACGTGCAAAAAGCGATTCTTTATTTGTTGCTGGGCGGCGGCGATCGTCTGCCCGCAAGGAGTGCTTATGCCTGAAAAAGTTGTGCTTGCCTATTCCGGAGGGCTCGATACCTCCATCATTATTCCGTGGCTCAAAGAAAACTACGATTACAGCGTGATCGCGATGGTTGGCGATGTGGGCCAGGGCGACGACATCGAAGCCGTGGTCGGCAAGGCTTATGCCACGGGCGCCAGCAAAGTTGTTGTGGAGGATCTTCGTGAAGAGTTCCTGACGGGATATGTTTTCCCGGCGCTGCAAGCGGGTGCGGTGTACGAACATAAATATTTGCTGGGTACCTCGCTGGCGCGCCCTGTGATCGCGAAACATCAAGTGGAAGTCGCTCTGCGCGAAGGTGCGACGGCCGTTGCCCATGGCTGCACCGGTAAGGGAAACGATCAGGTACGTTTTGAGTTGACGTATCAGGCACTCGCGCCTGAACTGAAAGTGATCGCGCCGTGGCGGGAGTGGTCGCTGAAGTCCAGAGAAGACTGCCTCGATTATGCAGAGCAGCATGGAATCCCGGTTGCGGCAAGCCGCGAAAAAATTCATAGCCGTGACCGCAATCTGTGGCACCTGAGCCACGAAGGCGGAGAACTTGAAGATGCAGCGGGCGCGCCGCTGGCGACGACATGGCAGATGACGCGCTCTCCGCAGGAAGCGCCGGATAAGGACGAGCAGGTGACGATTGGGTTCGAGAAAGGGATTCCGGTAGTGGTCAACGGAATGAAGCTCGATCCCGTTTCGCTGGTCGAGTTGCTGAACGAAGTTGGTGCGCGTAATGCCATCGGTCGCGTAGATGTTGTGGAGAATCGCTTCGTGGGAATGAAGTCGCGCGGGTGTTATGAAACGCCAGGCGGTACGTTGCTGATAGCGGCGCATCGCGAGCTGGAAGCTCTATGTCTGGAGCGCGAAGTCGCGCACTTCAAACAGCACGTGGCGCTGAAGTATGCGGAGCTCGTCTATTTTGGTTTGTGGTTTACGCCGCTGCGTGAGGCGCTCGATGCTTTTGTCGCCAGCACGCAGACTGATATGACCGGCAGCGTGACGCTGTCTTTGTATAAGGGAAATGTTTCGGCCGTGAGCCGCCAGTCCGAGCATTCGCTCTATCGCACCGATCTCTCATCGTTCACCATGGGCGATGGCTACGACCAGAAAGATGCAGCTGGTTTCATTCGTATTCTCGGCCTGCCTTCGCGTACACGCGCACGGGCTCGCGTGGAGGTCACGCGATGAAGATGTGGTCGGGCCGGTTCCGGCAGCCGCTGGACCCGCAATTCGAACGCTGGCAGCGGTCGTTTGATTTCGATCGCCGGCTGCTGGGTTACGAACTGGCGGCGAGCGGCGCGCATGCCCGAGCTCTGAAAAATGCGGGCCTTCTCTCCGCCGATGAACTCATCAGCATTCTGGAAGGTTTGCAGCAGATTGGCGAAATGGCTGCTTCGAAAATTCCGGTTGAAGATGATGAAGCCGAAGACGTGCACCATTTCGTCGAAAAGCAGTTGGTGGCGCGGATCGGCGACGTGGGGTACAAGCTGCACAGCGGCCGCAGCCGCAATGAGCAGATCGCCACCGACCTGCGTCTTTATGTGCGGGCCGCAATCGATGAACTGCGGAAGCTTCTGGCTGATGCCTGCGCTAGTTTCACCGAGCGCGCCGAACAAGCTAGTAATGCGGCCATGCCTGCTTATACCCATTTGCAGCACGCCGAGCCGGTGCTGGTGGGGCACTGGTTGCTGGCTTATGTAGAAATGTTTTTGCGGGATGCAGACCGGCTTGCGGATTGCCGCAAGCGTTTGAACCTGTGCCCGCTCGGCTCCGGCGCTGTAGCCGGTGCCACACTGCCGCTTGATCGTGCCTTCATGGCAAATGAACTCGATTTCTCCGGCCCAACGGCGAACAGCATCGACGCTACCAGCGATCGCGATTTCGTCCTGGAATTCGTCAATGTTCTTTCGCTCCTGGGGTTGCACCTAAGTCGTTGGGCGGAGGAGATGATTATCTTCTCGTCGCAGGAATTTGGCTTTGTCCAGTTGCCCGAGGCTTATTCCACGGGCAGCAGCGCCATGCCGCAGAAGAAAAATCCAGATCTTCTTGAATTGGCACGGAGCAAAGCAGGACGCATCATCGGTAGCACGACGGCTCTTATGGTGATTATGAAAGGCCTGCCTCTCGCGTACAACAAAGATCTTCAGGACACGCAGGAGCCGCTGTTCGATGCGACGGATACGGCGCTTGCGCTGTTGCCGCTGGTTGCCGGGTGGATGAAAGCGGTAGAGTTCAATCACGAGCGCATGAACCAGGCAGCGCAATCGGGATTTATGAACGCGTGGGCCGCGGCCACTTACCTGGTCAACCGCGGAGTTCCTTCGCGACTCGCACATGAGCAGATCGGCAAGGCAGTGAAGCTGTGTCTGGAGAAACAATGTGAGCTGCAGGATTTGTCGCTGGATGAGTTGCGCGCTCTGAGCCCCGCATTCGACGAGAAGTTTCACGACTGCCTGAAACCGTCTGCAGTATTGGCGATCCACGATGTTATTGGCGGCACCGCGCCGTTACGGGTGCGGCAGGGGATTGTGGCGGCAAGAAAGAAAATCGAATCCCTACGCGAGGAGGTCAATTTTCATGCGCACGCGTAAAGCCATTTTGCCGGATGCCGAGCACATCCACGATCTGATTTCTGCCTATTCAAGCGACGGCACCTTACTGCCGCGCACGCTGGCGGAGATTTGCGAGAACGTTAGAGATTTTGTGGTTCTGGAACATGACGGTCGCATCATCGGATGCGGTGCGCTGCATCTTTACGGCACGCACCTGGCAGAGATTCGTTCGATCACTGTTGGACGTCAGGTGCAAAGCCAAGGCGGGGGCAGCCGGCTGATGAAGGCTTTGATGGCTGAAGCGAAGCGGCACCGTGTGGATTGCATCTGCCTCTTCACTCGCGCTCCAGAATTTTTTGCGCGGCAGGGATTCCAGATGGCGCAGCGAGAAGATCTTCCCGACAAGATTTATAAGGATTGCCATGTCTGTCCTAGATTTCATCAATGCGACGAAGTTGCGATGGTGCGCGGCAAGCTGCCCACCTTCGCGATTCTTCCGGAGCCTGCGAACTGGCTGGTGAAGTTGCAGGACCTCGCCGGCAACGCAGTGTGATGACCCATAGTTCCTAATACGAGGGAACTGCTCCGGCTTCCAGTGCTATTATTCCGAGCGGAAGCTATCACTATGGCAATCGCTACACCGAGTTCTTCCGTCGCAGTTTCTCCTGAATCATCGTCTTCTTCTACAGGCCCTCTAGCGGTAGTAACCACGCTGTTTTTTATGTGGGGCTTTCTTACTTGTCTCAACGATATTCTTGTTCCCCACCTGAAACCAATCTTCGACCTGAATTACGCCGAGATCATGCTGATTCAGTTCGCGTTCTTCGGAGCGTATTTTCTTTTCTCCATCCCCTCGGCCAAGATCATCGACTGGATCGGCTATCAGCGCTCGATGGTGTTGGGTTTGCTGATCATGGGCGCGGGCGCATTTCTGTTCGTGCCGGCGGCAAGTGTTCCGTCGTTTCCGCTATTTCTTGTGGCGCTGATTGTCCTGGCTGCCGGGATTACGTGTTTGCAAGTCGCGGCTAATCCCTACGTGACCGTGTTGGGTAAACCTGAAACGGCATCGAGCCGCCTGAATCTTACGCAGGCATTCAACTCGCTGGGAACTTTTCTAGCTCCTTTCTTCGGTGGCCTCTTCATTCTGAGTGCCGCGCCAAAATCCATGGACGAGATACGAGCCTTGGCACCCAACGCGCTGCACGCGTATCGCTTGCATGAAGCTGCCACGGTGAAGACTCCTTATGTGGGGTTGGGGATCGCGCTGGTATTGCTGGCAATCGCGATCGGCAGTTTCAAGTTACCGAAAATCCCGCAGGCCCAGCACAAGGTCGGCGAAAAGGTAAACGACTCTATCTGGAATCACCCGAACCTGATTCTTGGCGCGATTGGAATCTTCGTCTACGTCGGCGCCGAGGTTTCGATCGGGAGCTTCCTGGTGAACTATTTCAGCCAGCCTGAAATCGGCGGCCTGACTGAAAAAGTTGCGGCCAGCTTTGTTGCCTTTTACTGGGGCGGAGCGATGCTGGGACGATTCATTGGGTCCGGGCTTTTGCAAAAGATGAAGACCGGGCAGCTTCTTGCGATTTGCTCAGTGTGCGCCGCAGCGCTCGTCGCAATTTCCATGTTGAGCACGGGACACTTCGCCATGTGGAGCATCATCCTTGTAGGGTTCTTCAATTCCATCATGTTCCCCAGCATTTTCACTCTGGGCGTGGCGGAACTGGGCCCGCTCACCGGGGACGGCTCCGGAATCATGATCATGGCGATCGTTGGAGGAGCGCTAATCCCGCTAGCGCAAGGTGCAATTGCCGATAAGATCGGAATTCACCATGCCTTTTTTCTTCCGGTAATTTGCTACCTCTACATCCTGTATTTCGCGGTGAGCGGTTCGAAGCCCAATAGCGAACGCGCCCGGGCCTAGGTGGGCTAGGCCGGGAGCACTCTCAAGAAGTCTTAGAGATCAAAACAGCAGATGGGATAAGGGAGTTAGACCTGTACGGAAATCAGTTCCGGGGCGCAGCGGGAATTCTGCATCAACTTGACCGCATCTTCGGCAGTAAATCTTCCCATGGCGAGAGCCAGCTTTTTGTTGGTTGTGGTCTGAATGGGGCTGCGGTCGATACGCAGGACGTATTCGGCAGCACGGGCTCCGCCACGATTCACTTTCACCAGAAACTTGGTATTTTTCATGTTTTTTCCTCCGACACGAGACGTGTTGCTACGAACGCTTCAACCTAGAGAACCCGATACAAAGTTCACAACGCGACACAGAGTCTTGTACGCGATTGCTCCCTTAGAACTGGACTGGAAAACCCCTAAGATGGGACAACTTGTTTATAAACCTGAGGATAAGAAAAGATATCTACTTAGTTAAGATAGTAGGCTGATCTACCGCCGTTGTCAACGTGCAGCGGATTGCACAGCGCTCTCACGAGTGTCTTACGCTGATGGCAAGGCTGGATCTCAAGCGCTCAGGGTTGCAAAACCTGGCGAGCCTGCGGGTGAACCTGCTGATCCTTGATTTCGCTTGCATCCCACCCGCCGCCGAGGGCCTTCACCAGATAGACAGAGCTGACCATCTGCTGGCCGAGCAACTGCGTCTGCAGTCGTTCACTGGTAAGCAGAGTGGTCTGCGCGGTGATGACGTCGAGGTAACTAGTGACTCCGCCGATATAACGGTTGTTGGCAATCGCCAGAGCGCGGCGCGCATCTTCCACGGCCGCCCCCTGCGTAGAGAGAGCTTGCGATAACGTGCTGAGATTGCTAATGCCATCTTCGACCTGCTGAAACGCCGTGAGCACGGACTGGCGGTAGTTGGCCACCGATTGATCGTAGGCGGCTTGCGCAGCAGCCAGATTGGCCCGGTTGCGTCCGCCCTCGAAGACGGGTTGCAGAGCATCGGCGCCGAGTGACCAGAAGAGGCTGGGAGCGTTGAGCAGCGGCGCGAGGGTTGTGCTCTGCCATCCGCCGGAGCCGCTGAGAGTGATGTGCGGATAAAATGCGGACCTCGCAATGCCAACCTGTGCGTTTTGATAAGCCATCATGCGTTCAGCTGTGGAAACATCGGGCCGACGCTCCAGCATGTCGGATGGCACTCCGAGCGGTACCGGCGGTGGATTGGATTTTAACGGCACGACCGGCACGTTGAGGTTGGAAGCCGCCTGGCCTAGCAGCACCGCGATGGCATGCTCATACTGAGCGCGCGTCTGCTGCACTAAAGCGAGTTGCGATAGCGTGGAATCGAGCAGCGCAGCCTGCTGCGCAACTTCAAGTCCACTGGCAATGCCGCCGTTGTGGCGGCTGTTCACCAGATCGAGGCCCTTACGCTGGTAGCCTACGGATTCCTCCACAACGCCGAATTCAGCATCGAGTTCACGCAGCGTAAAGTAGTCGGCCGCAAGTTCAGCGGTCAGCACCAGTCGCACATTTTCGAGATCGGCGGCCGTGGATTGCAAAGATGCATTCGCCGCCTCTACGTTATGCCGTACCCGGCCAAATAAATCGACCTCATAGTTCAGCGAAAACGGAATCGTATACACGCTCTGTGTGTACGGAGGAACCGGCTGTACCACGCCGTTCACGACGGGTAGCACTTCTCCATTGAGAGGGCGATTTGCAGACCCGCGTTCGCGTACTGCGCTCGGATCGGCCGAAAGCTGTGGAAACATATCGGCCGTAGTGACACGGGCCAGCGAGCGGGCCTGATCCAAGCGGTCGCGCGCGGCAACTAAAGACTGATTGGCCTGCAACAACTGTTGCTCGTAGGCGTCGAGCGCGGGATCGTGGAAAACCTGCCACCATGCCCCCTTGGGAATCGCATCCTTGGGTGCGGCAGGCTCCCATGGCGGTTGTGTTTTCCATGCATCGGGCGCAGGGGTGGGAGCCGCAGGCCGGCTGTATCGCGGGCCAACGGTGCACCCTGCGGCCAGACCGAGCAGCGCCAAAGCAAGAAAGGTTGCGGCTCGCTTCACGATCCACTGCCCTTCTGTTGCCCTCGCGGCGGTTGCGCAACATTCACCTGTTGGCCATCTTCAAGCGAATCCGAAGGGTTGATAACCACCTGGTCAGTCGGAGACACGCCGCCCAGAACTTCCAACGTCGTGCCGTAATCGCGTCCAATGTTGATGGGCCGCAATTGCACCTTGCCTCCAGGACCAACCACCGCAACTTGCGCGCCCTGCGCACGGAACAGCATCGCGTTCACCGGAACCGTGACCTTATTCACGTTAGAGCCAACCGCGAAATGCACCTCACCGAAGGAGCCGGGCAACAAACGCCCGTCTTCGTTAGGTACGTCGACTTCCGTGAGCAGAGTGCGAGTACCGGGATCGATCGCTTCCGCGGTGCGCGCCACCGTTCCGTAAAACTTCTGCCCCGGAAATTCCTGCAAGGTCACGGCTGTCTTGGCGCCAACTTTTATGTATGGCGCGTAGGCCTGCGGCACGCTGGTATAAACCCGCAGCGGATCGACGCGTGCAATGTCAAACAGTTCGCGGCCGGCAGCGCCCGCGCCCGCGTTGATAAGCGCGCCAGGATCGACGGTGCGTTTTGTGAGCACGCCGGAGAATGGCGCGTAGACGTCTTTAAAGCCTTCCAACTGTTCGAGGCGGCGGACGTTTGCGTCGGAGGCGGCGAGGTTCGCCTGGCTCTGTTTATATCCACTGGTTTGCTGATCCGCTTCCTGAGCGGAGACTGAGTCGGTCTTGCGCAGGTTCTCCCAGCGGTCGGCACTGATCTTAGCCAGCTCCATTTGCGCGACAATTTGCAGTCGCGCGGATCGAGCCTGGTCCAACTCCTGATCAACTTCCGGCGTATCGATCTTGGCCAGCAACTCGCCTTTGTTCACTCGACTGCCGATATCTTTGTACCAACGAACCAGGTAGCCGTTCGTACGGGCATAAATCGGCGACTCCTCATAGGCCAGTAGAGAGCCGGGCAGCACCAGATCCTCATCTGGTTTTTCGGATACCGGGTTAACCACGGCAACTGTCGGTACGGTTTCGATCTCGGTCTCGTTAGCCAGAGCGCGTTCGTGGCTCATGTGACCCCATAAAGTGAGTCCGCCCGCGAGCACGAGCACGACCAAGATGATGCCGACAATCGTCAGAGCTTTGCGAGGAGGAGCCGGTGGAAGGTCCGGCGGCTTCTGGATTCCCACAGCTTGATGCTTGGAGTGCTTTTGGATCTCCTCGATCTCGAGGTCGCGCTGGGCTTGAGCGCTCAACGGATGAGGCTGTTCTTTATCGCTATCATTCTGCTGCGACGAATGCGCACCGTTGCCCTGCCCGGGCTGCTGTGCATTCCCCGCTGTGGATTTAGGTTCACTCTCTGCACTCATGCTTGACTCCGATTCTTGCGAAGACTTATTGTGCCTGCTCTTGCCGTGCCCGTTTGGCTTCCCTGCGGCCGTGGAATATGGCGAACACGCTGGGCACAAAGAATAAAGTGGCTACCGTGGCAAACAGCAGACCGCCGATGACGGCGCGGCCCAGCGGCGCGTTCTGTTCGCCGCCTTCACCGAAGCCCAGCGCCATCGGCACCATTCCAATGATCATGGCCAGCGCGGTCATCAGCACCGGCCGTACGCGGGTGTAACCGGCAGACACGGCAGCTTTTACCGCGGGAATCCCTTCATCCAGTTGCTCGCGCGCGAAGCTGACCATCAAAATAGAATTCGCCGTGGCCACGCCCATGCACATGACGGCTCCGGTGAGTGACGGCACGCTTAGAGTGGTGCGAGTCAACAGCAGGAACCAGCAGATTCCGGCCAGTGCTCCGGGCAACGCCGCAATGATGATGAACGGATCCAGCCACGACTGAAAGTTAATAACGATGAGCAGGTAGACGAGAACAATAGCTCCGACCAGCCCTACGCCCAGCCCAAAGAATGACGAACGCATGGTAGCGACCTGCCCGCGCACCACGAGATGAGTGCCGCGTGGCAAATGGCCATCGAACGTCTTGAGCACTTTGTAGGTATCGGCGGCGACTGCGCCCAGGTCGCGATCCTGCGTGCTGGCGTAAACGTCGATCACCGGCTGCACATTGTAGTGGTTCACCGTCGCAGGCCGGGCCACGGGAGATACCTGCACCAGGTTGCTGAGTAATTGCGTTCCCTGCTGCGAGCTCACCGGTATAGACATCAGGTCTTGCAGACTGGTCATGCGGTATTGCGGCGACTGCACCGCCACCTGATAGGTTACCTCGTTCTGCGGATTGAGCCAGAAGTTTGGCGTGGTCTGGAAGCTGCCGCTGAGCGAAACCAGCACACTCGTAGCTACATCGTGAGCCGTCAGCCCAACCTGAGCAACGCGCGTACGATCAACGTCCATATACAGCGTCGGCAGGGAGAGCAATTGCTGCACGTGCACATCGGCAGCGCCGGGGATGTGGCGCATTTTGTTGGCGATCTGCTG
The DNA here is from genome assembly GCA_049280795.1 of Candidatus Sulfotelmatobacter sp. Lineage (GTDB taxonomy): Bacteria > Acidobacteriota > Terriglobia > Terriglobales > Acidobacteriaceae > Sulfotelmatobacter. The sequence goes on from JBAPQU010000242.1 coordinate 36,042, forward strand.
CGCAATCTGGTAACTGCTTTCCATGTCGTTGCCGATAACCTGAACATCGATGGGAGCGGGGAGACCGAAATTCAGAATCTGAGTGACGATATCGGCGGGCTGGAAGAAGAACTCCACCCCAGGGAAGCGCCGTGGCAGGATCTCGCGCAGATTCCGTATGTGGTCCGCAGTGGGATGGTGATGCTCCGGATCGAGCGCAATCAAGATTTCGATGTCGCTGGTGCCTACAGTTCCATTGGAGCTATAGGACTGGTTGATGCCGGAGTTGGGCAGTCCAATGTTGTCCAGAATCGTCTGCAGTTCACGCTTAGGGATCTGCTCACGCAGAACGACTTCGATCTGATCGCAGAGTTGCGCTGTCTCTTCCACGCGCAGGCCGGGACGGGCCCGCACATGCAATTTCAATAACCCTGCATCCACTTGCGGGAAGAAGTCCTGTCCCAGAAACATGAACAGCCCAAGCGAGAGCAGACAAAAGGCTAGGAAGCCAAGCACGAAGATGCCGCGATGCTCCAGGGTGGTTTCCAGCAGCCGCTCGTAGCCGCGGCGAAAGTCTTCAAACTTGCGTTCGAAGCCGCGCTGGAAGCGGCCCAGAAACGACTTGGGCACCTCCGCGCGATGCTCGTGCCCGCGCATGATGTACATAACCAGCGTGGGGATGAGAGTTCGTGAGAGCAGGTAGCTGGCCAGCATGGCAAAGCTCACTGCCTCCGCCAGCGGCACGAACAGAAATTTTGCTACGCCCGTCAGGAAGAACATGGGCACGAACACAATGCAAATGCTGAGCGTGGAGACGAAGGCCGGCACTGCGATTTGCTGCGCGCCGTCCAGGATCGCCTGCCTCATCTCCTTGCCCATGGCAAGGTTGCGCTCGATATTTTCGATCTCCACCGTAGCGTCATCGACCAAAATACCGACGGCCAGTGCCAACCCTCCCAGCGTCATGATGTTAATGGTCTGTCCGATCGCGCCGAGCACGATGATCGATACAAAAATGGAGAGCGGAATAGAAATCGAAATGACGATCGTGGGCCGCCAATCGCCGAGGAAGATGAGAATCATGGCGGCGGTAAGAGCCGCGGCAATCAACCCTTCCCGCAACACGCCCTCAATCGATGCGCGTACAAACAGAGACTGGTCGAACAGCGACTTGATCGTGAGTTCCGGTGGCAACGATTGAGACGCCAACCCAACAATGTCCTTGACTGCGGAAACGATTTGCAGCGTCGAGGCATTGCCGTTCTTGTAGATCGACATCAGCACGCCGCGGTTTCCATCCTGGCGCACGATGTTGGTTTGCGGTGCGAAGGCGTTGCGAATGTGTGCAACATCGCGCATGTAGAGCGTGGAACCGTTCGTGGTCTTGACCGGCAGATCGTTCAATTCGGCGATGGTCTGCGGCGTTCCATTCATCTCCACGTTGTATTCCAGCGGGCCGATCTTGACGGTGCCGGCCGGAAGGATCAAATTTTGCGCGTTGACGGCGTTGACGATGTCATTCGGCGCGAGTCCGTAGGACTGGAGCTTGGGTAAATCCAGATCCACCTGTACCTGGGGGATCTTGCCGCCATAGGGATAGGGCGTGAAGGCGCCAGGGACTGTGGCCAGGAAGTTACGCAGGAAGTTCTGGCCAAGGTCAAAAAGCCGCTGCTCGGGCAGAGTTTTGCTGCTCAGTCCAAGCTGCATGATGGGAGTGGTGGAGGCGCTATAAGAAATGATCAGCGGGGGCGTAGTGCCGGGCGGCAGGCCGCGTACAGTGGTCTGGGAAATCGCGGTGATCTGGGCAATGGCCCCCGGCACGTTCGTGCCCGGACGGAAGAAAATCTTGATGACCCCCAGACCATTCACCGACTGGGACTCTGTGTGCTCGATGTCGTTAACCGTCGTCGTGATGCCACGCTCGGAGTTGGCCACGATGCGGTCGGCCATATCCTGCGGCGACATGCCGGTGTAGAACCAAACCACCGAAACCACTGGAATGTCGATACTGGGGAAGATGTCGACCGGAGTGCGGAAAAGCGTCACGAAAAACAAAATAATGATGACGAGCGCCATCACTATGAATGTGTAGGGACGTCTGAGAGCTAACGCAACAATCCACATCGGTCAGGCACCACTCCAGAGTTAAGAACGAATCAAAAGGCTGCACGGCACGGTGCGAAGAAAAAATCGCAGACACAATCTAGATTCGATACACTGCGTATTGGATTCTAAAGGCTTTCTTAATTATATGGTAGGGTAGGACCATGCGCCAGAAGTCTCGGGCTCGACGGGAGGCCGAAACAGGCCGCGCAAAGCGCGCTCCCGGCCGCCCACGGAGTGAACAGGCCCGCCTGTCAATCCTCCGCAGTACGCTGAAACTGCTTGGGAAAAGTGGTTTCTCCGATCTGACCATGGAAGGCGTTGCCGAGCATGCCGACGTGGGCAAGGCAACGGTCTACCGTTGGTGGCCTACCAAAGCGGCCCTTGTCGCGGATGCCTTCGCCGGCAGCACAACCGGCAAACTACATTTTCCCGATACTGGTTCCGTTTGCACGGACATGAGCCAGCAGATGCGACAGCTCATCAAGATCTTTCGCGGTCGTCGCGGACGCATTGTTTCTGCGATTCTAGCGGCGGGCCAGAGCGACCGGGATGTCATCGCGGCCTTCCGCGAACGTTTCCTGAAGCCACGCCGCCGGGAGGCCTACGCTACGCTTCGCCGCGGGATAGCGCGCGGCGAATTGCGCAACGACGTCGATCTGGACCTGCTGCTCGATTCACTCTATGGACCTATTTATATGCGATTCCTCATTCGTCATGACAAGTTGACGCCCAACTTTGTGGACCGGCTTTGTGAGCTGGTGCTGAGCGGAGCTTGTCCTTCGCCGAAACCGCGCGCCCGGGCGGTTCGCAGCGTAGGGTCGCCGGAAGAACGCGCTTAATTTGTTGCGGTAGAACGCGATTCTGTGTCCCTCGCCGTTCGTCACCCATGCTGTTGTAGCAACGTGATTTTGTCACCCTAACGGCAAGATGAAAATGTCACCCTGGCAAAGCCAGGGTGTAATGCAGGCGGGTGTCGCGATAATAAAACGAGACGCGCCCGTCGAGAGCTTGGTAGAGATGGACTTTGGCACCGGCGAAGGTAAAGCGCTGGCCTTGCTGGGGGATCTGGAAGCGCTGGCCCTCCCATTGCACGATGTTGTCGTGGCTAACCACACGTTCATGGACGAAACAACAGATGCGGTCGAGATGTTCTGGAGCCGGACGCCAGGCGGTTTGCATTTCGCGGGGACGGCGGGCGAAACGGCGGTTGTAGTCGGCCATGAAAAGGCGCAGGACGGAGTTGGCGGAATCGAGATCGCGGGCTTGCGCCAAGCGGAGTTCGCTGGTGAGGCGATCCTGGAGCACGCCCCAGAGGCGTTCGACGCGACCTTTGGCTTGCGGACTGCGGGCGGCGATGAAGGTAATGCCGAGTTGATCGAGAGCGCGGCCGAACTGGGTGGGCTGACGTTTGCCGGCGAGTTGTTCCTCCACCGACCAGAAGTTGTCATTGCGCACGAAGATGCCGCTGTGATCGCCGTAGAAAGCGAGCGGAGTGCCGTGGCGAGGCAAGAGTTGGCGGAGCAGGCAGAGATAGCCGAGAGCAGTTTCGGAGGGGAAGAATTGGGCGGCCAGGATTTTTCCCGTGGCGTCGTCTTGCAGGCCGAGAGCGGTGAGGCGCGGGCCGCGGCCTTCCAGCCAGTCGTGCGGGGAGCCGTCCAGTTGCACCAGTTCGCCTTCGCGAGCGGAGCGCAGG
>JBAPQU010000243.1:0-2660 GCA_049280795.1 Candidatus Sulfotelmatobacter sp.
GGCGAAACCATTCTCCAGAACTGTGCCCGCGAGCCGGAAGTTGCCGATCTTGCTGAGCTGCTAAACAAGATGGGAGCGAAAATCGAAGGCGCGGGCACGCCCACCATGCGCATCAAAGGCGTGACCAAACTGAAAGGTGCGAAGCACCGCATCATTCCCGACCGCATCGAAGCCGGCACGTTTCTAATTGCCGGCGCAATGACAGGCGGCGATCTCAACATCGCCGGATGCGATCCCTCGCACCTCGACGCGATTCTCGGCAAGCTCAAAGAAGTCGGCGTCAAAACCAAGTCCACCGCCGATTCCGTGCGCGTCATGGGCGACCATCCCTTCACCGCCGCCGACATGAGCACGGAAGAATATCCCGGCTTCCCCACCGATTGTCAGGCGCAATTCATGGCTCTGGCAACGCAAGCGGAAGGCGCGTCAGTCATCACCGAAAATATCTTCGAGAACCGCTTCATGCACGCGCAGGAACTCATTCGCATGGGCGCGAATATTAAAATTGAAGGCCGCCGCGCCGTAGTTCGCGGCAAAACTCCGCTCAGCGCCGCTGCCGTCCTCGCCAGCGACCTCCGCGCCAGCGCGTCTCTAGTCCTAGCGGCGCTGGTCGCGGACGGTGAAACCATCATCGACCGCGTCTACCACATCGACCGCGGCTACGAGAACATCGAAGAAAAACTCCGCGCCGTCGGCGCACAGATCAAGCGCATCGGCGAAATGTTTCCCAAGAAAGCCGCGCCAGCGAGAGCCTGAGTGGCCGCTGCAAGCGAGTCACGAATACACGAGTAGGCCGCGACTCTCGCCGCCTACTCGCTCTATAGTCATCGGGTGAAACCACTTAACTTATTGCAGGTGAATCATCTTGCCGTTTGCGTCCAGCGTTCCATGCACTCTAACTTTCTTGCCTTCAAACTGGCTCACCTGCTCCTGATGGTCGATATCGTAAGTATTTCCTGACGCCGTATCCTGAAACACAAACTTGTCACCGGACTTCGTAATCGTGCCGGTAAAGGTCTGACCCCCGGCCGACTGCGCAGCCTGACCTTGCGGCGGCGTTGCCGGTTGTTGCGCCGTCGGATCCGCCGGCTGGTTTTGCGGAGAATTCTGTTGCGCCTGAAGTGATATCCCAACAGTCACCAAAACAGCCAGAATGCCGAGGTACATAGAAGAACGGAATTGCTTTGTCATGAAATCCTCCAAAGGCTTGGTTGTCCTGGCATGAAGCAAAGCAAACCATTTGCCAAACCTCTCAGCCGCGACTCTAGGCTCATCGAAACGTAACTGCACTTGTTCCATCGGCAGGACTTAACCTTAATTCTTCGCCGCGTCGCGCCTAATCTCTACGGAACATCCTCCGCGATCAATACTACAAAGTCCGTAGCCGGGAAAGCGTTCAGCAGACCGCGACCCGTTTGCATGCGAGCAAATTTTGCTCTCTACATCTTTCGTTGCGCGTTTCCCTTAGTCCTCTCACTGCTGCGACTAGTTCCCTCAAATGCCGGAGAAATATTCTCTTGAACATATTTCCGTCCAGTGGTCTCATGCGGTGACAGTTGAAGATAAAAAAGGGTGACAAGATGAGTGATAGAGACCTGACGGCGGTAGCAACGCGGCGGCAATTGATGGCCGGAATTGCCATCACCTTGGGTGGTTTAGCTCTCGGCTCAACAAAAGCCGAAGCGACAGCCGACGATGAAATCTCTCACGATGCCGACTCAATCCATCAGGAGCCGGTTTTCAAAGCCAGCCGCAGCCGCGTCTACGAAGCGCTCATGGACGCGAAACAATTTGATAAGGTCATCGAGCTCAGCGGAGTCATGCAGTCCATGCATCTGGGCAACAAACCCGCCGAGATCAATCGCGAACCCGGCGGCGCGTTCGCACTCTTCGGCGGCTACATTACCGGACGACAAGTAGAGCTCATTCCGAACCAGCGCATCGTGCAGGCCTGGCGCGCCGGAAGCTGGCCCGCGGGTGCTTATTCGATCGCAAGGTTCGAACTCGTCGAGCAAAGCGCCGGCTCAAAAATCGTATTCGACCACACTGGCTTTCCCAAAGGCGAGGCCGAATCACTCGCATCGGGATGGAAAGCTCACTACTGGGAGCCGATGACAAAGCTTCTCGCTTAGATCGCGCACAACGCGCCATTGCGCCCCATCAAAAAAAGCGGTAGTGGCGCAGTTTGACTATGACAGGACGCTGTCATCCTGAGCGCAGCCGTTCTTCAGGCGGAGCGAAGAGCCTGCCCTGAGCGAAGCCGAAGGGATCTCAGGCTTAACCGGCCTAACACGTAAGCCGAACTGCACGACTACAAAATAAGCCCGGCATCTGCCGGGCTTTTAAGACTTCCACCACACCAGCCAATCTACTTCTTCGTAAACGGTTCGCTCTTCGCGGCCACGCGATCAATATCTTCGTTCGTATAGGTCCGCGCCGCGTGCTTGCCGTTCTTCGCCGCCGCGGATGCTTCTACCGCGCTGGCGCTTTGCTCAACTCCCACGTAATACGTCCACGTCGCGCGCTCTTTTTCAGGACCACGCTCCATCCGTCCGTCGCGCATTCCCAACATTTCCGGACGCATGCCTACCGGAAGCATGGGCTCGGCACGCGGCAACCACACCGCGCGCCCCACCGCAGCACTGCCTCCGCCCGAATAC
>JBAPQU010000244.1:0-12322 GCA_049280795.1 Candidatus Sulfotelmatobacter sp.
TCATCGAATTAATGCCGCTCGAAGAAGATCGCACCTGGACGCCGGCAACTGTGGTTACGCTCGATGAAATTTTGGCCCGCATGGCCGAGTACCGACCACTGGTCGAAATCCCGCACGCGCGTTCGGAGACCGCTCGCCGCTATCGCTTCGACGACGGCGTCGGCGAAATCGGCATCATCGCTCCCGTCTCGCATCCCTTCTGCGGACACTGCAGCCGTATCCGCATCACCAGCGACGGCAAAATCCGCACCTGCCTGTTCTCGGTCTGGGACCACGATCTGCACGCCCAGATGCAACGCGGCGCGAGCGACGAAGAGCTGGAAGATTTCATCCGCGGCGTAATCCAGAAAAAAGAAGAACGCCACCACATCGGCGAGCCAGATTTTGTTCCCGCGTCGCGTACAATGGTCCACATTGGCGGCTAAATATCGAGGTTACGTCGATGACAATCACACCGGCCCTGGACGACGCTCCTGCCTTCATCGAAGAAGTGCAAGCCCTAACCGTAGGATTGCTGCGCACCTACGTTCCTCCCTCCGTAATTGTGATCAAGATCGATAACTTTTTTGGCTGGCGGTGGCTCAGGTTCTCCGGCAAATGGCTCGGCCTGTTGTCAATTCGGAACAAGAAGCTCAATGTCCCTCCTTTCGTACCGAATCGCGTGGTGTCACAGAAAACTTTTATTGGCCCAACATACGATGAGGCTTCGATCGGAGAGCCGATCCATGTCAAGACCGAGGGCAGAAATGGACTTCGGCGTTACATTGCAGATGTTGCGCACGACGCCTTAGTGGTCTGGTACAGCGGAAATTCCAATAGCTCAGGGCAAGGTGCTCTGATGGCTTATGTCCCGAATGCCGATGATTACTGGCCCATCTATGTGCGGTGGGCCAACCGCGATTCGTGGCGTGTCGTTGAAGCCATCGAAATAACCGCTCAGGTGGTCGAAAGACTGAGCCGACCCGAGTCGGTTCGCGGAGCTATTCAATTCGCGTGTGAACCTCCAACGGCGTGAGGCAAGTCACTGCAATTGTGGTTGTTCTTGCGGCGCTTGGATTAATCCCCATTCCCAAGGCGAGCGCGCAACTTCAATCGGTCTCCTATCTCGGCTTCGACCGCAACACCTACCCCGGAGACATCAACCTGAAAGCCCTCCACCAAACTTTTTCCTACACCGGCTACTGGCTCAACAACCCTCCCGGCGAAAAAACGAACACCTGGACCGGCCATCGCGCCGCCGTCGAATCCGCCGGCTTCGGCTTCCTCGTGCTCTTCAACGGACGCCTATATGCCGAATTGAAATCCGCCGCCCACGCAACCAAGCTCGGCAACTCCGACGCGCAAGCGGCCGCCGCTGCCGCGCGCCGCGAAGGCTTTCCCACGCACACCATCATCTTCCTCGACCAGGAACAAGGCGGGCGCATGTTGCCCGAGCAGAAAGCCTACATCTACGCCTGGGTCGACGCCGTCACCGCCGCCGGCTTCCGCGCCGGCATCTACTGCTCAGGTATCGCCGCGAAAGATGACAACAACATCGTTACTGCCGAAGACATTCGCGCCAGTTCCTCCGGCCGCGATATCACATACTGGGTCACGAATGACGCCTGCCCGCCCGCGCCCGGCTGTGCTTTTCCCGCGCACACCGCCAACCCCGCCCAGAGCGGCATCAGCTTTGCGAAGGTTTGGCAATACGCGCAATCCCCGCAACGCAAAGATGTCGCCGGCCGCTGCACGAACTACGGACGCGATGGCGGTTGCAACCCCGACAGGCAGGGCGTGCAGGATATGCCCGTCGACTTGGACCTAGCCACGTCTCCCGATCCTTCAAACGGTAGGACACACTAATTTCGCGACACAGAAGAGCCCATGCGATCACGGCGTCGCCGGTTTGGTAGACTGTACAAACTCCCTGCCAAATCTACTTCAGGAGAATCAGTGTTATGTCCCGCACTTTATCTGCTCTAGCCGTCGCCTTACTCCTTACTCTCTCCGCCGCTGCGCAAGACACTTGGCAACTCGACCCGCCCCACTCCTCGGCGCAGTTTGCCGTAAAGCATCTCGGAGTCTCCACCGTTCGCGGCGCCTTCACCAAGGTGAGCGGCACCGTAGCGTACGACCCGGCCAATCTCGCCAAGTCCTCGATTCAAACCACCATCGATGCCAACTCCGTGGATACCCGCGTCGACATGCGCGACAACGATCTACGCAGTCCCAACTATCTCGACGTCAAAAAATATCCGACCATCACCTTCCAGTCGAAGAAGATCGAAGCCGCCGGATCGGGCAAACTGAAGGTCACCGGCGATCTCACTATTCATGGCGTGACGAAGGAAGTCGTCCTCGATGTCGACGGGCCATCCGCGCCGATGAAAGATCCATGGGGCAACCAACGCATGGGCGCCTCGGCGAGCACGAAGATCAATCGCATGGACTTCGGAGTATCCGGTGGTCCCGGCGTGGTCGGCGATGACATTACCATCACGCTAGATATTGAGATGATCAGGAAGTAGAGAACCGTCATTAGCCGTTGTTCGTGAGCCGTTCGCGATTCCGTGGTAGCTTTGGCTATCGACTAACGACTCGCGGCTAACGACCAACGGCTAACGACGAACGACGCCTCCACATTTGCGCTAAAATGAAGACATCCCATGTCCGATCGAACCTTCACCCTCGAAGAAGCCCAGTCGCTGTTACCCGTGCTTGAGTCCCTGCTGCGCGCGGCCATCAGTGGCAAAAATCTTATGGAAGAAACCGAGGCTGAGATGCAGGCATTGCAACACCGCATCTTCCTCAACGGCGGCACGCACGTCGATGTGGTTGCAGTCGCACGCCGCAAGGCGGAGCGCGCCAAGGCCGAGCAGCGCGCCAAAGACGCCCTCGCCGAAATCGATTCCATCGGCGTGCAGGTGAAGGATCTCGATATCGGCCTGCTCGATTTTCCCTGCGAAGTGGAAGGCCGCGTCGTTCTGCTCTGCTGGAAGATGGGCGAAGAATCGATCACCCACTGGCACGGTACCGACGAAGGTTTCGCCGGCCGCAAGCGCATCGACGAGCGCATCGCAAGATCGAAGAAAGCTAATTAGTCAGTACCCAGTTGCCAGTACCCAGTACCCAGTAAAATCCCGCCTGCCTCTCCATTAACATTCTGCCCTTAGTCAGCAGTTGCTTTTCATCCTGAGCCGCATAAGGAAAATTCGCAGGTAATGATGGAATAAAAGAACCCGTCAGTAAACTTCAAACTTTGTGCTTTGCTGAACTGGGTACTAGATACTAGGTACTGGGTACTACCCACTGACAAAAGTTGACATTCCAACCAACTTATTGCCCAGCAATGTACTCCAACCTGCGGCGCTTTTGAGAGCGAAGAATTGCCCGGTCCTGGCGCTGCCGTTTCCGGCAAGTCCAGCGGGCACGAGGAAACATGATGAAACTTCACCGCGCAGTTTACATGCTGATGTTCGGACTTCTGCTGCTGGTTCTTCCAGCAGCTCTTTCTACCCCGTCTGCGGCGCAAATCGGCATCGGCATCTCCGTGCGCATCGGGCCTCCCGCGTTGCCGGTTTACGACCAGCCCATGTGCCCCGGCATGGGCTATTTGTGGACCCCCGGCTACTGGTCCTGGGACGATGATGATGGCTACTACTGGGTGCCCGGCACCTGGGTCGAGCCACCTGAATCCGGTTTGCTCTGGACTCCCGGTTACTGGGGCTGGAACGATGGCGTCTACGCCTGGAACGGCGGTTACTGGGGGCCGCAAGTCGGCTTCTACGGCGGTATCAACTACGGCTTCGGATATGGCGGCGCCGGCTTCGGCGGCGGTGAATGGCGCGGCGGAAATTTCTTCTACAACACCGCTGTGATGAACGTGAACACTACGACGATCACCAACGTTTACGTTGATCGCACCGTGATTGTGAATAACTCATCTCACGTAGCCTTCAACGGCGGCCAGGGCGGCGTGACCGTGCGTCCCACCCCCGAACAAGTAACCTATGCGCACCAAACGCATACTCCTCCGGTCGCGGCACAGACGCAGCAACGGGAAGCAGCCAGCAAAAACCGGGCTCTGTTCGCATCGACAAATCACGGCCGCCCGGCAGTGGCTGCCACGGCCCGCCCCGGCGAATTCAGCGGGGCTGGGGTGGTAAGGGCGAAAGCTGCTGGAGGCACATACCACGCTCCTGCCATGTCGCCCAAGGCAGCGCGCGCATCGGCCTCTGCGGGAAATCGTGCCGCGGAGTCTCGCCCTGCCGAAAATCATCCTGCAGCCAAGGCCCCGGCGGAGAATCATACTGCCGCGCATGTTACCAAGCCTGAAACTACCAAGCCGGAAAACGCTATGAAGGCGGAAAAGCCCGCCAGCACTTCGGCACACAAGACCACCGCTACTAAACAGCCGGCAAAGACGGCTCGGACCGAAAAAGCTCCCAAGGAGAACGCCGCAGCCCGCGAAAAGGAAACTCATCCAGCTACCGAGCATCCGGCTGAAACCCATGCAGCGGCAAAGCCCGCCCCCACACCGAAAACGCACGCCAGTGGGCCTGCCAAAGAAAGCGAGCCGCGAGCCGAAAACGTTCATCCCGCCAAACCCGCAAGCAAACCTAAGGCTGAGAGCGCACCTAAACCTGCGCCCAAGGCCCGCGAGAGCGCACCGAAGGAGAGTAAGGAAAGCGCACCCAGGGAGAATGTGGCGAAGGCAAATCCACCCAAAGAGCACGCGCCAAAAGAAAGCACACCCAAGGCCGCTCCCAAACCTGCCGCAGCGCCTAAACCGCAGAAGCCGGCCCCCGCGCCTAAGCCAGCAGCTCCCCCCCCAAAAGAGGAGCACAAGGGCCTGTAAACCTGATTTAGGAATGATTCCATTGGCCAGCGCTGCATCCGGGTGCTGGCCATTTTTCGTGCAAGCTCTTCCGCCGTGGATCGTTCTAACCAGCACGGAAGAGTTGGCCGCATTGGTACCGTATTGGGCACGAAAGGACAACTACGTGCTCAGCCCGGAATCTTCTCTGCTACAATTTTTTACAACCGTCGGAGCGCGGAAATCGTATCGTAGAAATGCAGCGGGAATTTGGTTCAAGCGGAGCAGGGTGCGGTAGTGGTGCAGTTTGATTGTCATCCCGAGCAAGCGTTTTTTGCGCAGCGAGGGATCTGGGCGAGCCGCGCGTTGTGTCGCGTTTTTTGCGACACATTAATCGCGCGTTTGGCTCGCCTCATTATTAAACTGCCTCACTACCGGGCGCGCCCAAGGAGTCTCAGCCAACTATGTCATCGACGAAACAAAAATTGCGCCTAACTGGCGCGTTCACCGCGCTCGCAGCACTGGCCTTGGCGGTAAGCTGCAAGGGGTTTTTTGTGCCAGAGCAGCTGGCTTCGATTACCATTTCACCGTCCTCGCCGACCGTCCCGCTCGGCGGAACTACCCAACTCGAAGCTTTCGGAACCAATACCGATAGCTCCTCGGCGGGTAATATTTCAAGCAAGGTCACGTGGACCAGCAGCGGTGGTGGCATAGCAGTCAACAGTTCAGGCGTGCTGACCGGGACCGACATTAGTTCAGCGGCGTCGACGATTACGGCGGAGGATCAGGGAATTACCGCAACGGCATCAGCGACCGTTTGTGTCGAGAACGGTACGAATTTTACGATGACCTTCCTCCCGTCCAATACCGACGATTCGGACACTCCAGTTACAGTCACGGTGACTGCAGACGTTTCAGGAGTTTCGGGTCCGCAGGACGTCACTGCCGGCGTTACCTGGTCCTCGACCAATTCTGCAGTTTCGATTACGGCGGGAGATCCTGCGAGCATAGATTTAACTGGCCTCACTACTTCCGGCACCGTAACGATTATGGGGACTTACACCTGTAACGGCGTAAACACCAACTTCCAGGCCAATTTGAATGTGACTGTAGCTCCAACGACGTAGTGGCGGGTACCCATTTCTCGCATTCTTTGCGGGAAGTGGGGTTCTCTTCACACACCCAGCAACTGCACTCTCTCACTCACAGCAGCCGCTCGCAGCTCCCGGTCCAGCGTGGCCAGCGCGATCTTCTGGCGAACAGCAATCTCCAGGTAAGCGGCGTCGTAAACCGTGAGCCTGTGACGCTCGGCAAGAAGTAGAGCGGCGCCCCAGGCTTGCCGGTCGGCTTCAGCATCCACCTTCACGGGAAGCAGCGCAAGGCTGGCCAAAGCATTGTCGCGAAAATCTCCGCTGTGGCGTCCGCGCCTCACATTCAATTGCAGAACATTCGCAATTTTCCATCGCCATAGCCCCGGAACCCATGCTCCACCCAGTCTTACATCGTCGAACAAACGCAGAACAGCGTCGGTCGTTTCATCGGCATAGATCCACGCGAGTGCAACCGAACTATCAAGAACCAGGCTCATGCCGGCAGCTCCCAGATTTTCAGGAACCAGGTTCCTACGCTTGCGATCATCGACGGCCCTCGTCGCGCAGCTTCTTCATCTCTTCCCAGTCGAAAGCAGGCCGCCCTGGATTCTCCCTGGCCAACTGTCGAGCCCCTTCGCGCAGACGCTCGAATGCTGCCCGCACTTGATCTTGGTCGGGATGTCCGGCGTTAGGCACTAACCGGGCCACAGGCCTACCATGCCGTGTAATCACGATCTCTTCGCCATGCTCGACACGGTCCAGCAGAGTCCCGAATGTGTTCTTCGCTTCGAAAGCACCCACTTCCGGGCTAGTTGAGACATCATTTTTCATTTAAGCTAGCTTAAGCTAGCTTATAGCGAAAAGCAAACACCAATTTACCGTATTCGATACTGGTATTGACTATGGTATAGTGAGCCTGTTATGGAAACATCGCGCAAAATCACTGTGGAAATCCCCTCCGACCTTCTGGAAAAGGCGCAGGAGGCCAGCGGAGCCGGCATCACCCAGACCGTTCGAACAGGTCTGCAACTGCTAGCCGCATCGCAGGCCTATGATCGCCTGCGGAAAATGCGCGGCAAAGTGCGCTTCAGTCGCACATTCGAGGAATTGAAAGAAGATCGCTGAAGACTCGATAACGTCGCTGACCCGCGTTCCTTACTCTCATGATTGCCGCCGATACCAGCACCTGGATCGCGTTTCTCGAAGGCGCCCCCGGAGACGACACACAGTTGCTCGATCAGGCGCTGGCAGACCAGCGACTTCTAATGATTCCAGCCGTCCTCGCCGAGCTTTTGAGCGATCCATCCGTGTCCCCGGCTGTATTTCAAGAACTTTTTGACATTCCAATGATCGACCTAAATCCTGGCTATTGGCAGCGCGCCGGTCTGCTGCGCGCGAAGGTATTATCCAACCGCCGCAAAGCGCGTCTCGGCGATGCCTTGATCGCGCAGTCCTGCCTCGACCGAGACATTCCCCTCCTTGCCCGGGACAAAGATTTTCGCGCGTTCGCTGACGCCGCCGGACTCAATCTGCTGCTGTAATCGGATCGCTTGGTGATACAATGAATGCAAGTATTCATATGGCAACTTCCATCCGACTTTCCGCCGAAGCCGAGCAGCGGCTCGATTTCCTCGCAGCTCAGACCGGTCGCACCAAGGCTTTCTATCTGCGCCAAATGATCGAAAGCGGTCTCGATGACTTGGAAGACTACTATCTCGCGGCCGACGTGCTTGAGCGGGTCCGTAAAGGCGAAGAAAAAATTCATTCCAGTGCCCAGGTGAGAGCCGACCTTGGCCTGGACGATTGATTACACCCAGACCGCCAGGAATCAACTCAAGAAGCTGGACAAGCCTGTGGCCCGGCGCATCGCCGATTTTCTCGATGACCGCGTCGCCAGCCAAGAAGACCCCCGCACTTTAGGCAAGGCCCTAAGCGGTTCGCTCGGCACTCTGTGGCGCTATCGTATCGGTGATTACCGTGTGATCTGCGAGATCCAACACCGGGCGCTTACCATCCTGGTAATTCGCATCGGCCACCGCCGCGAAGTTTACCGGTGACAGAAGGCCCATCCCTCCACGCCCACTCGTAAGTTGCCATCCCCAAAAGGCTCAGTATGATCGTTAAGGCAAGTCCACTCTAGGAAACTTGCCGCGATCATCGATTAATCGACCATCGACTAACCACTAAGGAAGAACGACGAAATCCATGCCTGACATTCGCTGCATCGGTATCGGTACCGGAGGCGGGGACGCGCCCGGCCTCAACGCCGTAATTCGCGCCGCCACTAAGGCCGCCATCATTAAGTACGGATGGAAGGTCATCGGCATTCCCGATGGCTTCGATGGCCTAATCTGGCCCGACAAAGCATTCGAACTCACGCTCGAGAAAGTCTCCGGCATTCTGCCCCGTGGCGGCACCATCCTCGGCACCACCAACCGCGGCGATCCCTTTCATTACAAGAGCGTGGAAAATGGCAAGGAAGTTTCTCGCGACATCTCGGCCCAGGTGGTTGCCAACGCGGCCAAGCTCGGCATCGACGCCATCATCACCATTGGCGGCGATGGTTCACAGAAGATCGGCCACGAACTTTTTCTGAAGGGACTGAAAATAGTCGGTGTGCCCAAAACCATCGACAATGATCTTTCCGCAACCCAGGTTACGTTTGGATTCGATACCGCACTGCACACCGTAACCGATGCCATCGATAAGATTCACACGACTGCGGCGTCCCACCATCGCGTGATGGTAATCGAGGTCATGGGCCGCGACTGCGGCTGGATCGCGCTCGAAGCCGGCATCGCCGGCGGCGCTCACGTCATCCTCATTCCAGAAATTCCGTTTACCATCGAGAATGTCTGCCACACTATCGCGGAGCGCGAAAGCGCCGGCAAGCATTTCACCATTGTTGTGGTGGCTGAAGGAGTGAAGCTGCCGCATGAGTTCAAGGAGAATCGCCGCGCCAGTTCGGTCGGCAACTTGATCGGCAATGCCATCGCTACCGGATCGGGCAAAGAAGTGCGGGTCAGCGTGCTGGGCCACATTCAACGTGGCGGTACACCCTCACCCTTCGATCGCATTCTGGCAACGCGCTTCGGCGTGGCCGCCGTTGAACTAATCGCCGCCGGAGGATTCGGCATGATGGTTGCCTTGCATGGCGACTCAATCGTCTCTGTCGATGTGGCCCATGCCATCGGTCACCTCAAGTCAGTTGATCCGCAAGGTGAACTGGTGCGCGCCGCCCGCGCCATCGGCACTGGCTTTGGAGATTCGAACCAGACGCATGCAGGAGAACGAAAAAAAAGATCTGCCAAAGCTGGGAGCTGAGAACTGCGTACTGCGTACTGAAAACTCGGTACCAGGTACTGGGTACTAATCTTTCATCATCGCATCAATCAGCGCATAAAGCTGGCTGCTGTCTTTCATCTCCACATACGGCCTTTCCGCATGGCGGCTGCTGACGACGTAGACCGTAGGCGTGTGGTCAAGTTTAATGGCCTTGCCCAGATCGCGGTCGGCATTCACCTCTGCCGCGTACTTGCCCTGCGGATCGACCACAAAAGGAAATTCCACTTTGTGTTCGCTGGAGAACTTCTCGGCATAGCTGCGCAGGTTCTGCGGATTGATCTCGAACTGGTTCGAGAAAATATAATCGCGAAAATCGTTGCCCAGCGCTTTCGAAGTTGCGTCGAAATAACGCGCCATCACCGCCGCGTCGTAAGACCAGTTGTGCATGGGCAGGGGAAAGTCATGGCGCACCAGCGGAATCTTGTAGGTCTTCGAGGCTTGCTCGAGAATCGGCGACACGCGGCGGCACTGCGGGCACTGCAGATCCTCGAAGACCACGATGGCAACCTGCGCCCCTTTGGGCGGACGCAGCACCGAATTCACGTCGTCAGCCGCCGCTGCGCACAAACCAGCGGCGAGCACCAATGCGATCGCCAACACAAGCGCCAAATGATTCTTGAACATGTTTTTCATCACTAGTTTGGTTATTACCTGCTCTGCCTCCATGGTAACCGAATCACCTTTGGGATGTCAGGTTACGGGTAGGATTCCGTTTTGCTGAAGTGTGGGCGCATACGTAAGTGTCCGCAAACCCCGGCCCAACGCGCTATAGTAAAAACTCCGCTACCATCGTGAGAGTGCTCGATCCAACGCAAATTTATCGGCGCATCCTGGCATTCGGGCTGGCTGCCGCCTTCTTGCTCGGACTCGCCGCCTGCAACCGCAGAGGCCATCACGTGCTGGAGGTAAATTATGTCTCAGCGCCCCAGGCCACACTGCGCGATCAGGTAGCCACCATCTATAACCGCATCGGTACTGTGAAGAACGGCGAGCGCGTGGAGGTGCTGGAGCGCGAGAAGCGATTCTCGCGCGTGCGCACAGCGAGCGGGATCGAGGGCTGGATCGAACAACGCTTTCTGGTGGACGAGCAAACCTACGAGGGCTTGCAAAAACTCACGAAAGATAACGTCAGCGATCCAGTGCAGGCGCCCGGCGTGGTGCGCAACGACTCCAACCTGCATTTAACCCCCGGCCGTGAAACTGAACATCTGTACCAGCTTTCCGCGGGAGCCAAAGTTTCTGTTCTAAAACGCGCTACTGCAGAGAAACAGCCGGGCGCAATTCCTGTCCCTGCCAAGCCGGGGAAAGCGTCGCCGGGCCCGGTGCTCGAAGACTGGTGGCTGGTGCGGGACGAGCAGAATCGTGTGGGCTGGGTGCTGGCCCGCATGGTAGACATCGATGTTCCTCTCGATGTTGCGCAGTATGCGGAAGGCCAGCGTTTCGTCGCGTTCTTCGCGCTCAATCAAGTTGAGGATCCAGAGAAAGAAGGCGCCGACAAGAAAGTTTCGCAGTATCTCTGTGTCGTCACCGAGCCGCGTGACGGCCTGCCCTATGACTTTGATCAGATTCGCGTCTTTACCTGGAACATCAGAAAACATCGCTACGAAACCGCCTACCGCGAGCATGGCCTCAACGGTGTGCTGCCCGTCACGGTGACCAGTGAGAATTTCGACAAGGAAGGCGTCCTCCCAGTCTTCATCCTGCGAGTGAAAGACGACAACGGCAATATCACCGAGCGCAAATACAAGATGAACTCGCCGATTGTGCGCCGCGTAATGGCCCCAGGCGAGCAGAAGGAACCCGCAAAGCCGTCAATGAAACGCCGACGCCGCTAGCAGTAGAAGTCCGCGATGCTCTTCACCACCCAGCGCTGTTCCTCTTCCGTGAGTTCTGGGAACATCGGCAGAGCCAGCACTTCCTTCGCGGCGCGTTCGGCCTCAGGGAAGTCGCCTTCACGATAGCCAAGATATACAAAGCAAGGTTGCAGGTGCAGCGGAATCGGGTAGTAGACCTCCGTCCCGATCTTGCGAGCCGTAAGGAACTCGCGCAGTTCGTCGCGGCGATAGGCACGGACGACATACTGGTGAAAAATATGAAAAGCCGACGCTAAAGTTTGCGGAAGCTGAATAGGCCCAGCATTCTCCGGTTGCTCACCGCGTGAAACCAGCCCCGAGGCAGAAAAAAGTTCGTCGTATCGCACCGCGCGCTCCCGCCGAGCGTCGTTCCATCCTCCCACATACTGAAACTTCACCCGCAGAATCGCCGCTTGCATCGCATCGAGCCGGCAATTCCATCCCATCTCATCGTGAAGATAGCGGCGGGGGCTGCCGTGATTTCGTAGACGCCGCATGTGCGCTGCCATCTCCGGATCGCTGGTAGTCACCAACCCAGCCTCACCATAAGCACTGAGATTTTTTGTGGGATAGAAACTGAACGCCGCCGAGACGCCCAACGATCCCGCCTCGCGCTCGCCCAGGCGCGCCCCAATCGCCTGCGCCGCATCTTCAATCACGGCGAGATGGAATTCATCCGCCAGCGGTTGCAAACCGTTCATATCCGCGCACTGCCCGTAGAGATGAACTGGGAGCAACGCGCGCAGTCTGTCCCGGCAGCCGGCGCGCAGAAAACCCTCAACCCGCGCCGGATCAAGATTAAACGTCCGCGGATCGATATCGGCAAACACTGGCCGCGCACCAGTGCGCACAATGGCGCTGGCCGAGGCAAAAAAGCTGAAAGGAGTGGTAAGAACCTGATCTCCCGGCTCCACTCCAGCCGCAGCCAGAGCCAGCCACAAGGCGTCAGTCCCAGAAGCGCACCCGACCGCGTCCCGCGTTCCGCAGAAGCCCGCCAACTCGCGCTCAAACGCCTCAACCTCAGGCCCTAGAACGTAGTGCTGCGAAGCGCACACCCGCTCAACAGCCTCCAGCACTTCTGCCCGAATCTGCTCATACTGCCGTTGCAGATCCAGCATCGGCACAATATCAAGCGGCTTGGCACCTAAAGTCTGTGGTTCCGCCAACTTTGGCTTTTGAGACTCGGGTTTGGCGGAGGACTTCATTTACGATGGGAGATTGTAGCAGGACAACTC